>JBJDWY010000019.1:0-19177 GCA_051866255.1 Anaerovibrio sp. | reverse complement strand
TTGCAAGTCGCTAAGCACCGAGGCACAACAAAGGTTTTCTATGGGTACTGTCCTCACTCACCCCCTCTTTGTCTGAACAGATATAAACAAAATGACAGAACCACATACTTTATTTGTTACCATAGTGCCCAATACAGCTTTACGAATAAGCCTGAAAAGGGGGAGCCGGGAGGCTGACGAAACCTGTTACTGCCTACCGCTGTATAAACTGAAATAAGGGGGAGCTGGGAGGCTGGCGAGACTTGCAACTGCCAGCCGCTGTATAAACTAAAATGGATTAATAGGTATGGCTACCAATCATTGCGTAGCAGAAAGCTGCGGATATTTTCATGCCGGATGCCGTTGCGGCTGAAATCCAGTTCATCCATTGATAAGACATACTTGGGGTAATTATCCTTGACATAATCGTACACTCCAAATTCACGCTTTATAGTATCTTCGCTGGCTAGCAGATAGGTTACCTGTATGTACATGCGGGTGCCTTTTTTTTCTGCGATGAAATCTATTTCATAATCACCAATTTTGCCAATCATGACCTTGTAGCCACGGGCTAAAAGCTCCAGGCATACGATATTTTCCAGTGCCTGATTAATATCTCGCATATTGTTGCCATAGATAGCTTCGCGAATACCGATGTCAGCAATATAGTATTTTTCATTTACGGACAGCAATTTCTTTCCCTGCAAATCCCAGCGTGGCACTTTGGTCAGGAGATAAGCAGAGGTACAGGCATTCAGATATGACAGCACTGTGTCATTGGATGTTTTGCGGTTTTCACTTTTTAGATATTTAGTAATGCTTGAGGCACTAAAAGTATTGCCTATGCTGCTGAGGGTATAAAGCAGGATACGCTCCAGCAGGTCTGCATCCCGCAGCTTGTTGCGCTGAATAATGTCTTTCAGCATAACCGAGTTATAAATGTCATGCAGATATTGCCTTGAAGCATCTGGCTGATAAGACAGGTTGAGGAGAAATGGCATTCCTCCCAGCAAAAGATATTGCTGGAATATTTTGGCATCATCTTCTGCGTTGTTTGCCAGGAGAAATTCCTGATAGGAAAATGGGTAGATGGTAAATTGCACATATCTGCCAGCCAGGTATGTGGCAAGTTCTCCTGATAACAGCTTGGCATTAGAACCTGTGATATAAATATCTATATCCACGGAAACACGCAATGAGTTGACGGCTCGCTCCCATTCCTTTACTTCCTGTATTTCATCCAGAAATAGATAGACTTTGCCAGTTATTTCCTTTGCGCGTTCTGTTACCCATTGATTGAGATTTTGTGCATCGCATAGCCTGGCATTGGCCATGTCTTCAAAGTTCAAGTGGAGTATCTGGCTTGGCAAAATCCCTTGACGGGATAGTTCCTGCTGTATCATCAGCAGCATGATGGATTTTCCGCTGCGTCTGATGCCTGTTATGACCTTTACAATGTCCTTATCAATAAACGGTCGTATCTTTTGTAAATACAGTTCCCTAAAAATCATACTATCACAACCTTATGAAATACATTTTTTCAAATATATACTATTATAACAGATAAAAAAGAGAAAAACAAAAAATATACTATCGTAATCGAATAAAAATAAAAACATAAAACCTCAAAACTTGATACAATAGAATATATTGTCAGGATTTATAGTGATAGAAATCTGCTTAAGGAATACTTGGGTGAACGTGAGAAGGAAGTTGAGGATGTTATTTATTTCATGTTTCATTCTTAATGGATATGTTCCGTTAAAAAGCAATAAGCTGTATGTAGCACTATAACGAGCAACGTATATCTTTTTATTATTTTGTCGTATCTGGTCAGACAAGAAAGGGATGGGGGGCAGGTGATGAGGCCTGAATTATGTAGAGGGCGCGAGGGGGCGGACTGCTTTTTCGGATATGAGCCACCATCTTTTCCGCAGGAAAAGCGGCTCCGCTTGCCTGCATGACTATGATAGATGGTGTCTTGGCCAGCCGTAATTTTGCTTGCGCAGCAAGCAAAATAGGCGTTAGTTGGAGACGGAGGCTGAGGTACGAAGCGGACCGTTTGTGGCGAATGGAGAAAAAGTATGTCCGTCCCGGGAGCCCGTGCCACAAAATTTTCAATATAACATCACCTGCCGTCTCATCCCATTTTTAATCTGAACAGAGTGCACAAACTCACAAAACTTATCCGTTAATGTTCCAAAAGCTTCGTACCTTCACGACGATAAAATGAAATTCATCATATAATTTTACAGCATAGATAGTATTATGTATACATCATAGAAATTATAGAAAAACTATTGACATTCCCTTTTTGGAGTGGTATTCTAAGTACATCTTAGGAGCGAGGTACTGCAGGCCCCTCCGGAGGCAATAATAAAATATATATTCAAGCAGACGATGGTGTCTAAATATGAATTTTAGCTAGATTCATGTTTAGGCATTTTTTGTTTGAAAAAAATGAGTTGAAAGGATTTGATTCTAATGAAAAGCATTAGAGCTTCTATAACAGGAGCGGCGGCGTTTATGACCGCGATGGCACCGGCTGTTGCGCTGGCTGCCGATGGCTCCGGCCGTTATTCTTCAGCAGATACCCTGTGGGTAATCTTTGGTGCATGCCTGGTATTCTTCATGCAGCCTGGTTTTGCCATGGTCGAGAGCGGTTTGACCAGGGCAAAGAACGCCGGTAATATCGCCATGAAGAATTTCTCCGATTTGGCACTTGGTTCCATCTTCTTTTGGGTTGTAGGCTTTAGCCTGATGTTTGGTGATACTATTGGAGGCTTCATCGGTGCTCCAGATTTCTTCTTCCAGCACTGGGATGTAGGTGAGGATGCCGGTTATCCTGCCTTTGCCTATCTGATTTTCCAGACTGTATTCTGTGCAACCTCCGCTACCATTCTTTCCGGTGCCCTGGCAGAGCGTACCAAGTTCTCCGCTTACCTGATTATCAGCGCGTTGCTGTGTTTGGTGGTTTACCCTGTTACCGGTCACTGGACCTGGGGCGGCGGCTGGCTGGCAGATATGGGCTTCCATGATTTTGCCGGTTCCACTGTTGTTCACATGGTAGGCGGTGTGGCTGCCCTGGTGGGTGCTTATGTGCTTGGCCCTCGTATCGGCAAGTACAACGCTGATGGCACTTCCAATGGTATTCCTGGACATAACCTGACCTTGGCAGGTCTTGGCGTATTCATCCTGTGGTTCGGCTGGTTCGGCTTCAACGGTGCTTCCACCGTTTGTGCTACCGGTGACGATACCCTGATTTCTATGGGCAGCATTTTGGTGAACACCAACATGGCTCCTGCTGTTGCTGCCGTAACTGCTATGTTTGTAACCTGGGCCCGCTACGGCAAGCCTGATGTTTCCATGACCATGAACGGCGCTCTTGCCGGCCTGGTTGGCATTACCGCTGGCTGCGATATGGTCAGCATTGCCGGTTCCTTTGCAATCGGCCTGATTTCCGGTATTCTCGTTGTTTTCTCTGTTGAGTTCTTTGATCAGAAGCTGCACATTGACGACCCTGTAGGTGCAATTTCCGTGCATGGTGCCTGCGGTGCCTTGGGTACTATCCTCACCGGCGTGTTTGCGCTGGATGGAGGCCTTCTGTACAGCGGTTCCGCTGAGATGCTGGTTACCCAGATTATTGGTGTAGTTGCTACTGCCGCTTATGTATTCGTGGCCATGGGCATCATTTTCTATGCCCTGAAGGCAACTGTAGGTGTCCGCGTTACCAAGGCCGAGGAGATTGCAGGCCTTGATGCTACCGAGCATAACCTGTCCTCTGCTTATGCAGGCTTCATGACTGGTGATGCCTTTGAGGCTCCTATTCCTGTAGGCGAGGCTTCCGAGGAGGCAAAGGATATGGCTGTGGAGGTTTCCGCTGCTCCTGCCGCTTCTAATGATGAGGTTGTTGATACCAATAAGACTCACATTTCCTGTGTAACCATTATCACCTCCGAGGAGCGTTTCGAGCGCCTGAAGGTGGCTCTGGAGCGTATCGGCATTACCGGCATGACTGTTACCCGGGTTCTGGGCTATGGTATCCAGAAGGGACATGGCCAGATGTATCGTGGTGCTGCCGTAGCTTCCAAGCTGGTGCCTAAGGTACAGATTGACATCGTTGTGTCCAAGATTGCTCCTACTGCAATCATCAACGTTGCCAAGAAGGTTCTCTACACCGGCCACTATGGCGATGGCAAGATTTTCGTTCACACCATGGACAATGTTGTGAAGATTCGTACTGGCGAGGAGGGCTTTGATGCTTTGCAGGATAAGCCTCTGCCGGAGGGCAAGTAATCACTGTTGCAGATGATTAGCCCCTGTTGTTTTTATCGGATGCTGGCTTAGTAGTACACAGCAATAGTGCAGCTTCTGCGCTATATACTAACTGAGCATCAACCATATATGGTAGCTGTTTGGAGACCCCTAGTTCCGGCAGTTATCGACCAATTATATATCTCCTTTAGAAAAGCAGCTTCCCATCATCCCCGGGAGGCTGCTTTTTTTCTTTTTTTATTTTTCCTATATAAATTTTCTGTGTTTTGTGGTACAATGTAGATAATATATTCCAAACGTATGCAGGGAGGGTAAGATATGCTTCCAAAGCTGAATAATATGGATTTTGATAATGACAGGGCGGTACCCTTCAAGGTGGTGGCACCCTTTGAGCCTATGGGGGATCAGCCGCAGGCGGTGGAGGATTTGGCGGCAGGCATTGAGAATGGGCAGGAGGCCCAGGTGCTGCTAGGGGCTACCGGCACGGGCAAGACCTTTACCATAGCCAAGCTGATTGAGAAGGTGCAGCGGCCTACCCTGGTCATTGCCCACAACAAGACGCTGGCGGCACAGCTTGCCAGCGAGTTCAAGGCGTTTTTCCCTGACAATTATGTAGGATATTTTGTCAGCTATTATGATTATTACCAGCCGGAGGCGTATATTGCCTCTACGGATACTTATATTGAGAAGGATGCCTCCATCAATGACGAGATTGATGAGCTGCGTCACTCGGCTACCTGCTCCCTCTTTGAGCGGCGTGATGTGATTATCGTGGCCAGCGTGTCCTGCATCTATGGCCTGGGTTCCCCGGAAAGCTACCATGAGATGGTGCTGTCCCTGCACAAGGGGCAGGAAACTGACCGGGATGCCATCCTCAGGCGGCTGGTTACCATGCAGTATGAGCGGAATGATATGGTGCTGGAGCGGGGCAATTTCCGTGTGCGGGGGGATGTTATCGAGGTCTTTCCGGCAGGGTACAACAACAGGGCGGTGCGCATTGAGCTGTTCGGGGACGAGGTGGACAGGATTTTGGAGTTTGATGTGCTGACAGGGCAGGTTATTGGCGAGCGCATTCATTCCATGATTTTCCCTGCTTCCCACTATGTTACCAACAGGGAGGATTTGGAAACTGCCATGGAGACCATCCGGCAGGAGATGGAGAAGCAGGTCAAGTATTTTAAAGGGGAAAATAAGCTGATTGAGGCTCAGCGGATTGAGCAGCGGGTGAATTATGATTTGGAGATGATTCAGGAGATGGGCTACTGCTCCGGCATTGAGAATTATTCACGCCATCTGACTCAGAGGGCGGCAGGGGATGCTCCCTATACGCTGCTGGATTATTTCCCGGAGGATTTTCTGATTGTCATTGATGAGTCCCATGTTACGCTGCCTCAGATTCGTGCCATGTATGCCGGGGACCGCTCCCGGAAGGAATCCTTGGTCAATAACGGATTCCGGCTGCCTTCTGCCTATGACAACCGCCCCTTGAAATTCGAGGAGTTTGAGAGGCGCATCAACCAGATTGTCTATGTATCGGCAACTCCTGCCAAGTATGAGCTGGGGCAGGCCCAGCAGATTGCCCAGCAGATTATCCGGCCTACGGGACTTCTGGACCCGGAGATTGAGATTCGTCCTCTGGAGGGGCAGATGGATGACCTGCTGGGAGAGATTCATCTCAGGGTGGCGAAAAATCAGCGGGTGCTGGTGACAACCCTGACCAAGCGCATGGCGGAAAATCTGACGGATTATTTGAAGGATATGGGGGTAAAAGTGCGCTACCTGCATTCGGATATTGCTACCATTGAGCGGGCGGAGATTATCAAGGAGCTGCGCCTGGGCAAGTTTGATGTGCTGGTGGGCATTAACCTGCTGAGAGAAGGGCTGGATATGCCGGAGGTGTCCCTGGTGGCGATTCTGGATGCGGACAAGGAGGGCTTCCTGCGTTCCGATACTTCCCTGATTCAGACCATCGGCAGGGCGGCCCGGAACGCCGAGGGCAGGGTAATCATGTATGCTGACGTGGTTACTGACTCCATGCGCCGGGCCATTGACGAGACATGGCGCCGCCGCCAGGTGCAGCAGGAGTACAATCAGGCTCATGGCATTGTGCCAAAGACTATCATCAAGCCGGTGAAGGATTTGATTGAGCTTACCCTGGTGGCAGAGGCCAGCGGCGAGTACAAGGTGGATGTGGATGCCACGGCACGGGCGGCAGCCAAGACGCTGCAGGTGCCGGGTAAGAAGATGACCAAGAAGGAGTCCGAGGCACTTTTGAAGGCATTGATGAAGGAAATGCAGATGGCCTCCCGATCCCTGGAATTTGAACGGGCGGCGCAGCTGCGGGATATGATTTTTGAGCTGGAGGATGCCATGGGGAAGAAATCCAGCAGGAAGAAGAAAAGCTGAAGGTATTGGAAAGGATAAATTAGGTTAGCTATGGATAAATATATCAGGATACGGGGTGCCAGGCAGCACAACCTTAAAAATATTAATCTGGATATTCCCAGGGACAAGATGGTGGTGATTACGGGGCTGTCCGGCTCCGGCAAGTCATCACTGGCTTTTGATACGATTTATGCCGAGGGGCAGCGGCGGTATATGGAGTCTTTGTCCTCCTATGCCAGGCAGTTTTTAGGGCAGATGGACAAGCCGGATGTGGACTATATAGAGGGGCTTTCCCCGGCGATTTCCATTGACCAGAAGACCACCAGCCGCAATCCACGCTCCACGGTGGGGACAGTGACGGAAATTTACGATTATCTCCGCCTGCTGTTTGCCCGGGTGGGACATCCCCACTGCCCAAAGTGTGGCAAGCCGGTCAATCAGCAGTCTATCGACCAGATGCTGGACCAGCTTTTGCTGCTGCCGGAGCGGACTAAGCTTCTGGTGATGGCCCAGGCTGTCCGGGGGAAGAAGGGGGAGCATAAGAAGCTTCTTGAGCATATCCGCAAGGAGGGATATACCCGTCTGAGGATTGACGGGGAAATGCGGGATGCCGGTGAGGAAATCCTGCTGGAAAAGAATAAGAAGCATACTATTGAGGTGATAGTGGACAGGCTGGTGATTCGGGAGGAAATCCGCGCCCGACTGGCGGAGTCCATGGAAACTGCCTTGAAAATGGGGCAGGGGGTTGCTTATGTGCAGATTGTGGATGGGGAACTTCTGATGTTCAGCCAGAATTTTGCCTGTGAGGACTGCGGCATCAGCCTGCCGGAGATTACGCCGCGGATGTTTTCCTTTAATAGTCCTTTCGGGGCATGTCCTGTGTGCAGCGGCTTGGGCAGCCAGATGAAGCTGGATCTGGATATGGTGCTGCCGGATAAGTCCCTGAGCATTGCTGGCGGAGCGGTGGCTCCTTTGTCCAGCAATACCAAGTCATACTCCATGTGCCAGATGAAGGCGGTGCTGGAAAAGCATGGCTGTGATTTGGATACGCCTTGGCAGGATTTGCCAGCCAAGGTGCAGGATTTGCTGCTGTATGGCACCGGGGAGGTGCGGTATGATTTTGGCTATGAGAACATGTTTGGCATTTATAAGATCCACAATGGCCCCTTTGAGGGAATTATGCCCATGCTGGAACGCCGCTACAAGGAGTCCGACTCGGATATGATGCGGGAGGAATACGAGAATTACATGAGCATCAGCCTCTGCCCTGAGTGTCATGGTGCCAGGCTGAAGCCGGAGGTGCTGGCGGTGACTATTGGCGGCAGGAACATCCAGCAGGTGACGGATATGACGGTGCGTGACTGCCGGGAGTTTTTCCAGCAGGTGGAGTTTTCCGACAGGGAGCGCACTATCGGCAAGCAGGTGCTGAAGGAAATCAATGCCCGGCTGGGCTTTTTGGTGACAGTGGGACTGGAATATCTCACACTATCCCGGGCGGCAGGTACTTTGTCCGGCGGCGAGGCTCAGCGCATCCGGCTGGCTACCCAGATTGGCTCAGGGCTGGTAGGTGTATTGTATATTCTTGATGAGCCAAGCATCGGGCTGCATCAGCGTGATAATAATAAATTGCTGGAAGCGTTGCAGAATTTGCGCAACATGGGCAATACCCTGCTGGTGGTGGAGCATGACGAGGATACCATGCGTGTAGCTGACCATATTATAGATATCGGTCCCGGTGCCGGTTCCCAGGGGGGCTATGTGGTGGCACAGGGAACAGCGGAAGAAATCATGCAGGTGCCTGAGTCTGTTACCGGCCAGTATCTGAGCCACAGGAAGGAAATTCCTGTGCCGGAGGTGCGGCGCAGGGGCAACGGCAAATTTTTGGAGATTGTGGGTGCGGCTGAGAATAATCTGAAGGATGTGCATCTGAAGCTGCCTCTGGGTGTATTTACGGTGATTACCGGCGTGTCCGGCTCCGGCAAGAGTACCCTGATTAATGAAATTCTCTACAAGGCCGTGGCATCGAAATTGTATCGTGCCAAGGGCAGGCCGGGGAAATTTAAAAAGCTGCTGGGCATTGAAAATGTGGACAAGGTTATTGATATTGACCAGTCGCCTATCGGCAGAACGCCTCGTTCTAACCCTGCTACTTATACCGGGGTGTTTGATTTGATCCGCACCCTGTTCAGCCAGTGCTCCGAGGCGAAAATGCGTGGCTACAAGCCGGGGCGTTTCAGCTTCAATGTGAAGGGGGGCCGCTGTGAAACCTGCAAGGGGGACGGTATCATCAAGATTGAGATGCACTTTTTGTCCGATGTGTATGTGCCTTGCGAGGTCTGCGGCGGCGCCAGGTATAACCGGGAAACCCTTGAGGTAAAGTACAAGGGCAAGTCTATTGCTGATGTGCTGGATATGACTATTGAGGAAGCGGTGGAGTTCTTTAAGAATGTGCCGCGGATTGCCAACAAGCTGCAGGTGCTGCAGGATGTGGGGCTGGGCTATGTGCGGCTGGGGCAGTCGGCTACTACCTTGTCAGGCGGTGAGGCTCAGCGCGTCAAGCTGGCAACGGAGCTGTCCCGCCGTTCTACCGGCAAGACGCTGTATATCCTGGATGAGCCGACTACGGGACTGCATACGGCTGATATCCACAAATTGCTGGGGATTCTTCAGCGTTTGGTGGATGGCGGTGACTCGGTGGTGGTTATTGAGCATAATCTTGATGTGATCAAGAGTGCCGACCATATTGTGGATTTGGGGCCGGAAGGCGGCGACAAGGGGGGCACTATTGTGGCACAGGGCACGCCGGAGGAAATCGTGCAGGTGCCGGAGTCATATACGGGCAGGTTTTTGAAACCCCTGCTTGGCTAGCTGTGCAGGGAGTGCGATGATATGCTATGTTTTCGTAGCATAGCATATTGCACGCCTTGTTACTAATGATTGTTTCAGGCAGTACGGTGGAAAATTGGTGTTAGTAGCTGGTGCATGTGATATAATGTAATTAGAATGGTTAAGCTAATTGGAGAGGGGCAGGTGATTATTATGTGGAAGGCAGTTACAAAACCCTTTATGAATATAGAAAAGATACATCCCCAGCAGCAGGAAGCGGTGGGGAAAATGATTGAGCATTGTAAAAACGATGATAATATCAAAAAAATTGTAATCTTTGGAAGTAGCACCAGGGAGGATTGCCGCCCTGAGAGTGATGTTGATATTTTTTTTGATTTTAAGACTGAACCTGAGGAGTATCCTGTACTTACAAATACATTGACTCCGTTTGATAATTGGTCGAATTTTACGGTTGGGCGCAAGTTGGATTATGAAATAATCAGAACGGGGGTGACGGTGTATGAAAGGTAAGCTATATGGTGACTTGAAAGAGGAACAGTTTGTAAAATTGGAAATTGCGAAATTAGCGTTAAACCACAATTCTAACGATGATGCCTATGTACGAAATGCCTGCTTTCTCATTCAGTAAAGTATAGAATTTGGCTTGAAGTATGTGTTGGAATTGCATGGCGTACAATATCCTCACACGCACCATATTGCCACTTTGTTAAATTATATGCCGTTGAACTCCCGGAAATTATTCAAGGATATAGAAAAGGATGCTGCAGTTATAACCAAGATGGAAACTGAAACGCGTTATCCGTCTAGTTTTCGTGCTACTATTGCTTTGGCTGAGAAATATGTTCAGGTAGCTGAACGTGCAATAGCTACAGTCAATGAATTAGAGAAAATTATTGGTGTACAAAGAAAAAAGCAGGAGCAGCGTGAAGATATGATATGGGAGAATGATTTTCCAAAAAATTCTCCTGAATACATCTTTTGTCAAAATTACGAGAAGGAATACAAACGGCTTGGGGCACCAACATCCAGGGAAGGCTATGATAAAGCCACACGGTTTGCGGTAAAAGCCCTTTATTTTGCTCATGTTGCGAAGGAAAAGATTTTGACTGTAGTCGATGAGCTTGCTCCGATGGTGCCGCACCAGGAGGCAGACAAGCCATACAGTCATGAAATTACAGAGGCTGTCGAGAATATGGAAGATGTTAAAGCGTTTTTGAAAAAATAGTAAGCAAAAAGTAAGGATGCGTTCTATAAAAACGGAACGCATCCTTATTTTAGGTAGTGAATATTAATTGCACAATAGGTGCCTAAATCAGTTTTTCAATCATGACTAAACGTTTCTGCTTTCCACCGTTGGCTGGATGCCTGATATAATGGTCATCACTGAGATTTAATTGCTTTTGGGCGGTTCTGCCAATGGCATAAATTTGACACTACCCATGGGCGCACTCTAATGGGTGAAAGTCCCTAGTCAGCCCTAATAGCGGGAATGACATAGCTGAACACCAAGGGTGTCCATAGTGATGTGGAATCTAAAGGGTGAATGAAATTTTTTATAATGGTTGAACATTTTATAGAGTCTTAGAATAAGTCTGAATGTGTTCCTGTACGGGTTAGAGTGAGGATGAGCAGGTTTTTGTGAATTTTGTATATCAGTAGCCAGTCGGGTTCGATATGACATTCGCGATAGCCAGCCATATTTCCTGTTAAGGCGTGGTCTTTGTTGGCAGGGGAAAGTTTCTCTCCCTTGGCAAGCTTGGTTATGATAGTTTTAAGCAATTCCATATTTTTTCCGCGGCGCTTCATTAACTTTATATCTTTTCGGTACCTATTTGTTGCCTCTAGCACATATTTATAGTTCATATTCCAAGTTCCTTGAATAGCTCGTCAGGTGAGTTGTACTTTTTGGCATCGGGATTATTAAGAAGTTCTTCTGTTTCACGCATGGCTTGAATTGTTTCTGCATTTGGTATATCTGCAAAATAAAGTTCCGGCATACGCTTTTCTCTGAGTACATGTTTTATAAGTACATTTACAGCGGTACTGCAATTCATGCCAATAGCAGCACAGAAATATTCGAAACGTTCTTTGTCTATAGGGTCTATTCTAGTAGTAAGTGTTACAAGAGCCATAATATCGCCACCTTTCATTACTATTTTAACACTATTGCCATACAATAGCAATGATATTGTTGAGAACCAAAATGTCCGTGTGTGAGGACAAATCTGACGATGCTATATATTATAATGTGATATAGATGTAGCTTAGTTAGATTTGGAGGGCTTGCGATGGAGATGGACAAATATGTTTTTTATGACTTGCAGATTAGTGATATGCGATATGGTGTGATAATTCCTGATTTGCCTATAAAAAAACAATAATGGATAAAAATATATTTTTTTCACAACGAATATGGTATAATGTTATTATAAAATGATTTTTCGTTTGAAAGGATGGTTGTTATGATTAATTTGTACGAGACAAATGCAGATAATACTTGCAGGTTTGTGCTTGGAAAGTATGGCGAGAAACCATTGATTTGCATGGGCGTAAATCCTAGCACTGCAACTGATGTAAACGATGATAATACTATTAAAGCCGTATCTGCTACTGTAGAGAATAATAAGGCTGACTATGATGGTTATATTATGCTGAATGTTTATCCTTTGCGCGCTACTAATCCAGATGATTTGCCTGGTGATGCAAATGATAGCTATATTGAGGAGAACCTTCAGCACATTGAGGCGGTTTTAAAAAGCTTGCCAGTAGAGCAGCGTACTATTTGGGCTGCTTGGGGCAGTTTGATAGAAAAAAGGGACTATTTGTCTGACAGCTTGAAAAAAATCGTTGCGTTAGCTAGTGAATATGATTGCAAGTGGGTTAAGAAAGACCAAGGCAAGCGTACATTTAAGCATCCTCATCATCCATTGTATCTTGCTGCAGATGAACCTCTTAAAGAAATTGATATCGATGAATACTGCCAGGATAAGTTAAAATAATCAATATTGTTTTATAAGGGCTGCTGCGTAACATGATGTGCGTAGTAGCCCTCTTTTGTAAAAAAAAGCATTGCCCAGGCAGGACAATGCCGGTTATATGTAGAATAATGCTCAATGATAGAAGGTGTTTATTCAAACTCGTTTTTTTCAGGCGGTATCATAAAGTCAATAATATGATATGCCCCTTCAATTTCTTCATAGGTCTTTTCATTGCTGGTTAAGATGTCGAGCAGGTATACATCAATGAACATATTTTTTTGCATTGAATTCATGGCAAGCAGGGACTCTGGGGTAAAGCCAGCCTTGAAAAGAATGTCAGTGGCACATTGCAGAATAAGTTCATTGTTACGGGGACGAAATTCTACAATCTCATCGTTTTCATTTTGGTTTGCTTTTTTGTTTTCGTTGTTCATGCAATCACCTCATCAATGAAGATACAGATTGATATGTAATGCGGCATCAATTAATTCTGTTATTATTGTACATCAGGCATTTATTAAAAATGTCCTAAAATGCGGACATTCTGCTTATCTGTATATGCTAGAATATGCATGTAAGCAAGTGATGTGACAAGATGTGCAGGCTTTGAAGAATTGAAGGGGGCAGCTGCATTATGAATGAAATTACCGCTAGAAAGAAATATCGCAGCCAGGTCTGTTATACCAAGAGAATGCGGCTGAAGAAAATAGCCAAAGAAACTATGAAGATTACCAGGCAGGGGTATTATGAGTATAATGGCAGGCGGGTTGAGCTGCCGGAGGGCAATTATAGCGAGGTGATTGCTATCACGCCTGAACAGGCTGATACGGCAAGATGGTCGCTGCTTGAACGCAAGCTGTCAAAGCCTTTCTGTGGCAATATTTATGTCTGGGGTATTGGTTCCTTTGGGGCCGTTGCAGACTTTGACAGGTTTTTGGTGCTGAATTTTGCCAATGCCTTTACGCCGGGGGGCGGTTTTCTGAATGGTGCTGAGGCGCAGGAAGAAAGCCTGTGCCGTGAAAGTACCCTGTATGCGTCCCTTTCTAATGAAAAGGCTGCTAGTATGTATGAGTATAACCGCAGCTTGAACAGTCCGGCTGCTTCAGATTATATGCTGCTTTCCCCAGAGGTGTGTGTGTTCCGTGCTGCTGATACCGGCAAATTGCTGGATAAGCCTTATTCAGCCTCCGTGCTTACTGTGCCTGCTGTTAATCTGAACGGCTATGCCCATCTGCCTGCCCAGCAGGTGATTGATGAGCTTATGTACAGGCGCATTGAAAATATGCTGGCTGTAGCCATAGAGCATAAGTACAAAAATCTCATCCTGGGGGCGTGGGGCTGTGGTGCTTTCGGGCATGATGCCAGGCGTGTTGCCGCATATTTTTACAATCTTCTGGTGACAAAGGGGTATCGCAATTATTTCGACAATATCTGCTTTGCTGTTCTTGACGATGAGCAGCAAACCAATCAAGGTAATCAAGGTAATCAAGTAACTCAAGATAGTAAGGCAAGTAAAGCAAATCAAGATAATCAAGTTGATAATTTAGATATTTTTGCCGAGGTTTTTGCCGATGTGCAGATATATAGCGATGATGGGTATATATCATCATCCAAGCCTGAAGTGGCTGCTATGCTGGCTGCTGAGGCTGCCGATGTCATGCAGTTTGACTACCGTGAGTTTGCCATAAACAATGTCCTGAAAGGGTATTATCCGGCACAAGATGATTATGTGCGCTATAATTTTCCACCTGCTCATGTCAGTGAGCTTAACATTGGTTATGCCTATGGCGTTACCAGATTGTGGGACGCCTACATGGCAGAACAGTGGGGGTGCCATGGCGATAAATCCGTGTGCTTCTATCTGTCTGATATTCATGATATATGGTGCAGCAGTTACGAGGATAGAGATAAGCCCTATCCCTTTAATGAATGTTCCGATGCAGAGCCTTTTACGGCTGATACCCTGGGGAAGGGGCATCATGTCTTTTGCCGCGGCATGCGCTATCTGGGGTGTGTAGACGATGTTTATCGCATCAGTCCATATCTGTCCTATCTTGTTGACAGGGGGCTGTTAGAGTTTTTGACAGAAGAACGCAATGGGTACGTTTTGATGCTTAAAGATGCAGATAATAATTCTGTGGTGGGCGTTACAGTGGCCCTTGAAAAAGCAGGTGAGCTGCTTGCCAAGACACCGCTGGCATGGAAGAAGTTTCCATGCTGCAAGAGTTAAAAAGTTACAAGTTATACGCCATGAGCCATAAGCCATAACCGGCAAACTATAAACCATAACCGATAAACTGTAAATATAAACGATAGATAATTGTTGATATATGCGAGGTGCTTGTTATGCCAATGGTTGTTGTGAGAAATGATATTACCAGAATTGAGGCTGATGCTATTGTCAATCCTGCCAACAGGCGGCTGGAGCATGGCAATGGCACCAGCGATGCCATATTTCAAAAGGCAGGGGCAGAAATGCTGGAAAAGGCTTGCCGTGCCATCGGTACCTGCGAGCCGGGCTGTGCCGTGGCAACGGAGGGCTTCGGCCTGCCGTGCAGATATATTATTCATGCGGTGGGGCCTCTGTATGTAGATGGCGGCCGGGGTGAGGAAGCGTTGCTGCGCAGCGCTTATCTGTCCGCCCTGAAGCTGGCACAGGAAAAGGGCTGCAAGTCAATTGCTTTTCCTCTTTTGTACAGCGGCAACATGAAATATCCGAAGGAGGAGGCGATGCGTGTTGCCCTGACTGTGATTGGCGAGTATGTGATTCAGCATGATTTATTGGTGTATCTGGTGGTATATGATAATGAATCCTTTGAACTTAGCAAAAAATTATTTGCCCAGGTGCGCAACCATATTGATGAAGAATATATTGCCAAAAATCCTGAGAAGCACATTGATGACAGGGATTATAAGCTCCATGAGGCACTCTGGTCCTGGCAGTATGAGGATGAGGCAGAGGCTGACAGCACTGATAATGAATACTGGGAGCGTGTTATGGCAAGGCGGCTGGCAGCTCCCAGGGAGGATTTTCAGCAGATGCTGCTGCGGCTGATTGATGCCAAGGGGGTAAAGCCGTCGGTGGCTTATGATGGGGCAGGCATTGACAGGCGTGAGTTTTCCCATGTGATGAATTATGAGCAGAAGCCTGACCGCCAGTTTGTGGCAAAATTTATTTTGTACTTTGGCATGGGGCTTGCTGAAGCAGAGAGGTTTATGGCAAAAGCTGGCATGGGCTTGTCTGATGCAGATGATTTTGACATAATTTTACGGGTGCTTATCGAAAACCGCATTTCTGAAATAGATACATTTCAGGCTGCACTGGCACAGCGGGGCATTAAGCTGAAGGTAAAGTACCGGGAAAGAAAGGCGAGGCGCAAAAAAGCTGACAGATGAGAGTTGTGGCTTGCAGGTTTATTGTTTGATTTGTTTATTTGTTTATTTGTTTATTGGTTTATGGAGCAGGTTTGTAATATGGGTGAAAGGAGTGCATTGGCATGAGCAGGGCAAGAAGATATGATGATTTGCGCAGGATAGCTGCGGAGTCTATGCAGGTAATTGAGCAGGGGTTCTATGAAAATGAGCAGGGCAGGCAGCGGCTGCCGGAATATAATTATGGGGAGGTTCTTTGCATTGCCCCGGAAAAGGCGGAGGCAATCCGTCAGGCGGCAGAGCAGCATATCCCGGCAGGTCATAGGCCTTTGATGCTGCTGACAGATGCAGATAGCTTTACTGTGGCACAGAGCCTGGAGAATTGCCTGGTGATGAATTTTGCCAATGCCTATCATCCAGGTGGCGGCTTTTTGGAGGGCTGCAATGCCCAGGAGGAGTGCCTGTGCCGGGAAAGCACTTTGTACAAGTCCATTGGCAGTGCTGAAGCTGCCAAAATGTATGATTATAATAAAAAGCTGCACAGCCCGGCTGAGTCCGATTATATGCTCATTTCTCCTCATGTGTGCGTGTTCCGGGATGTAAAGGATAATTTCCTGCCGGAGCCGTTTATGACCTCGGTGGTGACGGTTCCTGCCCTGAATTTGCGGCGGCAGGCAAGGCATATTCCCATGGATGAGGTTGACCGCATCATGAAGCATCGCATTGAGTGCATGCTGGCGGTGGCTGCTAACTATGGTTACCGGGATCTGGTGCTGGGGGCGTGGGGCTGCGGTGCCTTTGGGCATGACCCATACCGGGTGGCCGGATATTTTCGTGAGGTGCTGATAGACAAGGGCTATATGGGCTTTTTCGATGGGATTATTTTCGGCATTATGGATGATGGGCGGACTAATAATTACCTTGCCTTTATTCATACTTTGGGCGACTGTGCACATCTTTTTGACCTGAAAAGGGCGGAGCCTGCAACTGCCAATGCTGGTAATGTTGGTAATGCCGCTAATGATTCTAATGATGGGCTTGCTATGGCTGATAAAATTGATAATGTAAATGATATTGATAATATTGATAATATTGATGCCGTTAACGAAAATAAAGAAGCTCATGCTGCTGATTTGGCTGGCAATAACGCTGCTGGTGGGGGAGAATATTATCCACAGCAGTTCCAGTCTGATTTCCCTTATATACAGTACAATTTTTCGCCGCGCAATATAGGCAAAGAAAATATCGGTTATGCCCACGGCGTAACCATTGATGGTATTCCCTACATGGCAGAAAAGTGGGAGATTGATGGCAAGGTTGATGTCTGCTTTTATCTGCCTGTGCTGGATGACTTGATAGATGGCCTTGATGAGGAGGAAATGGAGAAATGCCAGGCGATGGAGCAGAGTGCAATTCGTCATGATGTAAAAGGCGGTCAGATGCTGTGCATAGGCATGGTGGATAATTGCGTAGAAAATGAAATTCCTGTTATGGAAGCGTATTTTGAATATCTTGATACGGTGGGACTTTTAGAATTCACCACTCAGGTTCGTGCTGCGTATTACCTTTTGCTGACAGATGTTAATGGCAATGATGTATTCGCTTTGACAATTACCATTGAGGAGGACGGCAATGTGCTGGCTGTTACGCCGCTTCGGTGGATTCCTTTTGACAATGGCTATGGTGAATCTGGCAATGTTAGTGGTAAAAGTGGCAATGCTTGTGAGAAAAATGGTAATGGTAATGGCCGTGGGAAGCAGGAGACTGAGAAGGCAGCACCTGTCCTGAGGCTGGTGAAGAAATGACTATTGTGTGTTAGCAGTATTTATGCCAGCAGTAAATGGCTGCTGCTGGCACATGGCATGCCTAGCGGTTTGCATTGGCGCAGGGAAACGGGAAAGGATGGTTCTTGATGGGCGGTATGAAATCAAGGATAGATTTGCACATGCATAGCAGTGCTTCTGATGGCGTGGACAGTATAGCCGAGCTGCTGGCGAAGGTAAAGGCGGATGGCATAGAGTGCTTTGCCCTGACTGACCACGATACGATTGCAGGCGTGCTGGAAATGGAAAAGCTGTTGGCAGGGCGGCAGGCTGGTGACGGCAATCGTATGCAGTTTATACGGGGGATAGAGTTTTCCTGCATCACGGCACTGGGAAAATGCCACATTCTTGGCTATGGCTATGATTATAACGATGAGGCGTTTCGGTCAGTGCTGGCAAAGGGGGAAGCTTTGCGCAGGGAAAAGCTGGAGAAGCGGCTGGATTTTCTGAGGCAGGAATATAATATTGTTTTTCCACCACAGGATGTGGAAGCTATGCGAGGCATGGGCAGCGTAGGCAAGCCTCATCTGGCAGAGCTGATGGTGAAGCTGGGCGCAGCAGCTTCTGCCTCGGAGGCTATCAGGAATTACATCAATCATTGCCCTACCTTTGACAGCCGCCTGCCTGCCGGGGAGGCAATCAAGGCTATTGGCAGTGCTGGCGGTGTGGCAGTCTGGGCGCATCCTTATGGCGGCGTAGGGGAGCCTGTGCTGACGGAAAAGGAGCTTGTCAGCCAGCTGGAATTGCTGCTGTCATTTGGCTTGCAGGGGCTGGAATGTCATTATTCACGCTACAATATGGCTCAGACAGGCAGGCTGGCCGGATATGCCAAAAAGTATAATTTGTGCATATCCGGTGGCAGTGATTATCATGGGCGCAGGAATTTCCCGGAGCTGGGGCAGCTGAACGCGGAGTGGGCTTATGTTGATAGAAAGGAATTGTCTGTAACCATTCTTAGTGGTGCTTGATTGCAATAGAGCAGTTTGAGGCTTCACCATGTAGTGATTGATATTTGAATTACCATTTGTTATAATTTTTCTATAGAACAGATTGTAGAATAAGCTGCTTTTGTTTTTAGATGAGATGATGGAAATTTTTATAGAAAGAAGGTGAGGGAATATGTGTGACATGAGAATGCTTTCGGATATTAATAAATCTGTGGTTGATGGAGTACTGGGGATTGATAAGGCAGCTGTGTATAAGGTCATACTTTTTGGTTCGTATGCCAGAAATGAAGCAACGGATGAATCTGATATTGACTATATGGTTATTTTTGATAAGCCTCAGTCGGACTTAAAGTCTTTGCGTAAGCAAATCCTGAACATTTCTGAACGTGTAAGTTATGACAATGATGTAGTGGTTTCAATACTAGTCAGGGATAAAGAGTCTTTTGAATTGCAAAAGCATGTATTGCCTCTGTATAAGAATATTGCACGGGAGGGGATTTTACTGTATGGATAATGTTTACAGCACTTTACAACTTTTTAAAAAAATAAAAATCGCGTAACCCCCTCCTGA
>JBJDWY010000018.1:0-19210 GCA_051866255.1 Anaerovibrio sp. | reverse complement strand
TTGCATAATGATGTATCAACATCTTAATGCCTGGAAAAAAACCTTAGGCTCGGAGGTCTGGTAAAATTACCATCCTACTTCTAAATACCTTCAAAACTCCTATTCATATAGGCTTATTAAATTCGCCTATTTTGCAGGAGTTATTTCATAACTTGTTGCCATATAACGTGTATCATGATTGGTTGTACATATTTTGCTTCAATCGGGATAAAACTCCGAGACTATATACCTTTTATTCCATCCCTAGTGCATTTTCAATCCCCTGTTGCAAATTTTTTTCAATATTTCCCCATTTCATCGCTAACGCACGATACTCCGATTCCATATTCGTCTTTTTTGCCAATTCAGCAATATAAACACATCCACCTACTGAAAGTTGCTTTGCTGAAAAATTACTAAAATATGCAAGTGCTTCCGCTGAAAGCTCTTTATTCTTTATAACAAACTTAGTAAAACTTTCAATATGCTCCTTTTCAATCTTGGTTTGACTTAGCATATTAGTCGCCATTGCATTTAAGATATTAGCTTTTTCAGAAGAAGCTAGTTCATCAGATATTTCCAATGCCTCTAACATCTTAATATCTGATTTTGACATTAATTTATCTAAAACCCCTTTAGCCGCCGGAGAAAGAGAAGAAGAAATCCTACTTAATTTTTCATCTAATGAAGTTCTCATAAAATAAAAATATAATCTTAAATCCTTATCAGATAATTTAGGTTCCATCTCACACCAATTTCTAAACCACTCATCTTTTTCCCAAATCGTCAATTCTCCTTGAATTAGTTCTTCCCTATCTCTTCTATTTTCTAAATAAGTCAATTCACTCTGCAAAATTCCATTCATGGCCATATTTGCTATTTTTTTGAATAACTGTGGCCTTATATATTCTAATAGCATAATCTTTGCTAATATTTTTTTATCCAATACCTTATTTTTGAATTCTGCCATCTTTAACCTCATATACATAGAATTCAAAAACCTCTTACATTGCCTTGGATTTCCATTTAATCCTTGTGATAATACACCAGCAACCTGACTTGCAACAGCAATACTTTCATTTGCCTCAATATTCATCTTTTCCAAAACTTTATGTAACGAAAACTGTTCAAAATCCTCTACTCTTATCTTTTCAATTTCATTAACAAAATTATAAAATACATCTTCTTCTAAGTCTAATTGAAGCAATAAACAAGAAATGTAAGTTTCTACCTCATCGGAATTCAATCTTGGAATTTTGACAGGATATTGAATCAATTTTTCTAAATACTCTTTTCCGATATTTATTTGTATTCCTTCAATATCTTTGAATTTACTTTTCACCGCATATGATATATGTCTCTCGTCAGCGCCAATAACAAAAGCAATCTTTCCCTTAAACATGAATAATTTCATAGCTTCTAAAGTGTCTAATATGGTATCTGGTCGACATCTATCCAATTCATCAATAAAGATTACTAATCTAGATATTTTAGTCTCATCTAGTAATTTCCCAAAATTTGATTGAAAGCTCCTTATATCTTCTCTAAATTCTTTACTATCAAGTCCATCTTTTACCGAATCATATACTGTTTCAATATCTATAGTTTTCGCTCCATCTATTCTACTTTTGAATTGATTAAACATAATATCTGCTATAGTTCCAAGTCCACCATTCAGCAAAAAATCTACTCCCGTTTTTGTAACGTTTTTTGCTAATTTCAATTTATCAACACTCTTATATAAACCAAATATTATTTCTTTTGCTTTTGTTGGCAAACGTTTTTTCTTTCCAATCTCATCTAAAATGGTTCCAATAATTGCGGTCTTAGCATCTTCATAGTTTTCAAACAACCACCCATTGAATAGTAAACATGTTATTTTCTTATCCTTGATTTCTAATCTCTTTTTACACATATGCATAAGACTAGATTTTCCACTTCCCCAATCACCGTACACCCCAATACTTGCTGGTAACAAAGCATCATCTAATATTATATCTTCTATGCTTTTCACTAAATAATCATAATCCAGATAATCTATTTCTGTTTCACTGTCTTTCCACATAAACATTTTCTCCACTAACTATTTTCTCTTTAACGCGATTTCTAAATCATATTACTACTTAAAAACTACTATATAAATTATTCTCCCATATACCTATATTGATTAATCCATACTGTTTTTATCCATATATTTACTTGTGGGCTATCTGCAAAATTACCAAAATATCGGTTTGTCTAATAATTTATTATCCCCCCTAAAATGGCTGGTAGTGTCAAAAAACTACCCGTTTTTATAATTCAAAAATACCTCAAAACATTGATTTATTGGAAGTTTGCAAATAAAAAGAGCATTGACCTCCAAAATGAAGTATAATGAGTTCACCACAAACCATTACCATCAAAGGAGACAATGCTCGTGGATATTATACTCTATTTACTCCAGATTATTCAATACCAACATAAACAAATTTGCTGGCTTTTTTAATTTATTTGCAAATACATCCCTCTCAAACAATGGTACTTCGATGATTCACATTCTCCGAAATACCAAAAGTTTAAAATTGATGAGCTTCCTAAAATCGTCTATTACGAAAAATGGGATTACAAGGATTATATCCCCTATCTTGAATGGAGATACGGCAAGAAAATCAAGCCTGTGAGACGACGTTCTGACTGCGATATTGACGATAGCTGCACATGCCCTCGCTGTAACGCTCCTAAGCCATATCTCTACAAAAATAACGGCTCTAAGGGACAACTCATGTGCAAAATCTGCTCCACCACATTCGTACCTGAAGAAAATCGTTTCTCAAAATCCTATTACCTAAAATGTCCGCATTGCAACCATTCGCTGGTTCCTAAGAAAGAACGCAAGCAATTTATTGTTCACAAATGCGTAAATCCAAAATGTCCTTACTATATACACAACCTGCACAAAGTTGATAAAGAAGACCTTGTGTACAAATATGGCAAGAACAAGTACAAACTCCATTACATCTACCGGGAATTCCAGGTAGATTTCTTTCGTATGGATTTAAACAGCCTACCAAAGAATGCCTCCTCTCTAAAATTTAGCAAGCACGATCAGCATGTGATGTCTCTCTGCCTCACATACAAAGTCAATCTCGGATTATCACTCCGTAAAACAGCCCAGGCATTAAAAGACATACACGGCATAAGCATATCCCATCAACAGATTGCCAACTACTGCAAAACAGCTTCTGCATGCATAAAACCATTTGTAGATACCTATGACTACAAGACAGGCAATGTATTTACTGCCGATGAAACATACATAAAAATCCGTGGCATCAAAAATTACATCTGGTTTATCATGGATGCTGCAAAACGCTCAATTATAGGCTACCAGATATCTGATAACCGCGGTGCAGGTCCATGTATCATGGCAATGCGAATGGCATTCAGGCATTTAAAAGAGCTGCCAGCAAATTTTAAATTTATTGCAGATGGATACAGTGCATATCCTCTTGCTGCACAGCAATTCTTCCGCGAATACGGAGAGAAATTTAACCTGTCAATTACCCAGGTAATCGGTCTTGCCAACCATGACGAAGTATCCAAAAAATTCAGGCCATACAAGCAGATAATTGAACGATTAAATCGCACCTACAAGGCTTCCTATCGGAAAACCAACGGGTTTGATAATATAAATGTAGCTGCGTATGACCTTGCACTATGGACTGCGTATTACAACTTCCTGCGACCACACAAACACAACAACTACCATGTCTTAAACGAAGTAGGAATGCTGTCAAAAGCTGATACAATGCCAGGCAAATGGCAGCTGCTAATATTCCTGGGGCAACAGACAATCATGAACATGCAAAACGCCAACGGCACTAACTGTTCTTAGATTCTGAGCCTGAGGCAAACAACCAAGCCACCGCAAAGCGGCATGCCCTTGATGGCACGCAAAAGAACTGCTAAACTGCTGTGAGCGACGGAGAAAGCACTAAACTAACTGTTCTTGAGTTCTTCACCGTCGGCAATCTACTCCCAGCAGTTCTTTTGCGTGCTGTCAAGGGTGGCTGGTCATCCACCACTACTAAAAAAATTGTAATTTTAGAGAGTTCATCTAAGATTGTTTATGTGCTCATTTTTCATAGCTCATTTGACACTATCTAACATTTCATGACAAAAAATCGCTAGAATTATTGTTACAATATTCATCTATTCTCTTAAAACCTTAATAATTAATTTTACTTTCCTATATGTTGACGATAAAAAAGTTCTCTTCCCTTTTTTAATCAACTTGAATGATTTAACTTTTTCCTTAATTTACCTTACTAATCCATTATGATTTCACTTCTTTCAGAGGCCTTGGTAACTCCAACTTTTTATCCGCATCCCTTTCCAAAATTTAAGGAAATATGCTTTTCATCTAAATACAATCCTTATAATTGTCACTTTTACACCGCCAAGTCCAATGGCAAATCAGAAATATCTTTCAACCTTTTGCCCTGCACCAATGTTTCAAGTATTTCATTTGCATCCTCCGAACCTACTTCATTGACAGCCTCTATCAGCTCATAAAGTGCAAAATGATATACACAATCGATATCCCCGGTTCCCAATGCCAGGGATGCCAATCTATTGGGCATAGGTTCTGCTGTCACCACAACTATATGCGGCAAATGGCCTTTTCTATTTCTAATTAAGTTCAATGCCTCTGTACGGCTATTTTGTGCCCTATCACTGCGCATTGTATATTTTGCTGATACACTGGCATGAAGTAACGGCTTGCCTCCATTAGATTTTCTGATGGCAGCCATTTTGCAGATATCATTATTCACTATGCATTGCCCAGCATTAATTTCGTCATCTTCATAAAGGCTACGATAAATGACCACATCTGGCGCAACCATATAATCATTACCTAACGCAGCTGCCAGCTGTGCATTCTCCGCTGTCAATGCATTTAAATAAGCCAAATGCTCATACTGCTCGAAATCACTTGTTTTCAGCCTATTATTATTGCCAAGCTGCAATATTGACCACTGTCCCGGGCGAAGATTCTGCAAGTGCGGAAATGTTTCCTGCAAAAATTCCATTGTCAGCAGCTCAAACTGCTTGCCAAGTGTCTGTCCTGAAATTTTATCAACAGTATTAACTACATAATTATGTTTATCTCTCAAGATATCAATAATTTTACCAGCTATGGCTTTCGAACCTCTGCTGCTGGTATCAGCGTTAGATGCCACCCCAGCTTTAGTTAATGTCAACGTATTCGTTTCAAACAATCTCTCGTAAAAGTGATTCCGTGCTTCCGCTATTAATGCATTCATACTCCAAGCACTCCTTTATTTTTTCTCCAACAGCTTTTGCTACTGGTGGCGGAAAGGCGTTTCCAATCATTCGGCAAGCTGCCGTTTTCTTTTCTCCAAATGTCCATGTATCTGGAAATCCCTGTATTCTTGCCATCATCCTGCTAGTAAGACGAGGCATGCCTTCAAAATCACGCTCTGGTGCTGTATTAGCTACACCTCTGCCATCCACTCCAAGTTCAGCCCATGCATTCCTTGCCCTTACCGGCCCTAAATCAGGCCCTCCATGCTTTTTAGAACCGCCAACTAATGTTGGTGCTATTTTATTAGCCCCTTTTGCCCATTTTTTTGCAAATTCCCATTTATTTTCCGCCATTAAATCATATAGGACATCTCCCACCGTAGGTGTATTTTCAGAATGACCTTCCGGATACTCAAACACTCCACATTCACCTTTTCGTATACCAACAATTACAACACGCGGCCGCAGTTGCGGAACTCCGTAATCGGATGAATTTAAAAGCCTTACATAAACAGAATATCCCAGCTTCTCTATAGATTTAAATATATATTTTCTATATTCATCAAAACCTGCATCTAAAAAGCCTCTGACATTTTCCAGCATAACAGCTCTTGGTTTTATTTCTTTAATCAACCGAATTGCTTCTGGAAAAAGATCCCTTTCATCATCTTTTCCTAACTGTTTTCCAGCTATAGAAAACGGTGGGCAAGGCACACCTCCCGCCAGCAAATCTACTCCCTTATATGACTTTCCATTGAAATTTCTGACGTCTTTGCAGATAACGTTCCATTCAGGCCTATTCAACTTCAATACATTGCAATATTCTTCCTCGTATTCTACAAGTGCAACATGTACAAATCCTGCCAATGCCAGCCCTAGTGCCTGGCCTCCGGCACCAGCACAAATCTCAACACAGGTTAGCGGTCTTCGCAAGCCCATACCCCTTTCACAAACATCTTATAACAATCAAACACTAACACCCAAAACATATTAAGATAAATGCGACAGATAATCACCCAAAGACTATCTGCCGCATCCAATATCACTTCTTATTCAAACTCAATAGTCGCAGGCGGCTTGCTGGTGCAATCATACATTACACGGTTTACGCCCTTGACCTCATTTACAATACGGTTAGTTACCTTATGCAGCACTTCCCATGGGAGCTGGGCACTCTCAGCAGTCATGAAGTCGCTGGTCATAACAGCACGCAGGGCAATAGCATAGTCATAGGTGCGGAAATCGCCCATAACGCCTACGGAGCGCATATTGGTAAGGGCAGCGAAATACTGTCCTAGATTCTTGTCCACACCGGCGGCAGCTACTTCCTCACGATAGATGGCATCTGCCTCCTGCACGATTTTTACCTTTTCAGCAGTTACCTCGCCGATAATGCGGATGCCCAGGCCAGGTCCTGGGAACGGCTGGCGGTTTACCAGGTAATCAGGAATACCAAGCTCGCGGCCGGCCTTCCTTACCTCGTCCTTGAACAAAAGGCGCAGCGGCTCCACAATCTCCTTGAAATCCACATAGTCAGGCAGGCCGCCTACATTGTGGTGGGACTTAATGACCGCGGACTTGCCCAGGCCGCTCTCAATAACATCCGGATAAATTGTGCCCTGCACCAAAAAGTCCACAGCACCAATCTTCTTGGCTTCCTCCTCAAATACCCGTATGAACTCCTCGCCGATAATCTTGCGCTTCTGCTCCGGCTCGGTTACGCCCTTGAGCTTCTCATAGAACCGCTCCTGCACATTAACCCGGATAAAATTCAAATCATATGGGCCGTCAGGACCGAATACTGCCTCAACCTGGTCCCCCTCATCCTTGCGCAAAAGACCGTGATCCACGAATACGCAGGTCAGCTGCTTGCCGATGGCCTTGGACATGAGCACAGCTGCCACTGAGGAATCAACGCCGCCGGACAGGGCACAGAGTGCCTTGCCGTTGCCGATTTTCTCCTTCAGCTGCTGGATGGTAGTCTCCACGAAGGAATCCATGCGCCAGTCACCGGTGCACTGGCAGACATTATACACAAAGTTGCTGAGCATCTTTGTGCCCTCTACAGTGTGCAGCACCTCAGGGTGGAACTGTACGGCATACAGTCCCTCTGCCTCGTTCTCCATAGCCGCTACAGGGCATACAGGAGTATCAGCCGTAATAGCAAACCCCTCAGGAGCCTTGGAGATATAGTCAGTGTGGCTCATCCAGCAAACGGTATTGGCAGATACGCCCTCAAACAGCTTGGAACCAGCTGCCTTGATGCTTACATCAGTCTTGCCGTACTCACTGACAGGAGCAGTCTCCACCTTGCCGCCCAGCAGATGCGCCATCAGCTGAGAGCCGTAGCAGATGCCCAGCACAGGCACTCCCAGCTTGAATACCTCCGTACTGATAGTTGCAGAGTCAGATGTATACACGCTGTTAGGGCCGCCGGTAAAGATGATGCCCTTCAGGTTCTTCATGGCCTTGATTTTCTCAAGGCTGAGAGTATTGGGATGCACCTCGCAATAAACATTGCACTCACGCACACGGCGGGCAATCAGCTGGTTGTACTGGCCACCAAAGTCCAGGACAATAATCATTTCATTTGTCACTATTTATGCTCCTCCTCAATCCACACAAATCACTCACGGGCTGGCTGCCTGCACAAATCACATAGCACTTTCATATTCGCCTCGAAACAGCACAGGCAAAGCCTGAAACACCAATCCATTATATCATATATCCTCGTCCCATTCCAGCCGCAAATCCTCCACAGCGTTCCTGGCCGTATCGTAGTCAAAGCCCTTCATATACAGATGCTGCAGCATTTTCTGCTGCTCCGCACCTGCCTTGAACCTGCGCCGCACCACCTTCATGGCCACGGCATACTCCCGCTCATCAGTATCCTCCGGGATGCACTCCCTGATCATATCCTGGTCATATCCCTGCTGCTGCAGCTTCGCCACAATCTGCCGCACACTATAGCTGCTGTCATGGTAGAGAAACTCAAACCGCCTCCGGCAGCCCTCCTCCTCCTGAATAAACCTTTTGGACTGCAGCCACTGGATAGTTTCCTCTATCTCATCCTCCCCGTAGCCCTTCCTGGAAAGCTTATCTGACAGCCTGCGTATGCTCTGGTCACTGCGCGCCAAAAATTCTACAGCCTTTGCCTTGCAGGAAGGCTGCTCCCTGCGAGAACCAGATGATTTTGCAGCTGACCGCTCCTTACTCATCGGAAGCCTTGCCCTTCTTGGCCGGAGAAGTCAGCCTCTGGATGACATCAGCATCCTTCAGCATCTCATACAGCTTCGTTTCAATCTCCGCCATCAGCTCAGGCTGGCTTCTGAGAATTTCCTTGACGGTGTCCTTGCCCTGTCCCAGCCGGTTGCCGTTGTAGGAATACCAGGAACCGCTCTTGTTGAGGATATCCAGGTCAGCGGCAATATCAATCACGCTGCTTTCCTTGGAAACCCCCTCACCGTACATAATATCAAACTCAGCTACCTTGAATGGCGGAGCCACCTTGTTCTTCACTACCTTTACCTTGGTGCGGTTGCCCAGGATAGTAGTGCCCTGCTTCACCACATCAAACTTCCTTACATCAAGGCGCACGGAAGAATAGAACTTCAGGGCGCGGCCACCGGTGGTAGTCTCAGGATTGCCATACATGGTGCCCACCTTCTCGCGAATCTGGTTGATAAAGATAGCAGTAGTCTGGGACTTGCTGATGATACCCGTCAGCTTGCGCATAGCCTGGCTCATGAGGCGCGCCAGGAGGCCCACATGGGCATCACCCATGTCCCCCTCAATCTCCGCACGAGGCACCAGAGCCGCTACAGAGTCTACCACGATAATATCGATGGCACCGCTGCGCACCAAGGCCTCCACAATCTCCAGCGCCTGCTCGCCGGTATCAGGCTGGGAAATCAGCAGGTTGTCAATATCCACGCCCAAATTCTTGGCATAAACAGGGTCCAGTGCATGCTCCGCATCAATAAAGGCTGCCACGCCACCCTGCCGCTGCGCCTCGGCAATCATGTGCAGGGTTACGGTAGTCTTACCAGAGGACTCAGGGCCGTAAATCTCAATGATACGTCCCCTGGGAATGCCCCCTACGCCCAGGGCGATATCAAGGGGCAGGATACCAGTAGAAATGACTTCTACGTTCATATTGGCTGCCGCATCACCCAGGCGCATAATGGCTCCCTTGCCATAGTCCTTCTCAATCTGCTTCATGGCATTTTTTAAAGATTCTTCTTTTTCCTGATCCATATCTCAAAACTCCTTAATCACAATGAAATTCTATATCTATTATAACAAACACGGGTTTTTTGCGCAATAGGTAAATAGAATATTTTTAACTTTTTGTTCTGTATATATAAATATAGATATAAATATAAATATATATTTATATTTAATGGCATTTACACATGGCATTTTGTCAAAAAAAACAGGGCGGCTCACGCCGCCCCGTCAAAACAATATGCAGATTTTAAAATCCAAGCTTGATATTTCAAGCAAAATTTGCAATTACATGTAATCGGTAGAAGTCTTCTTCTTCTCCGTCTTCCTGATGCCCAAAGTCCTGGAAATGTACTCGGTCATAACATAGAAGGCAGGAATGATGAAGATAGCGATACCAGTTGCAAAGAGCATACCGCCAACTACCGCTACGCCCATGCCGTTACGGGCAGCCGCACCGGCACCCGTTGCCATAGCCAGCGGCAGGCAGCCGATGATGAAGGCAAAGGACGTCATGAGAATAGGACGCAAGCGAAGGCCTGCTGCCTCAATAGCTGCCTTTAAAGGATTCATACCGGCATCTACACGAATCTTGGCAAACTCTACAATCAGTATGGCGTTCTTGGCTGCCAGGCCGATAATCATGATAACACCAATCTGCATGTACACGCTGTTCTGCAGTCCGGCATTCGGCGTACCGTCCAGAGCCTGCACGATGGACAGAAAATACTCGGAGAACAGGGCACCAAAGATACCTACAGGCACAGACAGCAGTACCGCAAACGGCACGCTCCAGCTCTCATAAAGAGCAGCAAGGCACAGGAATACGAAGACAAAGGCCAGCGCCAGCACCTGGCTGGTGGAGCTACTGGTCTTCTGCTCCTCACGAGCCTGGCCGGACCACTCAATGCCGAAGCCATCAGGAGCAACCTCCCTGACGATTTCCTCAATGGCAGCCATGGCCTCGCCAGATGAATAACCGTTGCCTGCATTACCCTGAATACTGATGGAACGAGCTGCATTAAAGCGGCTGACATTGCTGGCGCCGGTGGTTTCACGCGGCTTCAGCAGGGAATCCAGCGGCACCTTGGCACCTGTATTGCTGCGCACATACATAAAGCGCATATTTTCCACATTGCTGCGGAAGGATTCATCCGCCTGCACAACTACCTTGTAGGTACGGCCAAACTCATTGAAGTCATTGACCTGGTTACCACCATAGAATACCTGCATGGCAGTGAACACATCAGACAGGCTTACTCCCATGGCCTTAACCTTTTCCCTGTCAATATCATACTGATAAATAGGGGAATTGATGGAATAGGTGGAGCGCACGCCCTGCATCTCCGGCCGCTGGTTTGCCGCAGCCAGAATCTTCTTGGTGATCTGATCCAGTTCCTCATCGGTATGGCCGGACAAATCCTGCAGCTCCATCTGCCAGCCACCCACAGTACCAAGTCCTGGCAGTGCCGGCATGTTGAAGGCAATAACCCGTGCCTCCGGCGCAACCATGGCACCTACGCCGAAGGTCTTCATAACGATGGCATTAATCTGTGTTTCCGCAGTAGTTCTATCAGCCCAAGGCTTCAGTCCAACGAACATGGCACCGGCACTGGATTTGCCGCTGAAGGCCATGATATCAAAGCCAGGGATACCCATAACACCATCAATGCCCTCCACCTGTAACAAAGCAGGTATCAGCTTGTCAACAACCTTGGTCGTCTGATTCAGGGAAGCACCCTCCGGCAGGTTTACTGCCACAGCATAATAGCCCTGGTCCTCATCCGGCACGAAGGTGGACGGCACAATCTTGTACAAGAGCCCTGTCAGGCCGCAGACAATCACCACAAACACCAGGGCAACCTTGATGTGGCCGATAAACCAGCCCACCACGCCCTGATAGCTGAGGCGCATCCTGTTGAACGCCTCGTTGAATTTATCAAAGAACCGTCCCAGTACGCCCTCATTTTCATTCTTCTCATGAGGCTTCAAGATAGTGGCACAGAGAGCCGGTGTCAGGGTCAGTGCCACAAAAGCCGACAGAGCCATGGAAATAGCGATAGTCAGGGCAAACTGACGGTACAGCACACCCATCATGCCGCCTAAGAATGCCACCGGCACAAATACAGCCGCCAGCACGAAGGCAATAGCCACAACAGGTCCCTGTACCTCGTCCATGGCCCGCTCAGTAGCGTCCACAGGGTTCAGGCCCTTTTCCATGTGAGCCTCGACATTCTCGATAACAACGATCGCATCATCTACTACCAGGCCGATTGCCAGCACCATAGCAAACAAGGTCAGGGTGTTGATGGAGAAGCCCAGGAACGTAAAGGCGATAAAAGTACCAATCAAAGATACCGGCACTGCCAGCAAAGGAATGAGGGTTGCCCGCCAGTTCTGCAGGAAGACGAATACAACCAGCACAACCAGCACCAATGCCTCGATAAAGGTATGCACAACCTCGTTGATGGAGGCACCGATAAACTTGGTGCTATCTACAATCTCTTTGATTTCCAAATCTGGTGGGAAGTCCTTCCTGGCATTCTCCAGGATTTTCTTTACCTCCGCCACAGTAGTCATGGCATTGGCATCACTGGTGAGCTGAATACCGAAGCCTACTGCATCCATGCCGTTGTAGCTAGGTATGAAGTTATAATCCTCCGCACCAGTCTCTACCCGGGCAATATCCTTGATGCGCACATACTGTCCGTCAGTAGTTGCCTTCAGGATGATATTGCCAAACTCCTCGGCACTGGTCAGGCGTCCGTCAATCTTGCCAGTGGCCTGCTTTTCCTGACTGTCAGCCACAGGCGCGGCACCTACCGTACCTGCCGGAGCCTGCACGTTCTGCTCATTGATGGCTGCCATGATGTCAGCAGCCGTAATATTCATCTCTGCCATCCTGGCAGGGTTTACCCAGATGCGCATGGCATGGTTGGCACCAAATACCATTACGTCACCTACGCCGTCTACGCGCTTGATCTGATCCAGCAGATAAATATCCGCATAATTCTTCATCCACGGACGGTCATAGGTCTTATTCGGGGAATACATTGCCATCATCAGTGCCATATCATTGGAGGACTTGCTGGTGGTAACACCCCTGGTCTTTACGGATTCAGGCAAGCTTGAATTAGCAATTGCCACATTGTTCTGTACCTTTACCGCATCCATGTCGCCATCTGTGCCCAGGTTGAACACTACGCTCAGGCTGTATCTGCCGCTGTCAGCAGCAGTAGAGGACATGTAGTCCATGCCCTGAGTACCGTTTACCTGCTGCTCAATAACCTGCGCAACCGTATCATTGACGGTCTTCGCATTGGCACCTACATAGGTGGTGCTGACGGAAATCGTCGGCGGCGAAATCTGCGGATACTGGGCAATCGGCAGCTGAAAAGCTGCCAGCACACCGATGATTACAATCAGCAAGGATATTACGATTGCAAATATCGGTCTATGTATAAAAAACTTAGCCAAGTGGACGCCCCCTTATAAATTGCTTGCAGTGAGGGAGAAGCCCATATCCTCCGGCTTTACCTCGGTGATAGACAGATCCATGCCCTCGGTCAGGGAGGTAAGCCCCTCTACAATAACCTGCTCCTTGCCGGTCAGCCCCTTATCAACAATGCAGTAGCTGCCTACCTTGGTGCCCAGCTCCACGTTCTGAGCCTTGGACTTGCCATCCTCGCCCACAATCATTACGAAGGACTTGCCCAGAAGCTGCTGCACGGCACGCTCCGGCACCAGAATTGCCCCCTTAAGGGTATCGCCGGTGAGCTTGGCACGGGCAAACATGCCAGGCACCAGGACTCCATCAGGGTTGTCAAACTGTGCCTTGATAATCAAGGAACCAGAGTTGTCCTGCATGGCACGGTCAACCTCTACAATGTTGCCCTCAACAGGATACTCAGAACCATCACTCAGGGTAATCCTTACGGACTTGCTAGGCAGTGCCTGCCCAGGGACCACGGAAGCCCCTACATACTTCAGGTACTCGCCCTCACTGATGCTGAACTGCACAAAAATCGGATTGCTGGAACCGATGGTCACCAGCGTAGTATTGCCTGCGGCAGCATAGGTGCCGATAGCAACATCATCAACTGACAGCTTGCCGCTCATAGGTGCATAGACAACAGTATCATCCAGATTCTGCTGAGCCTGCTGTACCAGGGCTGCCATAGCATCAACATTTGCCTGATAAGCAGCCACCTGGGCACGCTGGGTAGTAACTACCTGCTCGGAAACAGCCGCTGCTGCCAGAAGCTGCTCATTGCGCTGCAAATCAATCAAGGCATTGTTATAGGTCGCCTGAGCCTGAGCCAAATTGGCCTGAGCCTGCAGCAGGGCAGCCCTATAGTTGCGGTCATCAATCTTGTACAGTGCCTGACCGGCAGATACATACTGTCCACCCTTGATATACTTGTCCGTCACATTGCCGGACACCCTGGCCTGCACCTTTACCTCATCCTTGCCCTTGACGGAACCTGCATACTCAAGAGTCAGAGGCGTATCCTGCACCAGCACGTTCATCGCCTTGACCTGCACGGCACCCATAGCTCTCTGCTGGCCGCCGCCACCGCCAAAAACTCCCATCAAAAGTGTTCCAGCAATAACCACCACCACGACGGCTATTGCTATAATAGCTTTTTTAGACAAATCTACCTACCTCCTATTATTCCCATATAAACATAAATAAGGTTGAATACGAACAACATGTCCCTGTACATGATACATGTACTCCGAAAAAAAGTCAACATATACAGGCACTATTTCAGCCACTGTACAGTATAATCCTTTATTATGAAAAATACCTAAAAACTCAACTATCGAAGTCCATCAAAATTTGTATCTAACAAGGCCGATTACATCCAAATCATCAGGCACAAAAACATGGCCGCTGAAATACTTTTCACACTCTCTCCTATAGTCCCTTTTGCGAGTAGAAATAGTCTTATCCTCGGTGTGATAAAGAACGACATGCCCGACTCCCAGCTGCTGCGCCAGCTCCCCTGCCTCCTTGGCAGTGCTGTGATTCTTCTCATAGGGCTTGAACACATCCCTGTCATCATACTTGCAGAATGCCTCGGACATCAGCCAGTCCGCCCCCTCCGCATACTGGTGGCACTGAGGGTTGTATGGCTCATCCCCCAGGCAGGTCAGCACCAAGCCATCATCCTTGAACACCATCCGATAGCCAAACTGCTTTGCCTTGGTGGAGAAAATATCAAATGCCGTCAGGGTAAGCTCCGGCAGCTCCACCTTTTCCCCATCCTTGACCTCATGGATGAGAATATCCCTGCCCACATTGGCAAGATCCTTCTTTTTCAGCATCATGGCGCACATCTTCTCCAGCATATCCTTCACCACATCGTGGCAGTAAATATGCAGCTGCCCCTGATACTTGCCCGTATTCATCAGGGAGGCAATCTTCCTGATCATCCAGATTACCCCTAGGATGTGATCCGTATGTCCGTGCGTCACAAACATGTGATGAAGCCGCCTATAATCCGCCCCTGCCAGCTCCATCTGCCTCAAAATACCGTTGCCGCCGCCGGCATCCGTCATAAAAAGCTCCCCATCAGGAAGCTCAATCAAAAAGCAGGTATTAAATACCTTGGTTACCATTGCATTGCCTGTGCCCAGCATAATCAGCTTTTTCATACCATTCATCTCCCGTAATCCTTGTCTCTCTCATCTTCGCTTATTATCTATATGCTTCTTTATCGCGGCAAAATAGCACCTTTCTCCATATAGCTATCTTGCCTGGCAACTCCCATTATAACAAAAAAAGAGGCGTTCATGCCTCTTTTTTCTTGCGATTATTCAAAATCTCTAAAGCTTGGCGTGCTGCCTGTTGTTCAGCAGCCTTTTTACTTGGACCCTTACCTGTTCCTAAAACTTCGTCATTAAGCTTCACAGCAAACTCAAACACCTTGGCATGGTCAGGCCCGGTGGCACTCAGCAGCTCATAGCTGACATGGCTGTCAGCCCGGCGCTGCACCAGCTCCTGCAGCATAGTCTTGTAATCCCTTACCCGGGTGCTGCCATCCTCAACCCTGTGCAGATGCTCCTCCAGCTGCCTGAGTACATAGCTCTGAGCCTTCTCCCAGCCCTGATCCATGTAGATGGCACCAATAACGGACTCAAAGGCATCCTCCAATATGGAAGACCGCCTCCGGCCTCCTGATGTTTGCTCTCCATGTCCTAACAACAGGTAATCTCCCAAATGCAGCTCCGCGGCCCGGCTGGAAAGACTAGCCTCACATACCACTGCTGCCCTGGCCTTTGTCAGATCACCCTCAGGAAGTCCAGGAAAATGATTAAAGAGATAGGTGCTGATAGCAAGCTCCAGCACCGCATCCCCCAAGAATTCCAAGCGCTCATTATGCTCTACCTTCACACGCGATTCATTAGCGTAGGAGGTATGCGTCAGTGCCTGATGCAGCCAGCCGATATGACGGAAGGAAACCCCCAGCCTCCTGGAAAGCTCCTCCAGCCTGCGGCGGCGCTCAGCCGTAACACGATCACTCACACGACCATTCATAATAAAACACTTCAACTCTAATTCATTTCCTCAATACATATAAAACTACGAAATCACCTGCTAAACAATGGACACTGGCGTAACCGAACCATTGCTTAAGCACTTCAGCCATTATTTCGCGTACTTCTTCAGAACCAGGCAGGCATTGTGGCCGCCGAAGCCAAAGTTGTTGGAAATAGCTGCACGGACGGTCTTCGCCTTTGCCTTGTTCGGCACATAATCAAGATCCAGCCCCTCCTCAGGGTGCTCGTAGTTGATAGTAGGCGGCAGCATGTCGTTCTCCACAGCCAATGCAGTAGCAATAGCCTCTACGCCACCGGCAGCACCCAGCAGATGACCGGTCATGGACTTGATGGAGCTTACGGAAACGTTCTTTGCCTCCTCGCCCCAGACGGTCTTGATAGCCTCTGTCTCACCCAGGTCATTCAGGTGAGTAGAAGTACCATGGGCATTTACATAATCAACCTGGGCAGGAGTCAGGCCTGCATCCTTCAATGCCAATGCCATGCACTTTGCCTGCAACTCGCCATGTGGCGCCGGGCTGGTAATATGATAAGCATCGGAATTGGTGCCATAGCCAACAACCTCCGCATAGATATGGGCACCGCGCTTCTCAGCATGCTCCAATGTCTCCAGCACCACAATACCGGCACCCTCGCCCATAACAAAGCCGCTACGAGTTGCATCAAACGGACGGGAAGCCTTCTGTGGATTGTCATTGCTATCGCTGCACAGTGCCTTCATAGCACAGAAGCCTGCTACAGCAGCCGGGGAAATGCTTGCCTCAGTACCGCCAGCCAGCATAACATCAGCATCACCTCTCTGCAGCACGCGGAAAGCATCACCGATGTTGTTGGTGCCGGTAGCACAGGCAGTAACAACGCAGCTGCTCGGTCCTTTCAGTCCGAAAGCAATAGACACATGACCGGCAGCCATGTTGCCAATCATCATCGGGATGAAGAACGGGCTGATACGGGAAGGGCCCTTGTCAAAGAGCTTCTCATACTGGCCGTGCATGGTCTCAATGCCACCGATGCCGCTGCCCACATAGGTACCGATACGCTCACGATCCTCTGCCTCCAGATCCAGCTTGGCATCCTCAATAGCCATCTTTGCCGCCGCTACAGCAAACTGGGCATAACGGTCAATGCGCTTGGACTCCTTCTTGTCCATATAATCAGCCGGCTCAAAATCCTTTACCTCGCCAGCCACCTGCGCCTTGTACTCAGTTGCATCAAAGCGGGTAATTTTATCAATACCATTTTTGCCGGTCATCATAGCATCCCAAAAAGCATCCTTGCCGATACCTACAGGGCTCACTACACCTAAACCGGTAATCACAACACGATTAGACAAAAATAACACCTCACAATTTTTTAAATAGCAGCAACCTCTGCTTCAATCTGCCGGAAGATTTCCTCTACGGTCAAAATCTTATCAATGGTAGGCAGATACTCGCCGGTAAATACCAGGCCGGTCTCTACGTCACCCTGCTGCGCACGGCTCAGTGCACGGATAATACAGAAATTATGCTTGCACGCCTTCAGGCAGTTATCACACTTGTTTGGCGGCACAGGGCCTTCCATGACACGCTCCGCCCACGGATTGCGGACAGCACGCCCCGGCAGCCCTACCGGACTGTGGATAACCACCACATCCTCCGGCTTTGCCTTCAAGTAGAATTCCTTCAGTGCAGGGGCGCTGTTGGCCTCTGCGCTGGCGGCAAAACGGGAACCCATCTGGACACCGCTTACCCCCATGTTTATTAAATCAGCAATATCCTGGCCGTGCAGTACGCCACCGGCAGCAATCACAGGAATATCAACAGCAGCCACAATATCAGGGATGATGTCCTTGATGGACTGATCAGTTCCCAGATGACCGCCTGCTTCCTTGCCCTCTACCACAATGGCAGCAGCACCAAGACGCTGAGAAATTTTCGCTAATTTTACAGATGATACAATCGGAACCACCGGAGTCCCTGATTCCTTGCCCAAGGCAAAGATGTCACGGGAAAAGCCTGCACCTGCAACTACCAGGTCAATACCCTCATCAATAGCAGTGTTCACCATCTCGGCAAACTTCTTTGCCGCAAACATGATATTGATGCCAATAATGCCCTTGGAAAGTGCCCGGGCCATCCTGATTTCATAACGCAGCTCCTCCGGAGACATGCCGGAAGCCGCAATCAGGCCGATACCGCCCTGATTTGCCACAGCCGCTGCCAAAGCACCAGTAGACAAGCGAATAGCCATTCCACCTTGCATAATTGGAACCTTCGCAATTTTAGTACCAATCTTCAGTTCAGGAAGCTTCAAATTTACTCCTCCATTCATAGGCCCGCCCTACCCTTGTCAGAAAATCCCGCGAAATGCATTCACGGGACTTTCCTAAAGGTAAGACACTAATTATTTGTTCTGGTCAATGTAGGAAACAACGTCCTGAACGGTCTTAATCTTCTCTGCAGCCTCATCAGGAATTTCGATGCCGAACTCCTCCTCAAAGGCCATGATGAGCTCTACGATATCCAGGGAGTCAGCACCCAGGTCATCGATAAAAGTGGACTCGATGGAAACCTCATCAGCCTCAACACCCAACTGATCAACTACGATATCTCTTACTTTCTCAAAAGTAGACATGTATGTTTCACCTCCTCTTACGGTTCTCTATATATCCATGTTACATAACCATGCCGCCATCAACATTGATGACCTGGCCGGTAACATAAGACGCACAATCAGAAACAAGGAACAGCACTGCATTGGCAACATCATCAGGCTGGCCGGCCCTGCCCATAGGGATGCCGGTCATCATGGCCTCCTTGACCTTGTCAGAAAGCACTGCAGTCATATCAGTCTCAATAAAGCCCGGCGCTACCATGTTCACGGTAATGCCACGGCTTGCCAGCTCCTTGGCCATGGACTTGGAAAAGCCCAAAAGGCCTGCCTTGGCAGCCGCATAGTTTGCCTGGCTGATATTGCCTGTCAGGCCAACTACGGAAGTCATATTTACAATGCGCCCGAAGCGCTTCTTCATCATAGGCTTGGTAACAGCCTTGGTGCAATAATACGCACTCTTGAGGTTGGTGTTGATAACAGCATCCCAATCCTCCTCCTTCATGCGCATCAGCAGGTTGTCCCTGGTAATGCC
>JBJDWY010000017.1:0-19316 GCA_051866255.1 Anaerovibrio sp. | reverse complement strand
CATCGAAGCTGAAAGGATGAGCTATATGACATACGAAATGAAGATACGCGAATTTAAGCAGGCTGGCTACCATCTGGGCATGCAGGATGGCGAACGTAAGGGACGCCTGGAAGGTGCTTTGGAGAGTACCCTGGCTAATATCAAAAATCTGATGCAGACTACCCAGTGGTCTGCTGAAAAAGTAATGAACAGCATGAAAATCACAAAATCCGAACAGAAGAAATATCTCACCATGCTGCAAAATTCATAACACTCATAACATTATGCACTCTAATGAAGTAGCTTATTCACCCACTAGAGTGCACCCATACCGGTCGCACACAAAAAGGACTGTCCTCCACGGCAGCTTTGCACGGCACAATACCGTCAAAACCGCCAGCCAATGGACAGTCCTCTTTTGTTTTTCATTTTGTATTTATTACCCTATTACCCTATTACATTATTACCTTATGGGCTTCATCAGTAAAACAGCTTCAAGGCCTTGGGAATGGTCTCGATTTTCAGCGGCAGCTTTGGCCCCAGCTCCCCATCCAGGTCGCTGACCAGCTCCGTATCGCAGGACACCTCAAAATTTGCCGCCTGGCGGTAGATGACCTCCTTGCGCCCTGTCACATCCTTGCCAGCCAAAAGCTCTGCCGTCAGAGTCATCAGCTCCGCAATATTGCACTGCTTCACCAGCAAAAGATCCAGCTTGCCGTCCTGCACGCTGGCCAGCTTCGCTGCGTTCTTGAAGCTTGCTACCACGCTGCTGTTCACAATCAGGAACAAAAAGGCCTTCTCATGGATTTCCTCATCTTCCGTCCTGATGGTAATATCCAGTGCCTTGAACTGAGGCAGGGTTTTCAGCCCCTGCACATAGTAGGCCAGCTTGCCGAAGGTATTTTTCAGCTTGGTGTCCACCTCGTGGGCGATGGAAGTCACCATACCGGCACTAGCCACGTTGATGAAGTATTCATCCCCCACCTTGCCCAGGTCAACCTCCATGACCTTGCCCTGAGCAATCCTGTCAAAGTATTCATTGGTATCCAGCCGCAGGTAGGTAGCAAAATCATTGGAAGTGCCACTGCCGATAATGCCCACAGGCACATCAAAGCCCTCATGCATGACGAGGTTCACCACCTCGTGGACGGTGCCATCACCGCCTGCCGCAATAATGCCCTCCGGCTCCGCCTGGCGGATGAACTCCGCCAAATCCTTATTTTCCGGGGTAGTGCGGTAAGGAATCACCATGCAGCCCCGCCTTTGCAGCTTGCCAATAATATTGTCCAGGCTGCGCTTGAACTTCGCCTTGCCGGACACGGGATTATATACCAGTACAATCTTTTTCATAACAATCAGGCAGCCTCCTTGCCAGAAGTTGTGTCCTTAAACACGCCAATGCGCCTCAGTGCCCTGATGCTGTAGGCACCAATCATCGGAATGCGGGCAATATCCTCCTCCAGCATGCCGCCGATAACCAGCAGCACTGCCAGATACACGATGCAGCCCACAGGCACGGCTGCAAAGGTGGAAAATACGTTGCTGCCCCACCATTCCATGGTAAAGCCGTAGAAGAAATAAACCGAAACCGCCATGACCGCAGCCGCCGCAATAGTCTTGATAAACTGGGGCAGCTCAATCCGGTAGCCTATATAGCGATGGATAAAGTACATGTTGATGATGGCCGCCACGCCCATATCGGCAGCTGTAGCCCAGGCCGCACCCATGATGCCCAGGGACGGCTGTGCCGTCAGCACCCAGTTCAGCACCACCTTGAAACCGGCGGCAATAATCATATTCACCATAGGGATGGAGGGATGCCCCAGTCCCTGCAACACTGCCGTAGAAACCTGATGCAGTCCCAAAAGCACGATACTGAAGGAAGACACCAGCACCGCAGGCCCTGCCCCCGGCGCATTGTAAATCAGGGTTGAAATCGGCGTTGCCAGCACAAAGACGATGACAAAGGCCGGGAAGCACACAAAGTTGGAAATGCGCACCCCGGAAGCCGTCTGGCTAAATACCAGCTTATCATCCTTCAAGGCCCGTGCTTTGGAAATAGCCGGTACCAGGCTGACAGCCAAAGAAGCCGTCAGTATGGTGGCAAGATTCACCAGCGGCACAGCCATGCCCGTAAGATAGCCGAACAGCTCCGTGGCCTCGTTGACACTGTAGCCTGCCACCTCAAGGCGCTGGGGCACGATAGCCAAATCAAGGTTGGACACCACCGGCAGCATGATGCTGGCAGCGGACACAGGCAGGGACAGGGCAAAAATACGCTTGATAATCTTCCAGGTAGAGGAACGCTCCGACTCAGGCAGGGGCTTTATGTCCCTGCCATACTCATTTTTAATGTCCCTTTCCAGCTTCCAGTGGAAATACACCAGCACCAGAAGGCCAGCCACCGCACCGGCAAAGGCACCCAGGCTGGCACCTGCCGCCGCAAAGTCCAGTCCCCAGGGCAAGAACAGGCTGGCGAACAAAATCATGGTGACAACCCGGAAAATCTGCTCCACAATCTGGGAGACGGCCGTAGGCGTCATACGCTGCCAGCCCTGCAAATATCCCCTTGAGCTTGCCAGAAGCGTTACGAAGAAAATCGCCGGTGCCAGCGCCACCACGGACCAGTATGCCCTGGCATCCCGGATGAAGTGCCAGTCAATCAGCCACTGGGCGCCAAAATAAGTCAGGGCAGTAAAAATCAGTCCCGTCACAAACATCAGGGACATGGAAATCCTGAAAATCCGCTTTGCCCCGAAAATATCCTTCAGGGCTACCCGCTCTGCCGTAATGATGGAAATCGCCACCGGCACCCCTGCCGTAGAGACACTGAGGGCAAAAAAGTAAATCGGAAATGCCATCTGATACAGCCCGATCCCCTCGCCCCCCAGGATTCTGGACACAAAAATCCAGTTCAGGGAACCGATAACCTTCACCACTACACCAGCAACCGTCAGAATCAGGGTACCCTTCAAAAAGGACTCCGCCTTGCTGGATTTTTTCTTCTCATCAACTTCTTTTTCCTGCATAACGAGAAACCTTCACCGCCTTTTTAGTGGGATTTGCCTCAGTTGCAAATCCTTCCTAATCTAGCTATAATTAAGAAAGGGCTATAAACATAGCCTCTCCATCTTACACTATAACAGCAAAATTATATCATCTAATACAAAACTCTGCAAGCAGACTATTTTTTTGAGAGGAGGCAGAAGCCCGGCTGCCTGATGAAGCCGGGGTTCCTTACACATGAGCGTAAACTTACTTGACTTCAACATTTCCGTGGGCAGAAAGAAGCCCCGTACCATCCCGGGCCTGCCCAATCAAAGCACCTGCCCTTTCTGCGATGTGGAAAACCTGACCGGCATCCTGGCCACCGAGGGCAATATCATCCTGCTGAAAAACAAGTACAATGTCATGGTGCCCTCGGACCAGTTGGTGCTGATTGAAACTGACCAGTGCGAAAGCGACATTCCCGACTATACCCCGGAGCACATGCACAGGCTCATCCGCTTTGCCCTGCGCCACTGGCTCACCATGACCAACTCCGGGGATTACAAGGCAGTGGTGCTGTTCAAGAACTTCGGCCCACTCTCCGGCGGCACCATCCGCCATCCCCACATGCAGATTGTGGGCTTCCCGGAAATCCAGCCGGAGCTGATGTATGACCCGAAGGAGTTTGACGGCATCCAGGTAGCAGCAAAGAACGGCGTGGAGATAAATATCGCCACCCAGCCTCATGTGGGCTTTACGGAAATCAACATCAACCTGCTGCCCTCTGCCTACTCTGACAAGGTGAGCTTCGCTGACGGCACTGAGCAGTCCCCGGCCCCCCTGCCCCTGCCAGCTGCCATGAATGCTTTGGCAGACTACATTCAGGGGGGCGTGTCCTTTCTCAGGGACATCCATCAGAGAGAGAGCTTCAGCTACAACATCTTCTTCTACATCTACGAAGGCAGGGTGCATGTGCGCCTGATGCCGCGCTACCCTACCTCGCCGCTCTTTATCGGCTACAACATCCATCTCAGCCCTACCAACAAGGAGCAGACGGCCGCTGCCCTAAAGGAGAAGATACTTTCCTTGTGAGCCCCCAATATATCAGCTAAAAAATTGCAAACAAAAGGACTGCCAAAGCTTAGTTGTGCACTAATTCTCCGGTGACGGCAGTACCATAGACAGGCACGCTCGCGCTATGGACATGAGCCTCACGCTTCTAAACTCATTCATCGCCTTACGGCTCGAATTCATTAAGAAGCGAGGCTCATATACATGCCTGCTATGGTACATGCCGTCACCGTTTAGTTCGTGCCAAATTCCAAGCAACAGCAGTCCTTATACTTTCTACAGTTTTAGGTAATCAAGCCTCGTGCCAGGATGAAGAACAGCATTACCGGCAGCACATACTGCAAATACGGCTTCCAGCGGCGGGAAATCTTCATGCCGCTGCCAATATTTGCCTCCTGCAAATAATTGTCAAAGCCCCAGCCATACCGGCTGACGCAGAACAAAAGGTAAATCAGGGAACCGCCCGGCAGCAGCAGATTGCTCACAATAAAGTCCTCGCTGTCCAGAATCCCCCTGTCCCCCAGCAGCGTCACATGGCTCCACTCGTTGAAGCCCAGCACGCACGGCATGCTGCCAACCAGAATCAAAATGCCGTTGAAGATAACCGCCTTTTTGCGGCTCCAGCCAAAGGTGTCGATGAACAGGGCAATAATGTTCTCAAACACCGCCAGCACCGTGGACAGGCTGGCAAAGGTCATGAACAGGAAAAACAGGCTGCCCCACAGCTGTCCCCCTGACATGTTCACAAACACGTTAGGCAGGGTAATAAAAATCAGGGACGGCCCTGCATCAGGCCGCAAGCCGAAAGCAAAGCAGGCCGGGAAAATAATCGTGCCTGCCATAATAGCCACAAAAGTGTCCAGGGCACAGATGCGGACAGACTCACCAGCCAAACCATGTTCCTTGGACATATAGCTGCCAAAAATCTCCATGGAAGCGATACCCAAAGACAGGGTAAAGAATGCCTGATTCATGGCGGCAGTAATCATATTGCCGAAGCCCACATGCTCCACAATAGACCAGTTAGGCATCAAAAAGAACTTCATGCCCTCCAAGGCCTTCTCCAAGGTCAGGGAATGTATCGCCAGCACCACAATCAGCACCAGCAGTGCCCCCATCATCACCTTGGTAACACGCTCCAGCCCCTTCTGCAAGCCAAAGCTGCACACAAAGAACCCCAGCACAATGGTCAGCACCGTCCAGAAAGCCATCTCCCCGGGACTTGCCAGCAGGCTGTTGAACACGCCGCCTACATCCTTGACGGACTGACCGGCATAAAACTCCCCCTGCAAAAACTTGAAAAAATACGTCATCATCCAGCCTGACACCGTGGTGTAATACAGCATCAGGATGATATTGCCTGCCAGGGCCGCCCAGCCGTGAAGCTGCCACAGCTTATTCTCCGGCTTCAGCACCCGGTAGGCACTCACCGCGCTCTTTCGGGTATGCCGCCCCACCGCCAGCTCCATGGTCAGCACCGGCAGCCCCATAATCAGCAGGAACAGGAGATAAAACAGCACAAAAAAGCCGCCGCCATTCTCGCCTGCCACATAAGGAAAACGCCATACATTGCCTATGCCGATGGCACAACCGGCACTAACCAGGATAAACCCGATACGGGAATTAAAGGACTCACGCGCCATCTAAAACTTTCCTCCTACACAAAAACATTCACGATTCAATATTGTAATATAAAACAGGCAAGTATGCAAATGAAATTTGTTTTATGTATACAAAAAGAAATTGCCCGGCAGATACCGGGCATGGCAGACAAGGCAGCTATGCTAAATTCATGCCTCGGGATTGTCCAGCACATCCACACAGTCCTGAAAATCGATGTACTCCCCCCGCACCGCAAGGATATTCCCCTCGTCAATAAACTTTTCCAGCCAGGCGTAAAAGGCCTCCATGCTGTCAAATTTCCACGACTTTGACTCCAGCCATTCCTTCAGGCGGTGCCTGCTGGTAAAATCCTTTTCAAACCTCACTACTACCACTCCTTTCTGCTACATCAGCCCTATTTTCATAGCATCATCACAAAAACATCTACTTGCTTAACTTCTCCCCTAACTCCTGAAAGCTATCCAATGCACTTTGCAGATTTTCGATAATATCCGAAGCAATTTCACTGGCAGGAGGCAGATTATCAAGATCGGTAAGGGATTTATCCTTCAGCCAGAAAATATCCATGCTGGTCTTATCACGTTCCAATATTTCCTGTACAGAAAACTTTCTCCAACGCCCTTCAGGATTTTCTTCCGAGTACGTTTCCTGCCTGTTACCACGGTCATGAGCCTTGTAACAACTGATGAACTCCTCTAAATCGCTATCAGTCATAGGATGCTGTTTAAGGGTAAAGTGCATGTTAGTGCGTAAATCATAGAACCACACTTCTTTGGTCTGCATCTCAGGACTAGCTGGCTTCTTATCAAAGAAAAGGACATTCGCCTTTACGCCTGGCTTGTAGAAAATTCCTGTAGGCAAACGAAGAACCGTATGCAAATCACATGTCTGTAACAGCTTCTTGCGGATAATCTCACCGGCACCACCTTCAAAGAGAACATTATCAGGCAGTACCACTGCTGCTTTACCTGTAGATTTCAGCATTGTATTAATATGCTGAATGAAGTTTAATTGCTTATTGCTTGTAGTGGTCCAGAAGTCATTGCGATTGTAAGTGAGGTCTTCTTCTTCCTGCCCACCGTCCTCATTGGTAAAGGTCATGGAGGACTTCTTGCCGAAAGGAGGGTTGGTCAGAACGTAATCAACTCTCAGCCCGCTATCCGCTAGAAGTGCATCCCCTCTGGTTACAGGCAAATTGCTTTCACCAGCAGGATTTTTATCCTTTTTCTCATAGATATCACCGATATTGTGAAGGTAAAGATTCATCAGGCACAGCTTAAAGGTATTTACTACAATCTCATTGCCATGAAAAGCCTCATTCTTCAGGAAGGTCTTAGCTTCTCTATCCAGCTGGTAGTTACCTGAATCTGAAATGAAATCATTAGCGGCCAAAAGAAAACCGCCACTGCCACAGCATGGATCCGCTATGGTTTTCATAGGCTCAGGACGCATACACCTGACAATAGCTCTTATAAGCGGCCTAGGGGTGAAATACTGGCCTGCACCACTTTTTACATCCTCGGCATTTTTCTGTAAAAGTCCCTCATAAATCTCGCCTTTCACATCAGAGGACATAGCAGACCATTTCTCTGCATCAATAGTCTGTACCACCTTGCTAAAAATAGCAGGGTTATGAATCTTGTTAATTGCTCCCTGAAATATCTTCTGCAAAATCCCAGGCTGCTTTGCCAGTTCATCCAAGGTATCTTTATACTGCTTTTCCAATACTGCACCCTTCAAAAGATGCAGCTTGTCCCACCCATAGCCTTTGGGAATGCCTAAATCACGCTTATAGGGAGGCTTGGAGTATTCATCTGCTAATTTCAAGAAAATAAGATAGGTCAGCTGTTCAAGGTAATCTCCATAGGACACGCCATCATCTCGTAATGGATTGCATAATCCCCATATCTTGCTGACGATTGCTGATGTATTTTCCAATATCATAATCTCCCTTCAAAGGCCTGTTTCAAGATGCTCTGACGCATAGTCTCGGCCTGTTCCAATGCCGTATCCACGGTTTTTTCTATATTTTCGCAAGCAGATAATTTTTCCTCTATATGTTTTATAATTTCTTCCTGCTCAGCTATAGATACAATTGGTAATTCTAAATTAGATAATACTGTTTTATTGATAGATGCTAAGTTTACTGATTGTTTTCCTTTACGGAAAAAATAATTCCTTGCATATTTACTCATTGACCAATATGATACATATTTAGGTAAAGCAATATTATCTTTTATTCTAGCTTTAAACACATGGTTTTGATGAACACATTCTGGAATTTCATTTTTCCAAATAGTCCCCCTGCCAAGTTTATCTCTATCTCCACCTTCTGTATATAGTACATCACCATAATGCAATAGAAATTTCTCTTTCTCAATTTTTTTCAGTTCTATATCTTTCATTTCAGATAAATCTAAATAACCATTTTGTACATTAGCTACTCTTAAATATGGTAATTTTATAGTATCATGTTCATCTAAATTACGCCCTTTAGTTATGCCACTAGATATTTCTGCTATATCCATTAATTTTTTTGATATTTTATCCGACAGTTCTGGATAACTTTCGGAAATTACAGCTTTTCTATACACATTCAGTTGAGCTTTAGCCTTTTTCAAATTTTCGATACCATTCTCCAATTCCGAAAACAGTTCTTCTATACGGGCAACAATGTATTTCTGCTCTTGAATATCGGTCATAGGAACAGTAATATTACAAAATTTCTTTTGACTTACGCCGCCTATGATACCATTCATTTCATTTTGAAATTTTGTAAAGAATTCTTTATATCTAGTATAATAATAAAAATATTTTCCGATAAAACTCTTATTTTTACTTACTATAGCATATAACTTATTACCAAAACATACTTCCTGTGAGATAATAGCTGTTTTCTTGCCAGCACTACCACCTTCAGAACATACAAAAACTGCATTAGATGGTGCTGTTTTAAAACCACTTTCTTCAAATGGTATTTTTACACCGTTATTATAATTTACCGTTCCATCAAAACCAACATCTTTTGTAGCAATAAAGTTATAGCCATCATCCACACCTGTATATTTTTCTTGTTTAACTTTCTTATTTATACTATTACCATTATATATTTCGGCAATATCGCCCAATCTTACATATTCCAATTATGCCACCAACTTAATATTCAAATCCTTTAAAATTTCTTCATAGGAATCACCAAAAATCTCATAGAACCGCCCTAAACCGCCCATACTGTCAAATGGACTAAGCTCCAAATCATCCGGCTCTATACTCAACGAAAATATAATATGGTCACGAATCATGCGAAGCCACTCTGACTGCTCCTCCGTGAACCTGGCTCCTTCACTATTTTTAGCAAAAGACCATTTCATATAGTTATGATTTACCCTGTCAGCAAAAGGCTCCAGCTTCTTTTCTGCCTCCACAGCAAACCGTATCAGAGATATTAAATCTGTCAGTTGTGCCTTTGTTCCCTTCTTCACCTTATCCGGCTTTGTTACAGCGTAACTGTTCCAGATGGTTTCCACCCCGATTCCCTTTACCTTCAGCTGCTTGTACAGCTCCTTCAGCTTATCTATAACCATAGGCCTATCACTGTATTTCTGGCTGTAGATGATTCGTAGAGCAATAATCTCATCCTTATTGGCTTCAATGAACTCATTAAAGGTCTGAATAACTTCTTCAGCCTGGGTACTCTGGTCTTTGGCAAAACCAGCATAAACCAGCTTATCAAGATTCACGTTATCTATAATCTGGTCATGGCTACGCCTTACATTCTCTATAAATCCCCTTACCTCCGGCTTGCAAAATGGTTCTGTAGCAAGTGTCAGCAATTCCTTCTGGGCACCAATGTACTGTTCCTCGGTAGGGCTGTCCGTGTGATATAAAATCAGAGCTTTATCCCTGATTTTCTCATCATCAAAAGCATCCAGGAGATTTGCTGCAACTGTACTTACAGTGCTTCCCACAATGTCCTTAAAGGCATTATGCTCCTTCTTATCCATCTGACTGCCCAGCCTGATAACCCTGTTAGCCAAGGAAGTAAGCGTATCATCATCCTTAGCTCCCATAGCCACATTAAGCATTAATTCCTTCATGCTGACACCAGGCTTCCGTTCTAAAGGGCGTGTATCAGTTTTCTTGGACTTGGTAACACCTACAGCATCAATAATCACAAAATGGTCTTTGCCATTGGCAGAAGGAGAAACCTTCTGTAAATCTTCTTTGCATATTGTGCGAGTGCCCCTGCCCTTCATCTGCTCAAAATAACCCTTGCTTCTCACATCACGCATGAAAATAAGACATTCTATGGCTTTTACATCCGTGCCGGTAGCAATCATATCGACAGTTACAGCTATACGCGGATAAAAGTCATTTCTAAATGATGTGAGAACAGACTCAGGATTCTCTGCACTGTAAGTTACCTTCTGACAGAACTCATTCCCTTCCCCAAATTCCTCTCGCACGATATTGATAATATCGTCAGCATGGCTGTCAGTCTTAGCAAAAATAAGAGTTTTAGGAACTTCGCGGCGTTCAGGATAAAGGCTCGTCTTCAGGCAATCCTTAAAGGTGCGGATAACGGTACGAATCTGACTGGGATTTACCACATCTTTATCCAGCTGGGGTGACTTGTAATCAAGATCATCATCCATCATCTCCATCCGCTTCTCCCTGGATAAACGGTTACGCTTCTCAATGGACTGCTTCAGGATAGTGGCGCCATTCTTTGTTACCTCTGTTTCAATGACGAAAATATCCTCACCAACATTAACCCCATCAACGATAGCTTCTTCCCTAGTATATTCACTGACGATATTCTGATTGAAATATGCAAAGGTACGCTTATCAGGAGTAGCTGTCAGGCCAATAAGGAAAGCATCAAAATACTCCAGCACCTGGCTCCAGACATTATAAATTGAACGATGACATTCATCCACAATAATACAATCAAAAAACTCAGGCGGATACTTGGGATTATATATGACCTGCTTCTGTACCTGTTTATCTGCGGTAACAAGCTCATTCATAGAGGCTTCTTCTGCCCCCTCATCCAACGCTTCCCCTTTTAGGATAGAATACATACGCTGAATTGTGGATATGCAAACTTCTACATCAGAAGGAATACTCGATTTGCGCAGCCTTAAAACCCCATACAGCTCGCTAAAAGTCCTTGCGTCATCATTGGGATGATAAGCACAGAACTCCCTTTCTGCCTGCTCTCCCAGGCTTCTGGTATCCACCAGGAACAGGATTCTTTTGAAATGACCATACTTCAACATTCTGTACACACCGGTGATAGCCGTAAATGTCTTTCCTGCTCCTGTAGCCATCTGTACCAATGCCCTGGGGTGGTTCTCAGCCATAGACCTGTCCAGATTTGACAATGCAGCTACCTGACAATCACGAAAGCCTTTAGTTGGCAAGGGAGGCATATTCTTCAAGTTATTTCTTATGGTATCAGCTTCAGATAACAGCCTCTTTAAAGTTGCTGGCTGAGCAAAGGAGTATACCGTTCTGGCACGATACTTGATATCATCATAATCTGTAAAATGAATCAGCTTATCCGTAGCCTCATAAGCAAATCTAATTCTGTAATCACCAGGAATATACTTCATTCTGCTAGTAGAATACCTTGCATTTTGTGCTTCTGCTACAGTAAGACATTCTCCAGCTTCCTGTCTTTTCGCTTCAATAACACCAACAGGCTGGCCGTCAATAAATAAAGCATAATCCATCTCACCAGATGCAGTGGGATATTCCCTAACTGCGACACCTAGGCTGGCACTTGGGTTTAACTCGTTCATATCCTGAATTATCCAGCCTGCTTCTATTAACTTGTTATCAATTATCTGTCTAGCTTTTTCTTCCGGAGCCATGTGCACACCTCAGTATCACTACTTACACAACTTTATCTTTTAAAGGCTTAATCAAAAATACTGCATCCTAAATTGAATTTTACCAATGTTTGCTGGAACTGTCCACTCCCCAGCCTAATCATTTTCTATAGCTGTCCAGCCCAGCAAAGCAGAACTTTTTGATATGGCTCAAAAGCTCCCCGTCGCTGCAGCTGGTGTGAGTCATCTTCTGATACTCAATATTGCTGTGCTTGCCATAGGTCACCAGCAGTATCGGCGCCATAAAGCAGAGAAAGCAGATGTACAGCCTGATATCATCCATGGCCAGCCCCGTATAATCGCTGAACAGCTTCAGGGCAAGGCTGCCCTTCACCTTCACCACCTGCATCAGCACCGCGCTGACGTGGGAAGACTGAGTGGTGTGCATGACCTCCCGGCTCCAGACCTGCATCTGCCAGTTTTCCCTGCTCCATGCCTGTTCCGCCACCATGTCCACCAGTGCCGAAATCTTCTCCCTTGGTGAGCTGTCCCTGCTGACAATCTCCCGAAGGCTGTCTTCATTGACCATGAACTGATGTATCTGATACAAAAGAGCCTCATACAGCCCCTCGCGGCTGCCAAAATGATAGTTGATAGCCGCCAGATTCGTCCCTGCCATCTGGCAGATTTCCTTGCTGGTCACCAGGGAAAAGCCCTTCTGGGCCGCCAGGATACCGGCACACTCCAGGAGCCTTTCCCGGGTCTGCCTGCCGTCATCCCGCTGCTGCCTTTTAGGCTCTCCTTTTTTAAGGCCTCCAGTTGCCTTATTTTCCGTATTTTCCTTGTTTTCCATGTACATAAAATACCCACCTGACCTTTTATACAGATTTATTATAAAACAGCCAGCCCGACAAAGGCAAGGTTACGGCAGCGATAATCAGCATGGGCACAAAATCCCCCAGCAGGTCACCTGCCACCGCCCCCTCCAGATAAATCCGCCGCACTGCATCCACCGCAAAGCGCAGGGGATCTGCATAAGTGGCGTACTGCAAAACATCAGGCATGTTGATAACAGGCGTTGCCAGCCCCGACAGCAGCACCATGGGCATCATCAATACCATCAAGTATACCATGACCTGCTGCATACTATCTGAAATGGCGGAAATCATCAGCCCCACGCCAATCAGGCTGAAAATAAAGAGTATCAATGCCAGATACAAGGTCACAAGGGAGCCTGCAAAGGGTATCTGGAACCAGAACCTGGCAATGCAGAATAGAATCGTGCTCTGCACCAGCCCGATCAGCATAGGGGGCACCGCCTTGCCCAGCAGGATTTCCGCCGGGGACAGGGGCGTAACCATCAGCTGGTCGAAGGTGCCCTGCTCCCTTTCCCTGGCAATGGACATACCAGCCAGCAGCAGCACCTGCACAAAGGCAATCATGGCAATCAGCCCCGGGGAAAAAATCCAGCGAGTAATCTGATTGGGGTTGAACCAGGTACGGCTCCTGACCTCCACCTGTCCCCCGGTGATACCGGCCTCCGCCAGCCACTGCTGGTTCCATGCCGCCACCACCAGCCCGGCATAGCCTGTTGCCATCCCGGCTACGGAACTGTTCCTGCCATCGGCTATAATCTGCACCTCCGCCAGCTCCCCTCGCTGCAGCTTATGCTCAAAATCCCGGGGTATCACCACCGCCATAATAATCTGCTCACTATCAATCAAGCTGCCCAGCTCATGGGTGCTGGTCAGATACGCCACCTGCTGAAAGCAGCCGGAACCGGCAAAATGCCCCAAAAGGCTCCGGGCAGCCTCGCTGTGGGACTCATCCACCACCCCATAGGGCACATTGTCAAGGTTGTAGGTGGCGGCATAGCCGAACAGAAAGCCCTGCATCAGGGCAGGCACCACCATCATGGCACGCATCCTCTTGTCCTTCAAGGTAGTCAAAAGCTCCTTCTGGCACATAAAAAGCAGGCGGCGCACAAAAATCACCAGCTTTTCCTGCCACAAATCCGCCATGCCCATCACCCTACCCTTCTTTTCGTCAATCTAAAAGCCAACCCGATAAACAGCACACCGTAGCCTGCCAGCAGCAGGCACTTTTCCACAATCAGCGGCCAATAGTTGCCAGCCAAAAACAAGGATTTTATCAGCTGTAAATAATGCGTGGTGGGGAAAATCTGGCTGATGACCTGGATTGCCAATGGCTCCGAATGCAGGTCAAAAAGAAAGCCTGACAGCATCATGGAGGGCAAAAAGCTCACCAGCATGGAAACCTGGCAGGCAAGAAACTGGTTCTTCGTCACAGCGGAAATAGTCAGCCCCAGCCCCAGTGCCACAATGATATACAGCATGGAAGCAAACAAAATCACCGCCAGGGAGCCCCGCATAGGCAAATCATACAGCACGCGCCCCACCACCAGGCACAGGCAGAAGCCGATAAAGGCCACGCAGAAATAAGGGATGATTTTGGCCAGCACGATTTCCAAAAGGCTGGCGGGGGTGACAAAGATGGATTCCAGCGTCCCCCGCTCCCACTCCCGTGCCATGACCACTGCCGTCAGGAACACGCCGCATAGCGTCATGACCATCATCAGGATGCCCGGCACGAAAAACCATGTGCTGGTATTGGCATCGTTAAACCATACACGGCTCACAACGGATGCCTGACCAATGCCAGTCTGCGCCGACAGGGCGTTATTGGCAGCCCATGCCAGCACCGCAGACTCAATATACCTCTGGGCGGACATGGCAGTAATCGCCTCCACCCCGTTCAGGAGCACCTGCACCTCTCCCTCGCCTGCCGACAGCCTTGCCGCAAAATCCCATGGCACCACGACAGCGGCATGCACCTCATGGGACATGAGCATCTTCTCCGCCTCCGCCATATTGGTGACATAGCGAGGAGAAAAATACTCCGAGCCTTCTACAAAGCTCACTGCCGACCTTGCCGTAGGGGAAGTGTCCTGCAGCACCACCGCCACCGGCACATTCCGCACATCCAGCGACATGCCGAAACCCATGATAATAATCAGGATAATGGGCAGCACCACCCCCATGAGAAAGGTACTGCTGTCCCTTTTTATCTGCAAAAACTCCTTTTTCACCAATGCCAGGAGCCGCCGCAGGCTAAATGACCTGCCAGCTTCAGCCACTCCCCCGGATTGCCCCCGGCTCAATGACCTGTCAGCCATGGTTGCCGCCCCCTTCCTGCTGTCTTGCCTGTTCCACGATGGCAATAAAAATCTCATTCATACCGGCATCCGGCATGCCCATGCGGCACCTGATTTCCTCCGGGCTGCCCAAAATCAGCATTTCCCCGTGGTCCTGTATCATGATGCGGTCACAGTATTCCGCTTCTTCCATAAAATGAGTAGTGACTATAATCGTCGTACCGGCAGCGGAAAGCCTGCCAATCTGCCGCCAGAAGTTTTGCCGTGCCTCCGGGTCAATGCCGCTGGTTGGCTCATCCAGAAATAGGATTTTCGGCTTGTGCAAAAGTGCCGCCGCCATGGACAGCCTCTGCTTATAGCCAAGGGGCAGGCTGTCCGCCGCCTGTTTCAGCTTCTCGGACAAGCCAAACTCCGCCACCACTTCATCAATGCGCTGTGCCAGAGACTTGCCATGCAGTCCGTATATGCCGCCATAAAAGCGCAGGTTTTCATAAACAGTCAGGTTGCCATAGAGGGAAAACTTCTGCGCCACATAGCCGATACCTTCCCTTGCCCTGTTCCTGTAGCGGCGCACGTCCACACCTCCTACCGAAAGCTCCCCGGAGGTAGCCGGAAGCAGGCCGCACAGCATGCGGAAGGTGGTGGTTTTCCCGGCACCATTTGGTCCAAGCATGCCGAAAACCTCTCCCTTATACACATTAAAGGACGTATGGGACACCGCCGTAAAATCCCCAAACTTCTTGACCAAATCATGGACAACTATATCCGCCTCCGCAGCTTGCCGCACATCACCTGCCGCGCCCTCTGCCTTTTCTTCTGCCCTGTCTTCTCTCTTGTCTTCTGCCTTTTCTCCTGCCCCGGAAGCAATATGCCTGCCTGACCGCCTGACACCCGTACCATTCATGCCCTTCAGCCCCCTGGGCCAGTCCTCCTGCAGCTGGGCAGGGGTACCCTTTGCCAAAAGCCTGCCCTTGTCCAGCATGTAGACCATCTGGCAGCGTTCCGCTTCTTCTCCGTAGGCAGTATTCACCAGCACCGTCAGCTTTTCCTCCTGCACCAGCTGCAGGAGGATTTCCCACAGCTCGCGCCGTGAAAGGGGGTCCACCCCCACGGAGGGCTCATCCAGCAGCAAAAGCTCCGGGGATCTGACCAGGGTGCAGATAAGCCCCAGCTTCTGCTTCATGCCCCCGGACAGCCTGCCAGCCAGCCTGTCCGTAAAGCGTTCCATTTCCGTCATACGCAACAGCCTGCCCACACGCTTTGCCCGCACCTCCTGCGACACGCCGTGCAAATCAGCATACAAATCAATATTTTCCTGTACGGTCAAATCCTCGTAAAGACCGAATTTCTGGGGCAGATAGCTGATAAGTGACTGCACCTTCTGAGGCTCCTTTGCCACATCGATGCCAGCTACCTGCAAATGGCTCCCCTGCCCAAGGGGCAAAAGACCGCACACCATCCGCATGAGGGTTGTCTTACCGGCACCGTCAGGCCCTACAAGGGCGGTTATCTCCCCGGCTGCCATCTCCAGCCTCACATCATGCAGTACAACCCCGAATACCATCAGCTCTCTGGTTGCCGTAAGCTCTTTGGCAGCCGTCAGTTCTTTGGCAGCCTTCAACTCTCCGGCAGCCGTCAGCACCCTGGCAACCGTCGGTTCCTGCAGCCTGTTTTCTGCCATCTCACTCACCTCGGCGCACAATCTTCACCGTAGCCGGCATACCCAGCCGCAGTACGTTATCATTATCATCTACATAAACGCGTACCTCGTATACAAGGGAAGTACGAAGTTCCTCTGTCTGCACGGTCTTCGGCGTAAACTCAGCTGTGCCGGAAATATAACCTACCTGCCCCTGAATTGCCTTGCCAGGCAGGCTGTCGATATACACATTTGCCTGCTGACCTTCGTATATACTTCCCAGCTCTGTTTCCGGCACATAGGCACGCACCCACTTTTTACCCGGCAGGGACAGCTTGAACACAGGCTTGGAAGGAGATGCCATATCCCCTGCCTCCAGGAGACGTGAACGGATGACGCCATCATCAGGTGCCTGAAGCTCATACTGGGACAAAAGGTAAATATAGCGCAGCTGCTCATCCCTCAGTGCCTGCAAGCCTGCCTCTGCTCCGGCAATATCCTCCTGCCGGGGGCCTGCCTTGGCTTCCTGCAATGCCGCTTCTGCCGCAGACATGGCGGCCTGCTTTGCCTCCATATCGTGATAGGCATTGTCCAGCTCCTGCTGGCTGACACCGGCTATGCTGGTATATATGTCACGCTTTCTCTGATAGACACCGGTGGCATGCTCCGCCGCTGCCTGTGCCTGACGGAGATTGCCCTCCGCCTGGCGGATTTCCTCCGGCCTGGTGCCGTTGTGCAGCTTGTCCACCGTGCTCTGCTGGGCGGCGATTTCCGCATTCAGCTTCTTTATCTGCAAATTCAGCTCATTGGTATCCAGCCTTGCCAGTACCTGCCCTTTCTGTACCCTGTCACCTTCCTCTGCCAGCATTTCCAGTATCCTGTCGCTCTGACGGAAAGCCAGGGACACCTCACGCACATCTACATTGCCCTGCAAGACCAGTTCCTCCTGATTATCCTGCTGGCAAAACATATTATACAGATATGCCGCTAGCCCCAGCAGGCAGGCTGCTAAAAATAAAACCGCCTTTTTCTTTGCTGCCATGATATTACCTCCCATATTGCTTATGTTATAATTCAAATTTAAATTTGAATTTATTGTATCACAATCGCAGGTAAAATTCAAATTGAAATTTGAATTTATTGTAATTTCTCCACACATAAAATTAGTGCAGCCGCCGGAGCCAATTATTCTCCAACAACTGCACTTCACTACCTTTGCTGCACTTTTATGATATTAACAGGGCAGCCCTGCTGATAAATTCACCTTTTTTAATATTATTTGAGCAAACTGAGGAACCAGGCTGCATTCTGATTGGACTGCGCCAGCATGGCCTGTGCCGCCTGCACCAAAATGCTGTTTCTGGCGTATTCCATGATTTCCTTTGCCATATCCGCATCCATGATAACGCTCATGGCACTGGTCAGGTTCTCGCTTTGGGTGGTCAGGTTGCTGATGGTGTAATCCATGCGGCTGGAAACCGCACCGATGGTGGTTGACTGCCCCAGTGCCTTGTTCAGGGCATTGTCCAGCACATTAATCGCTGCATTAGCAGCCTCCTGGGTGCTGACGCTCAGCACGCTGCCGTCACTGCCCTTGAGGCCCAGCCCATAGGCGGTCATATTGCCGATGCCCAGCTTGATGCCCTGGTTCGCCTTGGTGCCGGTCTGGGTGTATAGAGCATTGTCACCGCAGCCGTTCCGCGCCTCAATGGTTTCCGTAAAATCATCCAGCACCGCATTGACCGTCTTCTTCACATTGCCCTGGCTGTCCGTCACGCTGATGGTAAAGCCGCCCAAAGCGCCATCCAGCCCCGTATCCTTCGCCTGCACCGTAATGCCATTCTTGCCGCTGGCAGTCTTCACCTCGTTGCCATTGGCATCAGTGCCTATGACATTGGTAACATCTGCCGAATCCAGCTTTCCATCCTCAAAAACATTGGCATTATTGTTGCATTTATTTGCTTCCTTAAAGATATCCCCCAGAGTCTTATCCTTTGCCTCAAAGCTGGTCGTACAAGTCTTGCCATCCTTCACATAGGAAATAGTAACCATGTCCGTTGACTGTATGTTCAAATCCTGCCCCGCCCTGGACTGCAAATCCGTCAGCTTGGTGGAAAAGGATGTATCCTCCGCCAAACTCTGATTGGTGAAGGACTGCTTGGTGGCACTGCCCTGACTGTTGTGGGAGCCGTCCAGCAGGTATTGGCCGTTAAAGGTCACTAGGGCATTGTCATCTATCTGGTCAATGTACTGGTCAAGCTCCTTCTGCACATTGCGCCTGTCTGCGTCCGTCATGGTGCCGTTGGCGGCGGCAATGGCCTTTTCCTTCAGGGTGCGCAGAATATCTATGGTGGAAGACAGCGCACCGTCTGCCACCTTCATCATGCTCTGGCTGTTCTGGGCATTCTGCCTGGCCTGGTCCAGGCATCTTATCTCCACGCTCATGCGCTGGCCTATGGCCCATCCCGATGGATCATCTGCCACGCTGTTTATCTTCCGCCCTGTGGCAATCCGCAACATGCTCTTGTGCATGGCGGCGTAGTTGCGATTTAGTACATTCAAAATGCTCAGTGAGCAAACAAAGTTATTCTTCATGGTTATCCCGTCCTTGTAAACCACTACAAACTGGCACCTGCAAATTACAAACAACAAACTGCCAGTATCCAATTCCAAAAAACGTACACAATATGAGAAAATCCATTTTCCCGTTTAATATGTATATCGTAATATTGGCATGATAAATTTACAATTTACCTTTGTGACTATACGTTACGCTAGCAATATTATCAATGGCTTGTTAATTCGTGGACTCTGTTCAGACATTTAAAAGGGACAGGTAGCGGCAGTATCAGGTCTCGTCAGCCTCCCAGCCCCCCCTATTTCAGGCTTGCTCGTAAGGTATCATTATGTTGCTGTGGCAAAATATAAAGATTTACTGATAGGTAGGTTGGGAGCTGTCGCAGGATTGTAACTGTTAGCAGATAATGCGATGGGCGGAGAAGGC
>JBJDWY010000016.1:0-19362 GCA_051866255.1 Anaerovibrio sp. | reverse complement strand
TCTTTCGGCAACATATTCTTCAACGATATTGCACATTTTGCATACCTCCTCGTCAAGAGATTTTAGATGCTTCATTTTGTCTGCTAAAAGCTTGGAGTGCATTTTTTCCGGGTCGGCATTCTGAAAATCCTGCATGAGCATGCCTAAAGGCGTGGCGGATGTGTTTTCGCCATTGACATAGATGATGTGAGCCATGTCGTTGAATGGTACGCCCAGCTCATTGATATGCCTGTCAATGTGGTAGATGGGGAGGCCGTATCCCAGCACATCTTTTGCGGTAATGAAGATTACATAGGTTTCTCCATGAAGCAGTTGAAGAAAATGTCATCCATCAGTGTCATGGCCTGCACCTTGGCTATCAGCCGTTGCCAGTGTGCATCATCTTTGGGGAATAATGGTGGATTAGCGTTATTGTTTACCGTTTTCAATCCTTTCACCGCCTTTATTATAACATGAAAAGTATATATTTTTCCACTATGGGAATTTGATAAATAACCATGGAAATTATTAATAAGAGCAAATTTTTATTACATATATTCTAACATATAAATGTTTGGGAATCAAGAACTTTTATTCATTTTAGGGGGATTATTTTGTTATGTGCTTAGTTTTGGGGTATGGCTCGTAGTGCTGTCGTTTTTTTATTGCAATACTTATGTTTTTGCTATAAAATGTAGGTGAGGCATGTTGGCAAGGGAGGGCTGTGTATGTGTAAAATGCCGATAGGTGTAGAGAATTTCCGGGAGCTTATTGAGGGGAATTATTACTTTGTGGATAAGACCTTGTTTATCAAGGATTTGCTGGATAGCAGGAGCAAGGTAACACTGTTCACTCGTCCGCGGCGTTTTGGCAAAACCTTGTCCATGAGTATGCTAAAAGAGTTTTTTGATGTAAATGCAGCTGATGGTGATGTTTTTGCCGGGCTTAAAATAAGCCATGCCGGGCATCAGTATATGCAGCACCGGGGAAAGTACCCAGTTATTTTCTTGTCAATGAAATCCGTGGCGGCAGGTGGATACGAAGAAACTTTTTCTTTGTTAAAGGCAGTTGTTGCAAAACTTTATAGACAGTATGGATTTTTGGAAAAATCTGCGGCTATTAGTGATGATGAGAAGAAATACTATGTAAATGTGCGGCAGGGGAATGAGCTTTGCAGTTATGCTGATCTGGTTTTGAGCCTGGGGAATTTGTCGAATATGCTGTATTGTCATTATGGTGTAAAGACGATAGTGCTGATTGATGAATATGATGCTCCGCTTCAATATGCTTGGGAAAAGGGCTTTTACGATGATATAATAAGCTTCATGCGGCAGTTTTACAGTGAGGTATTGAAGGGAAATGAGGCATTGGAGTTTGCCGTGCTGACAGGAGTGCTGCGCATTGCCAAGGAGAGCATTTTCAGCGGATTGAATAATTTGCGTATTTGCTCCGTGACCTCTAAATCCTATAATACTGCTTTTGGCTTTACGGAGGAAGAAGTGGCTGGGATGGCAGCTGCTTTGCAGCATCAGGATAGGCTGCCGGAGCTGAAGGAATGGTATGATGGATATAATTTTGCTGGTGCGGATATGTATAACCCATGGTCGGTGATTCAGTATTTTCAGGAGGGCTGTAAGGCAGGGGCGTATTGGGTAAATACATCCGGGAATGGTATTATCAGGCAGATGCTATGGGGGATTGAGCAGGAGCAGGCTGAGGATTTGCACCGTTTGATGGAAGGGAAGACTGTAGCAAAGCAGGTCAATGAAGGTGTTATCTATGGGGATATAGGTAGAAATTCGGATGATTTATATGCAATTTTGCTGAATGCTGGTTATTTAAAATGCGTCAGAATAAGGGATGACTTATATGGTCAGGAGGCTGAGCTGAAGATACCGAATAAAGAGATTTATAGCTTGTTTGGACGTGAAATTCTGGCTAATATGATGTCCGGTGGTGCTGTCAGCAGCCTGCGCAAGATGCTGGATGCCATGCTTTCTGGAAATGCCGGGACTTTTGAATCTGTGCTGGCAACGATAGTACGAAATAATGTAAGCTGTTATGATGCAGCTAATGGCGAAAGTTTTTATCATGGTATGATGCTGGGGTTTTGTGTATTGCTAAAGGATACGCATATTGTAGAGTCAAATCGTGAAAGTGGCTATGGCAGATTTGATCTGGCATTGATGCCTGTGAATGAAAAGTATTATGGCGTTATATTGGAATTTAAGCGGGCAGATGATGAGGCTAAACTGGAAGCAAAGGCATTGGAGGCTTTGGCGCAGATTGACGAGTTATCTTATGTGGCTGAATTTGAAAAACGCAATATAAACAAGGTCTGGAAGTATGGTATTGCTTTTTGCGGAAAAAGAGTGTGTTTGCGCGGATAATGTTATGCCGTCGGACGGATAGATTATTGGCAGAAAATGGTGGTGTGGTGCATGGCAAGGAAGATTTTTATTGGAGAGCAGGATTTTGTGACGCTGCGGGAAAATAATTATTTTTACATAGATAAGACAGCGTTCATCAGAAACTGGTGGGAGGATGGTGACAATACTACCGCCATCATGCGGCCGCGCCGTTTTGGCAAGACACTGAACATGAGCATGGTCAATGCATTTTTTTCTATTGATTATGAAGGACGTGGACAGGAGCTGTTCGGGGATTTGCGCATTTGGCAGTATGAGAACATGCACCGTTTGCAGGGAAAGTTTCCTGTGATATTTTTGAGTTTTGCTATGGTAAAGGGGAGCAATTGTGGAAATTTGCTGCAAAAACTGCGGGAAATTATTGCTGCTGCCTTCAAAAAACATACATATCTATTGGAAAGTTATGTGCTGGATGCTGCTGACAAGGCGTATTTTGCAAAGGTCAGGTTTTGTGAGCAGTCTGTAGATTGGGAGGTTTCCATCAATAAATTGTCTGCCTGGTTGTCAGCTTATTATAAAAGGAAAGTAATTATTCTGCTGGACGAGTATGATGCACCTATGCAGGAGGCTTATGCCGGTGGCTTTTGGCAGGAAATGACGGAGTTTATGCGTCCGTTTTTTAATGCGTCCTTCAAGTCAAATGAATACATGGATAGGGCTTTGATGACAGGCATTACCAGGGTGGCAAGGGAATCAATCTTTTCTGATTTGAATCATCTGGCTGTTGTTACAGTGCTGGATGATATGTACAATGATGCCTTTGGCTTTTCGGAGACAGAGGTATTTGCGGCCATGGATGAATATGGATTGACAGATAGAGAGGGTGTCAAGGCATGGTATGACGGTTTTTCCTTTGGCAATAGGAGGGATGTTTACAATCCTTGGTCTATTATTAACTTTTTGAAGGAAAAGGGCAGATTTGATGCTTATTGGGCAAATACCAGTGCCAACAGGCTCATCAGCAACCTGCTGCAATCTGGCAGTGTGAGCCTGAAGAAGCAGTTTGAGTGCTTGCTGCAGGGCAGGAGCATTTGGGCGGAGATAGATAATCAGGTTGTTTTTCATGATATGACAGGCAATACCAATGCTATCTGGTCCTTGTTTGTGGCTAGCGGCTATCTGACTGGAGAGAAGGTGCAGGCGGCGGAACCGGGGCGATTGGTGTACGAGTTGCGTATTACCAATTACGAAACCAGGTGTATGTTTGATAGCCTGGTCAGCAGATGGTTTCAGTCAGGTGGTGACAGCTATAATGACTTTATAGAGGCTTTGCTGCATGATGATGTGGAGGCAATGGAAGATTTTTTGAATGACGTTAGCCTGCGTACCTTTAGTTTTTTTGATGTGGGCAAGCTGCCGGGACAGCGCCAGGAGCCGGAACGGTTTTATCATGGCTTTGTGCTGGGGATGATGGTTGATTTGCGAGAAGAATATGTGATTACATCCAACCGGGAAAGCGGTTTTGGCAGGTATGATATTATGCTGGAGCCCAGGAATGACAGTGACAATGCTATCATAATTGAGTTCAAGGTGTTCAGGCCGCAGCGGGAAAAGAATCTGGCGGAAGCCTTGCAGCGTGCTTTGCAGCAGATAGAGGAAAGGCACTATGCTGCAGCGTTAGAGGCAAAAGGGATACCCCAGGAAAGAATCAGGAAATATGGCTTTGTTTTTGAGGGTAAAAAGGTAGTTGTTGGCAGAGGCAAATAATTTTACGCTGGTTCTGGCTGATAGATAGTTATCAAATAAAATACAAGTTTTTTGCAGCAGCAGGTATTTATATGTATACTTGCTGTTTTTTTCGTACAATTTATGGTAGAATATAGATTTGTAAGATGAATAAAGTTTTATGCTGGTAACAGGTTAGAATAATATTCCAGTATTATTTAGAATATAAAATGGTGGGCTGGTGGATTGTTTGCAGTTGAAGAAGCTGGAGGCGTATGGCTTTAAGTCCTTCGCTGATAAGATAGAGGTTGAATTTGATAAGGGAATTACGGCTATTGTGGGGCCCAATGGCAGCGGCAAGAGCAATATTTCTGATGCGATAAAATGGGTGCTGGGGGAGCAGAATGTCCGCAATCTCCGGGGCGTCAAGGCGGAGGATATTATCTTCACGGGCAGCGAAACCCGGCGGCAGATGGGCGTGGCAGAGGTTTCCCTTTATTTTGATAACGACGGCAGCCTGCCGGTGGATTTTCATGAGGTCGTGGTGACCAGGCGGCTGTTCCGGACCGGGGAGAGCGAGTTTTATATCAATAAGTCCCGCTGCCGCCTGAAGGATATTACCAATCTCTTTGCAGACTCGGGCATCGGCCATGACAGCATGGGCATCATCAGCCAGAACAAGATGGATGAAATCCTCAATGCCAGGCCGGAGGAAAAGCGGCTGTTCTTTGAGGAAGCGGCAGGCATCACCAAGTACAGAAACCGCAAGAAGGAAGCCATGCGGAAGCTGGATGATACGGAGGGCAACCTGCAGCGTGTCCACGATATCCTGGGGGAGATTGAGAACCAGCTGGAGCCTCTGAGAATCAGTGCGGAGAAGGCTGCCAGGCATCTGGAATTGCAGGAGGAGCTGAAATGCTTCCAGCTGGCAGGGCTGTACCACAGGTTCCTGGAGCTGAAGGGGCGCAGGCAGGGCTTTGATAGCGCGATACAGGAAAAGAAGGATCAGGAGCTGGCGGCGAATACTGCCGTGCAGCTGATTGAGGGGCGCACGGCCAGGCTGGACGGAGAAATCCTGGAGCTGGAAAAGCAGCTGGAGGTCCTGGCGGCTAAGAGGAATGAAATTCATGGCAGGATTGAGGCGGCGGACAGCGAAATCAAGGTGCTGGAAGAACGACGCCGCCAGGGCAAGGCCAATCGCCAGCGGCATCAGCAGATGCTGAAGGAGCTGGCGGCAACAGCGGAGGAAGCCCGTCAGAATGTGGAGCTTTTGGCAAAAGCCGAAGCCCAGGCCAAGGAGAAGCAGCAGGAAGCGGAGCAGACCGTGGCGGCCAACCGCCAGAGGGCGAAGGAGCTCAGAACTCAGCTGATGGCCATGAAGGGACAGCGGGATGAGCTGGCAGGACGCATGCAGGCGGCAGAGCGGAATATCCATACCACCGGCAGCCGCGTGCAGGTGCTGGAAAGGCTGCAGAATTCCTACGAGGGCTTTGGCAGGGCGGTCAAGGCGGTGCTGAAAAGCCAGCAGCCTTGGCGCAGAGGTGTCTGCGGTGCCGTAGCGGAGCTCTTGCAGGTGCCGGGGCGGTATGTGACTGCCATGGAGGTGGCTCTGGGGGGCAGCCAGCAGAATATCGTGACTGAGGATACGGATACTGCCAAGGCTGCCATTGAAATGCTGAAGCGTGACAGGCTGGGCAGGGCTACCTTCCTGCCCCTGTCCTCCATTAACGTCCGGCAGAAACGGGAGAATGTTCCGGCAGGTGCCAAAGGGGTGCTGGGCTGGGCCAATGATTTGGTTGGCACGGAGCCGAAATACGGCAAGGTGGCGGATTTTTTGCTGGGGCGTACCCTGGTGATGGACACGCTGGATAATGCTCTTGCCCTGAACAGGCAGCTGGGGCAGAGACTGCGTATTGTTACCCTGGAGGGCGAGCTTTTGAGCCCCGGTGGTGCCCTGGCAGGCGGCAGCCAGCAGAACCGGGAGAGCAGCTTTTTAAACCGCCGGGAGGAAATCCGGCAGCTGCAGGAGGCATTGGCAGGCTTTGAGCAGGAAAAGGAGAAGCTTGCGGCAGGGATTGCCGGCATTGCCCGGCAGTATGATGCGCTGGACAGGGAAGCGGACGAGCTGGCTTCAGCTACCAACAAGCTGGAAATGGAAAAAGCGGTGCTGGAGCAGCAGGCAATCAGGTCAAAGGAGCAGATTTTGCTGCGGCAGAGGGAGCTGCAAAGGTGCGAAAATTCCTCCCGGCAGCAGAGTGACGAGCTGGCGGCACTGGAAAAGGAGCTGTCTGACAGCATGGAATCCATCGCCAGCCTGATGGAGACCAGCCAGCTGGAAAACCGCAGGTTTGCAGCGGCAGACCAGGAGCACAAGGCTGTCTACCAGCAGCGCATGAACCGCCTGTCCGACAAGAAAAACAATGACAAGGAAGTCCGTGAGGCTCACGGCAGGCTGGCTGATATTCAGAACCAGCTGCACCAGATTGAGCTGAATGCCTCCAAGGTGGATTATGATATAGAGCAGTGCCAGCAGGAAATGCTCAGCAAGTACGGCCTGGTGCCGGAGAGGGCGGCCGAGGAGGCTCCTGATTTGGAGCCGGGGGAATTGAAGAAGAAGCTGCGCTCCCTGGAAAATGAGCTGAATGCCCTGGGGGCAGTGAATCCCAATGCACCTCAGGAATATGCTGATTTGCAGCAGCGGCACGGCTTTTTGTCCGGCAATGCGGAGGATTTGGAGAAGGCAAAGGCTGACCTGATGCAGCTGATTGGCGAGATGGAAGCCACCATGACAAAGCAGTTCAGGGAGGCTTTCATCAAGATAAATGATTTCTTCGGGGAGATTTTTGTCCAGCTCTTTGGGGGCGGACAGGCAAAAATCCAGCTGACGGACAAGGAGAATGTGCTGGAATCAGGCGTGAACATCATGGTAACTGTGCCTGGCAAGAAAACCCAGAACCTGTCTGTGCTGTCCGGCGGCGAGCGAGCCCTGACGGTGGTGGCTCTGCTGTTTTCCTTCCTGAAGTACCGTCCGGCACCGTTTTCCGTGCTGGATGAGATTGATGCGCCGCTGGATGAGGCCAATATCGGGCGGTTTGGCACCTTCCTGAAGGAATATGCCCAGCATACCCAGTTTATTATTGTCACTCACCGCAAGGGAACCATGGAGTCGGCTGATACCATGTACGGCGTCACCATTGAGGACGCCGGTGTGTCCAAGGTGCTGTCGGTGAAGCTGCAGGATTATGAAGAATAATGAATGATGAAGAATGATGAATAATTATCAAATTTGTGCAGAATGATGCTGCAGAATGATGCTATAGAAATTTTGAGAAGCTAAAAAGTCTGGAGGATTTATAGATGGGATTTTTTGATAAGCTGAAAAAAGGACTGGCCAAGACCAGGGAGACTATTACCAATAAGATTGAAAAGCTGGTTATCGGTTATGCGGATATTGATGATGAGCTTTTGGATGAGCTGGAAGAAATTCTGATTATGGCGGATGTGGGCGTCAATACTACGGACCGGCTGATGGAGTCTGTCCGCAAGGGCATCAAGAAGAAGGAAATCAATACGCCGGAGGATTTGAAGCCATTTTTGCAGGCGCGGATTTCCGAGCTGCTGGCAAACGGTTCCGATGAGACCAGGGTGGCGGCGGAAGGGCCTACTGTCCTGCTGGTTATCGGCGTAAATGGCGTGGGCAAGACCACTACTATCGGCAAGCTGGCTTCCTATTATAAAGCACAGGGCAAGTCAGTTATGCTGGCGGCGGCAGATACCTTCAGGGCGGCGGCTATTGACCAGCTGGAGGTATGGGGCCAGCGCACCGGCACCCGGGTTATCCGTCACGAGGAGGGCTCTGATCCGGCGGCTGTGGCCTATGATGCAGTGAAGGCTGCCAAGGCGCGGAATATTGATGTGCTGCTGATTGATACGGCAGGCCGCTTGCAGACGAAATCCAACCTCATGGAGGAATTGAAGAAAATCAACCGGGTTATTCAGCGGGAAATCCCGGAGGCGCCTCACGAAACACTGCTGGTGCTGGATGCCACTACCGGGCAGAATGCCATCAGCCAGGCGAATATCTTCACCAAGGCGGCACCGATTTCCGGCGTGGTGCTGACCAAGCTGGATGGCACTGCCAAAGGCGGCGTGGTGATCGGCATCAAGGCGGAGCTTTCCATGCCGGTGAAGTGGATTGGCGTAGGCGAGGGCGTGGATGATTTGCGCCCATTTGTGGCAGAGGACTTTGCCAAGGCCTTGTTTGCCAAGGCATAAGGACGTTTTTTGCAGGTAATGAGGGATAATGCAAGGGGCTTGTCCCTTGTGATATGCTGTGGAAGGTAATGGCAGGCAATATCTATGGTGATGGCAGGTGATGAGCATGGCGAAAAGGCTGAGAGGCGGTTATACTACCGGGGCGTGTGTGGCGGCAGGTGCCAAGGCGGCAGCTTTGTATCTACAGGACAGGCTGACGGCGGATGAGGCGGAAATCACGGCACTGGATGGCACCAGGCTGATGATTCCCATAAAGAAAATCGAGCGGCTGGAAGATAGCCAGCTGCCGGAGGGGGCACTGCCCCCTGTCATCCGGGCGGAGATTGTGAAGGATGCAGGGGATGACCCGGATATTACCAATGGTACCTCGGTGTTTGTCACCTTGACGTTAGCCCCGCCGGAGGATGAGCTGCAGGCGGTGCCGGGAGTCAGTGTCAGGCATGAAAATATCCTCTTTGAAGCAGGGGAGGGCATCGGCCATGCCACGAAGCCGGGATTAAGCCTTTCTGTAGGTGAGCCTGCCATCAATCCGGGGCCCAGGCAGCTGGTGTATAACAGCCTGCTGGAAGCCTTTGGCAGTCCCAAGCCTTGCAGGGTGCGGATAGATATCCCGGCTGGCCGTGAGCTGGCAAAGAAAACCCTCAATCCAGTGCTGGGCATTGAAGGGGGCATTTCCGTCATCGGCACCACAGGGGTGCTGCGGCCTATGTCCGAGGAAGCCTTCAAGGAGTCCTTGGTGCCTCAGATAAAGGTGGCAAGGGCAGCCGGTTTCGATACGCAGATTTTTGTGCCGGGCAAAATCGGGGAGCGGATTGCGGCCAGCTGGGGGCTGCCGGAGGCAGGTATGGTGCAGACCAGCAATTTTATCGGCTATATGCTGGAGGCAGCGGCTGATATAGGCCTGAAAAGGATTCTTCTCTTTGGGCACATCGGCAAGCTGGCAAAGGTGGCGGCAGGTGTTTTTCACACCCACAACAGGGTGGGGGATGCCCGGCTGGAAGTGCTGGCGGCCTACAGCGGTGCCCTGGGCATGCCTGGTGAGGGCATAGAGCGCATCCTGGGGGCTGTGACTACGGAGGAAGCCCTGCCGGTAATTGCAGAGTATGGACTGGAAAGAGTCTATGGGAGGATTGCAGCCCGTGCCAGCTACCGGGCGGAGCGGCTGATTTTTAACAAGGTGCAGGTAGGTACTGTGCTGGTCACCCTGCAAGGGGAGCTTCTGGGCATGGATGACAGGGCACGGGAGATTGGCGGTGATTTTGGTTGGAACATAAAATAATCGTAGCCGGGATAGGCCCTGGCAATCCTGATTATATGGTGCCGGAGGCACTGCGGGTCATCAGGGAGGCAAGGGTGCTGGCTGGCGGCAGAAGGGCTCTGGCGCAGTTTGCCGGTGAAAATGTGCAGGAGCAGTGCGCTATCAGTGCAGATATTCCGGCAGTAATGGCATTTATCCGCGAGAATTTGCAGCATGATGATGTGGTGGTGATGGTGTCCGGGGATCCTGGCTACTATTCTATGCTGGATGCCCTGCGCCGGGATTTCCCGGCAGAGTCACTCCGGGTGATTCCAGGCATCAGTGCCATGCAGATGGCATTTGCCCGGCTGGCACTGCCCTGGCATGAGGCGGATTTGTGGAGCTTTCATGGCAGGGTGCCGGAGGAAGCCCGGCTGGTGTATGCCCCGGGGCGGCTGGCTGGCATGCTGACTGATGGGAAATACAATTCCCATACCATTCCCAAGCTGCTGATGGAAAAGGGCTGGCCGGGGGACACGGGACTGGCTGTGTGCAGCAGGCTGTCCTATGAGGATGAGACAATAATCAGGACTACGCTGGCGGAGGCAGGGAATCATCCTGTGTTCAGCCATTGCATATTGGTTGTGACAGCATAAAGAGAAATGGTCAGGAAATACAGGCCAGTCGCGTAAATGCGTATGTTAGATTGCATATTGGTGGTGACAGCATGAGTGGAAAATGGGGCATAGGGATTCCTGATGCGGAGTTTATCCGGGGCAAGGTTCCCATGACGAAACAGGAAATCAGGATTCTGACTATCGCCAAGGCCGGGATAAGGCCAGGTGACATGGTGCTGGATGTGGGGGCAGGGACCGGCTCCCTCAGTTGCGAGGCAGCTATGCAGGCAGCAGGTGAGGGCGGCATGATTTATGCCATTGAGCGAAATCCTGAGGGCATCGGGCTGATTGAGGCCAATGCTGAAAAATTCGGGCTGGATAATATACAGATTATTCACGCTGAGGCCCCTGCTGGCATGGATGAATTGCCGAGGCTGGATGCCGTGCTGATTGGCGGCAGCGGCAGGAGGCTGGAGCCCATTCTTGACAGGGCAGGTGAGCTTTTGAAGACAGGGGGCAGGATTGTCCTGAACTGCATTACGGTGCAGACCTTGATGCAGTGCCTGAATTATATGCGTGCCAGTGAATTGTATAAATATGAAACAGTGCAGGTGCAGGTGAACCGCTGGGAGCAGGTGGGAAGCTATGATATGGCCAAGGCCGCCAATCCCATCTTCATCGTGGCTTGTGAAAAGATAAAATAGCACCACTCGTCAGGGGCGGATGCTTTTATGGTTATAGAGAAATGTATGGGCAGTGACTGTTTTTGTCAGCTGATTGATTTTTAGGAGGCAATAAGAAATGAAGGTATTTATTGTTGGTGCCGGTCCGGGGGACCCGGAATTGATTACTGTCAAGGGGCAGAAGCTGCTTTCAGAGGCGGATATTATTATTTATGCAGGTTCCCTTGTTAATCCTGCCTTGCTGGATTATGCCAAAGAGGGCTGCGAGATTCACAATTCCGCTTCCATGACCTTGCCCCAGGTGATTGAGGTCATCAAAAACGGCGTGGCCCAGGACAAGCTGGTGGTCAGGCTCCATACCGGGGACCCCAGCATTTATGGCGCAATCCAGGAGCAGATGGATGAGCTGGACAAGCTGGGGATTGAGTACAAGGTGGTGCCTGGGGTAAGTTCCTTTTTGGCTACGGCGGCAGCCCTGAAGCAGGAATACACCCTGCCGGGCATTTCCCAGACGGTCATTATTACCCGAAATGAGGGCAGGACACCTGTGCCTGACAGGGAAAAGCTGCGTTCTTTGGCGGCTCATCAGGCTACTATGTGCATTTTCCTGAGTATTACCATGCTGGACAAGGTAGTGGAGGAACTGATTGCCGGAGGCTATGAGCCGGATACGCCCATTGCCATCGTGCAGAGGGCTTCCTGGCCGGAGGAGAAGATTGTCCGTGCTACCCTGGCTACTATCTGTGAGGAAATTGCGGATAAGGGCATTGACCGCACGGCTATGATTGTGGTGAGCAGGTGCCTGGCGGCGGATTATGAGCTTTCCAGGCTTTATGCCCCTGAGTTCAGCCACATGTTCAGGGAAGCCAGCAAATAATCATGAGATATGCAGTTTTTGCTTCGACGGAAAAGGGGCTGGTGCTGGCAGGCAGGATTGCCGCGGCATGTGAAGGTGCGCAGGTGACGGTGTACCTGCAGGAAAAGCTTTTGTCAAAACATGGTGATGTGATATTGGCGGCTGCCTCGGAAGTGCGGTTTTACAAAAAGCTTTCTGAGGAGATGGCGGATGCCTTTGTCCGCTACGATGCCCTGGTTTTCATCATGGCGGCAGGGATTGTGGTGCGCTCTGTTGCTCCCCATGTTGTCAGCAAGCTGTCGGACCCGGCAGTGCTGGTGCTGGATGACAGGGGGCAGAATATCATCAGCCTGCTGTCAGGCCATGTGGGAGGGGCCAATGAGCTGACCAGGCTTCTGGCAGAAAAGCTCGGCAGCAATCCCGTGATTACTACGGCAACGGATGTCAATCAGCTGCTGGCGCCGGATGTGCTGGCCGGGCGGCTGGATATGGTGCCCTGTCCCAAGGAAAATCTGGTGGTTTTCAATGGGGCACTGCTCCGGGGCAGAAAGCTTGTTTATCTGCTGGACAGCAGCCTTAAATGCAGGGCTGAGTATGAAAGGCGGCTCCGTGCCAGCCATGTGCCCTATGAGGTGGTGGATGGCAATGGGCTGCCTGCCAGGCTGGCGAGCATTGGGACAGTTGATAGCGGCTTGGACGAGGCAAATGGCAAGGCTGAGGAGGCAGGGCAGGATGCACTGTATGTTGTCCTCAGTGACAGGCAGTGGCAGGCGAACAGCCGGGTGTTGTACCTTGTGCCAAGGCGGCTGATTGCAGGTGTTGGCTGCCGCCGGGGGACACCGGCCCGGCTGGTGCTGGAGGCGTTGCAGGAGGCCTGTGGCTGTCTTGGCTGGCAGGCAGGGCGGCTGGACAGGCTGGCCAGCACGGTGGTCAAGTCTGATGAGCAGGGGCTGTTGGCGGCGGCGGAAGACTTGCAGCTGCCCGTTGATTTTTTTTCAAATCAGCCTTTGGCGGCAGCTATTGAGCGTTACGGCCTAAGTGAGTCGGAGTTTGTGAAGAAGAATATCGGCGTGGGAAATGTCTGCGAGGCGGCGGCATTATGCTGTGCAAAGCGTGGGCGGATTGCCCTGCCGAAAAGGAAATACGAGAAAGTGACGGTAGCATTGATATGGGAAAGATAGTTGTAGTGGGCATAGGGCCCGGCAGTTTTGAGGATATGACTCCGAGGGCAAGGCAGGCCATTGAGTCAGCGCAGGTGGTGGCTGGCTATAAGACGTATATCGGCCTGATTGAGCCTCTTTTGGAGGGTAAGGAAGTCATCGGCACGGGCATGACCCAGGAGGTTGACCGCTGCCGGGCGGCAGTGGAGTCGGCCGCTAGCGGCAAGGATACGGTAGTGGTATCCAGCGGTGATTCCGGCGTGTACGGCATGGCCGGGCTGGTGCTGGAACTGGTTTTGCAGCTGCCGAAGGAGCAGCGGCCTGAATGGGGCGGCGTGGTGGCAGGTGTATCTGCCGTCAATGCGGCAGCTTCTATTCTGGGGGCGCCTCTGATGCACGATTTTGCCGTTATCAGCCTCAGTGACTGGATGACGCCTTGGGAGCTGATCAAGAAGCGGGCCGCCCTGGCAGGGGAAGGTGATTTTGTGATTGCCCTGTACAACCCAAAGAGCAGGCATCGCCCTGATTATATCTTTGAGATTCAGAAAATCCTGCTGCAGCACCGCAGTCCTGACACCCCGGTGGGCATTGTTACCAGTGCCAGCCGTGCCAAGGAGCAGGCTGTTTTGTCAGACCTGGGGCATTTTACGGAGGAAGAAATCGGCATGTTCTCCATGGTTATTATCGGCAACAGCAATACCTATGTGCAGGACGGCTACATGATTACGCCGCGGGGCTACAAGATTGCCGGGGAGTGAGGCTTGATGGCAGGGAGAGTTTTTGTGGCGGCAGGCACCAGAGATGGCAGGGAGCTGGCAGGCTATATCCTGCAGCAGGGCTATCAGGTGACGGCATCGGTGGTGAGCAGCTACGGGGAAAGTCTGCTGAAAAGCTATCAGGGCATTCAGGTCAGCTGTGAGCCTTTGGATGAGGATGGCTTTGTCGCTTATTTTCACCAGCATGGCATCGGTGTTTTTGTGGATGCTTCCCATCCCTATGCCGCCAATGTTTCAGAAAATGCCATGAGGGCATGCCGCAGGGCAGGTGTGGCATACATCCGCTACGAGAGGCAGCAGACGCCCCTTGACTATGCCAGGGCTTATTATGTGACGGATTATCAGGCGGCGGCTGAGAAGGCGGCATCACTGGGAGAGAGGATTTTTCTCACTACCGGCAGCCGCAATCTGGAGGTATTTGCCCGGGCTGAGGCATTGCAGGGCAAGGAGCTGATCTGCCGCATCCTGCCGGAGCCCGAGGTGGTGCAGCTGGCCAGGGATTTGGGCTTTACGCCTGCCAATATCGTGGCTGTGCAGGGGCCTTTTTCCCTGGAGCTGAACAAGGAGTTATACAAAAAATATGGTGCACAGGTGGTTGTCACCAAGAATAGCGGGGCTACCGGCGGAGCTGATACGAAGTTTGCAGCCGCTATGGAGCTGGGGCTGCCGCTGGTGATTATTGACAGGCCGCTGGTGCAGTATGACAATATTGCCTATACATTTGAAGATATATTGGATTTTATCGCGGTGCAGTGAGGACGGGCGGCAGCTTTTGGCTCACTGAATGGAGGTTATGATGGATTTTATCAAAAAGCCTATGGATATAGAAAATCGCAGCATGGAGATTATCGCGCCTTATCTGGAAAAGCTGAATCTGAATGAGGAAGAAATCAAGGTTTATTCCCGAATTATCCATGCGGCCGGCGATGTGGAGTATGCGCCTATTATCAGGCTGCACCCTGAGGCTATCGGGGCGGCAAAGAAAGCCTTGCAGTCCGGCTGCAATATTTATACGGATGTGGAGATGGTGCGCACCGGCATCAACAAGCGGAAGCTGGCTTCCTTTGGGGGAGAGGTTTTTTGCCGGGTGGCGGAGCCGGAGATTGCAGCGGCTGCCAAGGAGCAGGGGATAACCCGTTCTATGGCGGCTATGCGCAGCTTTGGCCAGGAGATGAACGGCGCCATCATCGCCATCGGCAATGCGCCGACAGCTCTTTTTGAGGTGCTGCGCATGGTGGAGCAGGAAGGCCTGCGCCCGGCGGCCATCGTGGGTATCCCGGTGGGCTTTGTGGGGGCGGCTGACTCCAAGGCTGCTCTGGCGGCCAATACCCTGGTGCCTTATGTGACTGTAGAGGGTACCAAGGGTGGCAGCCCTATAGCGGCGGCTGTGATTAACGCGATTATGTATATTATTGACAACAGCAGGTAAGCATTGATAACAGCGGACAGGCATTGATAATAGCAGATAAGCATTGACAACAGCAGACAGGCATTGGCACCGGCAGACAGGTGCTGATGCTTTGGAAGCAGTTGTCTTTGGAAGATTAGACAGGGAAGGGCTCTTTATGACCTATAAAATTCCACGCATTGTAATAGGTGCCGTCAGCAGCGGCTGTGGCAAGACTACGGTAGTAACAGGCCTGCTGTCTGCACTGAGGCAGCAGAATATCAGCGTGCAGTCCTACAAGATTGGCCCTGATTATATCGATCCGGGCTATCACAGGCTGGCCAGCGGCAAGCCGGCCCACAACATGGATACCTGGCTCATGTCCAGGGAAACTATGGTAAATACCTTTATTGATACGGCATCCCGGCAGGATATTGCCGTTATTGAGGGGGTAATGGGGCTGTATGACGGCGGCAGCAAGGGCATCAGCTCCACGGCTGAGATTGCCCGCCTTTTGGATGCCCCGGTGGTGCTGGTGATCGACTGCAAGTCCATGGGGGCTTCGGCGGCAGCTATTGCCCTGGGGTTCCGGCAGTATGATGAACGTGTGCGGCTGGCAGGAGTGATTTTGAACCGGCTGGGCTCCGATAACCATCAGAAGATGATTGAGGAAGCCATGGCGAAGCTGCATATTCCCGTGCTGGGAGCAGTGCGGCGCAATGAGCTTCTGGTGATGCCGGAGCGGCATCTGGGGCTTTTGCCTGTGGAGGAAAATCAGGAGCGGAAGGTTGTGGATGCCATGGGGGAAGCCATGGCACGGCAGCTGGACCTGGGGGCGATTATGCAGATTGCCCACCATGCGCCGCCTCTGGGCAGGATGCAGAATCCGGCGGATGAGTATCTGGCACAGGTGATAGATGGCCGCAGGCGCAGCTTCCCTGATGATTTCGGCAAAATCAGGATTGCCCTGGCAAGGGATGAGGCATTTTCCTTTTATTACCCGGAGAGCCTGGCGGTCTTGGAGCGGCTGGGGGCAAAAATCACGGAGTTCAGCCCTTTGAATGACAAGGCACTGCCGGAGGCGGATGGCATGCTGCTGGGGGGCGGCTTTCCTGAGATGTTTGCCGACGAGCTGGGCAGCAACTCAGAAATGCTGGCTGCGGTAGCCGGGGCGGCGGCTGATGGCATGCCTATCTATGCAGAATGTGGCGGCTATATGTATCTGAGCAAGTCACTGTCGGATTTTGAGGGCAGGGAGCACCCAATGTGCGGCGTACTGCCCGGCAGGGTGCAGATGAATAAGAAGCTGCAGATGGTGGGATATGTGGAAGCGGAGCTCAGGCGTGATTGCTGCCTGGGGTCTGCCGGTATGAAGCTGAAAGGGCATGAATTTCATTTTTCCTCGGAGCTTGCCGGGGAGGCGGATATTACCGGGGAGCGTGCCTTTCAGTTTACCCGCATGAGAAATGGGGCAGTTTATCCGGGCGGCTTCGTCAGCAGCCGGGGAAATGTGGTGGGTTCGTACCTGCATCTGCATTTTGCCGGCTGCCCGGAGGCGGCAGTGGCCTTTGTGGGAAACTGCTGGAATTATAGAATAAAGCGTCAGGGCAGATGATAATAGCTTTTGGCGGCAGGAAATGAGGAGGCAGCGATGGGAAAGATTGTGCTGGTAACAGGTGGTGCCAGAAGCGGCAAAAGCTCTTTTGCGGAGAAATATGCGGCAAAATACGGCAAGCGGATTGCTTATATTGCCACGTCGCAGGTTTTTGACAAGGAGATGGAGTTCCGTGTCAGGCTGCACCGCCAGCGGCGTCCTGCTGACTGGGATACTTATGAGGCTCCCTTTGCTGCCCATGAGGCGGTCAGGGAGGCTGCTGCCGGGCATGATATGATACTTTTTGACTGCCTGACGGTGTATATCAGCAACCTTTTGTGCAGCCTGGAGGACATAGAGGACTCAGGCAGGAATTATGAATTGGTGAAAAAGGCCTGTGACAGCCTGGCAGAAGCCGTGCAGGCAAGTGAGGCAACCCTTGTAATTGTCACCAATGAAGTGGGGGATGGCATTGTGCCCATGAACCACCTGGCCAGGGAGTTTCGCGATTTGTCTGGGCTTGCCAATCAGCTTTTAGCAAGGCAGGCAGCGGAAGTGTACCTGGTCACTGCCGGTATACCGGTAGATATCAGGCAGCTGGAATATAAATTGTAAGGATAAAGTAATGGAGGCCCTATATGGCAAATTATATTATGATGATGGGGACCAGTTCCCATGTGGGCAAGAGCATCCTGACAACAGCCTTGTGCCGCATATTGTACAGGCAGGGGCGCAGGGTAGTTCCCTTCAAGGCGCAGAATATGGCACTGAATTCCTATGTAACCCATGACGGTGATGAAATGGGCAGGGCGCAGGTGGCCCAGGCGGAGGCGGCAGGGCTGGAGCCTGTGGCGGATATGAATCCCGTGCTGTTAAAGCCTACGGGAAATTCCCAGTCCCAGGTTATTATCATGGGCAAGCCTGTGGGCAATATGTCTGCCCGGGAGTATCACAAGGGCTATTCCCTGAAAGCCTTTGGTGCGGTCAAGGATGCCCTGGCAAGGCTGGACAGGGAATATGAAACCATTGTGATTGAGGGGGCAGGCAGCCCGGCAGAAATCAATCTCAAGGCAAATGATATAGTCAATATGAGGGTGGCAAAGCATCTGCAGGCACCTGTGCTTTTGATTGCCGATATTGACCGGGGCGGTGCCCTTGCCTCCCTGGTGGGGACGCTGGAGCTTTTGGATGAGGAAGAAAGGGCACTGGTGAAGGGACTGGTCATCAACAAGTTCCGGGGGGATGTTACCCTGCTGACGCCTGCCATTGACTTTTTGGAGGAAAAGACCGGCAAGCCTGTGCTGGGAGTGATTCCCCATATTGAGCAGATGGGCATTGATGATGAGGATTCTGTGTCCTTGCAGGAAAAGATGGCGGTGCCGGAGGATGGCGATGTGAAAATTGCTGTGATTCAGACGCCGAAGATTTCCAATTTTACGGATTTTGATGCCCTTGGCAATGAACAGGATGTGTCACTTTACTATGTCAAGGATAGTGAAGGCCTGGGGCAGCCTGATGTGATTATGCTGCCTGGCAGCAAGAATACTACGGAGGATATGCTTTACCTACGGAAATCGGGGCTGGCTGACCTGATTTTTGATCATGCGGCGGCTGGCAAGCCGGTGATTGGCATCTGCGGCGGCTATCAGATGCTGGGGGAGCTGATTTGTGACCCGGAGCATACGGAGTCGGAAAATGACCAGGTGGCAGGGTTGGGGCTCCTTGGCATGAAGACTGTGTTTGCCAGGGAGAAGCTGACCAGCCAGGTGAAGGGCATCTGCCGTGCTTTGCCGTTTATGGGGCAGTCCATTTCGGCAGCTGGCCTGCGGGGCTATGAAATCCACATGGGGCATACGGAGTTCACCCGTCCTGATGATCATCATCCATTTACAATTACTGAGCGCCGTAATGCTGCTTGCGAAAACGTGGAAGGAACTGCCAACGGCACTAATGTCTTTGGCACGTATATCCACGGCGTATTCGACAATGACGGCTTCCGCCGCAGCGTGCTGAATGCAGTCCGCATAGCCAAGGGGCTGGAGCCTCTTGCCAATACCCGGAATACGGCAGCGGAAAAGCAGCAGGCTTATGAGCATCTGGCTGATGTGGTGGAAGATGCCCTTGATATGGACAAGCTCTATGAGATTATGGGGGAGGCCCATGGCAACCGGCAGGACCGGCAGAAGGTTCACGGGCATGAGGCTGCACAGGATGCCCGGCAGGCAGGAGAATGTGTATGATAACAGCGGTTTTGGCTTTTTTTGCAGATACCCTGATTGGCGACCCACGGTCAAAGCTGCATCCTGTAGTGCTGATCGGCAGGCTTATTGCCAGCCTGGAGCGCAGCTTGTACCATGAGGGGGATACTGACAGGCGCAAGCTGTGGGCTGGCGGCCTTTTGGCAGTGACAGTATTGATTCTGGTGTACAATATGACAGCCTGCCTTTTGCAGCTGGTCAGCCTCCTGGGCAATCAATATGTGACAGTGCTGGCAGAGGCGATACTTTTGAGCTTCACGATTTCTCCCAGGAGCCTGGCAGAGGCTGGCAGGGAGATTTACGGCTATCTGGAAAAGGGCGATATGGAAAACGCCAGGTACAAGGTAGGCTGGATTGTGGGCAGGGATACGGACAAGCTGTCCAGCGGTGAGGTCACCAGGGCTACGGTGGAAACGGTGGCAGAGAATACAGTGGACGGGGTGATT
>JBJDWY010000015.1:0-4266 GCA_051866255.1 Anaerovibrio sp. | reverse complement strand
TTTGTCAAGAACTTTTTTGAAATATTTTTTATTGCCTCTGTCACTCCCCCGTCCTACCCATCGCTCTCCGCGAGGCTCTCAAGGACATGTCAGCGACAACGATGTATATATTACACGAATTACAGATTCCTGTCAACACTTTTTTCAAAAAAATTATTTTTTCTCCAAATGATGGGTATCATTCATCAAATCCACAGTAATCCTGCCGCCCTCGTAAAAGCTTATCACATTGACAGCCGTGTTGTCCTGGCGAATATTCCACATGTATCTAAGGGGCAGGTCCAGGGCATAACAAAGCAGGGTACGGTTGACGCCACCGTGAGCTGCAATAACAAAATCTTCCCCCTTATGCTTCTCCACCAGTTCCTTCAACTTGCTGACTGCTCTTTCCTGCACGCTGAAAAATCCTTCTCCATTGGGGCAAGCCGTAATATCAGGACGGTTGAACAAGCCATCATGCACAGATGGCCAGACTGAATTTATTTCCTCATATGTAAGCCCTTCCCAATCACCAAAGGAAATTTCTTTCAGCTCATCACAGGTCACCACCTCCAGCCCCAAAGCAGCCGCAATAGCCCTGCCAGTAGCAGCAGCTCTTTTCAGTGGGCTGGCATAAACCGCCCTGACCTCCGGATAAGCAAAATTCTTGCCCAGCAGCTCAGCCTGCTCCAGCCCAATTTCGGACAGCTCTATATCCGCCTGCCCCTGATATTTTCCCAATTTATTCCACACAGTCTGTCCGTGGCGCACCAAAATCAGCCTCGTAACCTTATTCATTCTATTCATCTCCTCCAACTTCAAGCCTAAAAAATCAAGCTTCCAAGCATTCCTGCAATACCTGCAGCATCAGCCTGTTTTCTGCCATGCCACGCACAGCCACCCTGACAAACCTGGTATCAAGGCCGGGATAATTGCTGCAATCCCTGATTAGGACGCCCTTCTGCCGCATTTTTTCTGCCAGCTGCCAGCTTTCCATGCCGCAGCCTGCTATATTCAGCAGCACAAAATTAACTGACGGCTCATATACCTTCAGCCCTTCCAGTTGCCGCAGCCTCTTGGACATATACGGCACATTTTGCTTGATAAACTCCAGCGTGCGCGCCTTATACCCCTCATCTCCCAGTGCCGCTATACCAGCTGCCTGCGCCAATGAATTTACATTCCAGGTATCCTTGTTAAATTCAAGCGCCCTGACCAGCCTCTCGGCTGCCACGCCATAGCCAAGCCTCAGCCCGGGTATGGCAAAAGCCTTCGTCAAGGAACTGATAACCAGCAGATTATCGTACTCTGCCGCAAAATCCGCTACAGAATAAAGCTGACGGTCAGGCCGGAAATCCAAAAAGGACTCATCCACCATAACATCGATACCTGCCTCCCCCGCTGCCTGCACAAAGCACTCCACGGCTCCACGTTCCAGCAACTCACCTGTAGGATTGTTGGGATTGCCCAGGACTACGGTATGACAGCCTGCCATTTCAGACCGGAGCCTGGCAAAATCAAGCTGAAAATTCTCCTGTTCCTGCAAATAAAAATACCTGATTTCCGTCCCGGCACTGCGGGCTGCCTTTTCGTACTCACTAAAAGAAGGCACAGGCAGCAGCACCCTGCCCGGCCTTTTCGTATGGAAATACACATAAAACAGCTCTGCCGCACCATTGCCCAGCACAACAGCCTGCTCCGGCACATGATACGAGGCAGAAACAGCCTGCTTCAGCTCCTTTCCCCTCGGGTCAGGATAATGAACCAGGCCTTCTATCCCTGCTATAATCGCTTCTTTTACACTCTCCGACAACCCCAGAGGGTTAATGTTGGCACTAAAATCCAGCCAGTGCCCCAAGGGGCTCTCTGCCGAATATATGTCGCCGCCATGCACAAAACTCTGCAGCTTACCGCTGCTCAATCTCATAACCACCAGAAATTAAACGCTCCGTCTCAAAATACTCCAAATGCGGGAACTTCGCCCCTATCAGCTTTGCCGCCTCCAGCACCTTATTCATGGACTCATCTGCCGCAAAAAGCACGCCCATCATAGTGCCGCTATGGGCAACATTTACGCCCAGAGCCCCCAGGGACTTTGCATACTCAATAATCTCCTCCAGCTGTGGCTTGTGCACCAGATGCTGGTTGGCAAGGGCACTAAGGGTTGCCACCTTGCCAATCTGCTGTGCCGAAAAATCCCTGTCCAGCTCATCAATGGCATCCAAAAGCTCCTGTGGACTATTTTCGTGCCCATGATACTCCGAATGGAAATCAATCGTGTTGATTGTGCCGCCGGTATCAAACATGGCAATAATCATCTTCGGTGCATTGCCATAACTCTGCAAAAGCTCTCCTGTCATATAATTCATCCTGACTATCCCAGGATAAAAAATACCATCCGTCGGCTCAATACCGGCGGCAATCTCCGCAATCTCCTCCGGCTCCAGCTCCTCGTCAATCGCTGCAGAAACAGCCTGTATCACTGCCACAATATCAGCCGTGCTGGCAGCCATGCCCTTGCCTGTGGGCAGCTGCGACTCAAGAGCCAGCCCCAGCGGAAAATCATCAAAGCCCATATAGCTGACAGTTGTCTTCAATGCCAGCTCCGCCTTCTTGCCCAGCCCGGTCTTTGCCGAGGTGCGATCTGTAACCAGTGCCCTGGAATACAGACCTATCGGACAGGTTATCATAAACGGCTGTCCATCCTTCCATCCCTGAGCAAGCTCACCGCAGGAACCAGGCACCAAAACTTTTATAATCATAACAATCCCTCTCTTTTACGGAATTTATCTCCAGGACACCACCAAAACTCCGCGATATTTTTCTTTTGCATATACAATTCGCCATAAATGCCAAAAATCCTGCAAAGCTGGCAAAATATGCAGAAAAAATCTCGCCAAGGCCTTAAAAAAATACAGAATAAGTGAATAAATATACCAGCAACACAATTAACTCGCTGACGGTGCAAAGAGTGCCATAAACATCTCCTGTCAATCCACCCAATATCTTTGTCACATATCTGCCGCACCAAAAGGAAAAGACAGCCGCCGCTGCCGCTGCCAACAGTGCCTGCCAGCCAATCAAGGACAGAACTGCCGCCGTATAGGCAGTTACCAGGAGGCAGTTCCTTCTGTCCGCATATTTGCCGAAAGCCTTGCCCATTCCCTCCGGCCGGGCATAAGGAAACAAGGAAATGCCGATGACCATCATCAGCCTCCCCACTACAGGCATTGCCAGCATGGCTGGCGGCAGCACCGCCAAAGGCATATCCAGCAGCACCGCATACTGCAAAAGCAGCAGGATGCCGAAGGAAACCACCGCAAAAGAGCCGGTACAGCTATCCTTCATGATTTCCAGCATGCGCTCCCTGCCACGGCCGGAAAAAACGCCATCCACTGTATCCATGAAGCCATCACAGTGAATTCCCCCCGTCAGCAAAAATGGCAGCACCGCAAGAATCGCCGCCCTGACATGCACAGGAAAATCACAGCCAATATATGCCGGGAGCCACGACAATGCCAGCGCAGCTGCCCCGTAGGCAGCTCCCAGCACCAGTCCCACCAGGGGAAAATACCTGACGCTCCTGCCAAAGGCTTCTTCTGTCCACACCGTCTGCCTCACCACATGAATACGAGTCAAAAATTGCAGGCCTATAAAAAAAGAATCCATTACCTCATCTCACTTGAAAATAATTCCCTCACAGAAAATCTCCCAAAACACAAAAAACACAAAAAACACAAAAACCATAAAAATCACAAAACATCGTGAAAGCCGCAAATTACCCCCGCATGTATACCTGCTGCATAATATGCATAATAAATAAAAACAAAATCGTTGCTGTATACATTAATCTTGTACAGCCGGGAATATGTTTCGGTGCCAGTTCTTCAATAGGCTCTCCCATATAGGCACGAAAACTTTCCCTGCCAAAATAAGAGTTATAGCCGCCCAGCCGTATATCCAGGGCACCTGCCACTGATGCCTCCGCCCAGCCACCGTTAGGGCTCGGGTGCTTCCCGGCATCACGCAGCAGCATTTTCCAGCTATTGCGCCAATCAAGCCGCAGCAGCACCGCCGACAGCACAAACAAAAGCCCCGTAATCCTGGCCGGAATATAGTTCAGCACATCATCAATACGGGCTGAAATGCGCCCGAAGTACAGGTACTTATCATTTTTATACCCCACCATGGAATCAAGGGTATTCGCCGCACGATACAAAAATGCCAGCGGCACTCCCCCCAGCAGGAAGAAAAAGAAGGGAGCAATCACCCCGTCCACTGTATGCT
>JBJDWY010000014.1:0-19781 GCA_051866255.1 Anaerovibrio sp. | reverse complement strand
ATTGAAAATTTTGTGGTACGGGCTCCCGGGACGGACATACTTTTTCTCCATTCGCCACAAACGGTCCGCTTCGCACCTCAGTCTCCGTTCTCGGCTTACGCCTATTTTGCTTGCTGTGCAAGCAAAATTACGGCTGGCCAAGACACCATCTATCATAGTTACGCAGGCAAGCGGAGCCGCTTTTCCTGCGGAAAAGATGGTGGCTCATATCCGAAAAAGCAGTCCGCCCCCTCGCGCCCTCTACATAATTCAGTCATCATCACCTGCCACCCCATCCTTCCTTGTCTGAACAGATATAAACGAAATGATAAAACGGCATACGTTGCTTGTTACCATAATGCTACATACAGCTTTACGAATAAGCCTGAAATAGGGGGGCTGGGAGCTGACGAAACCTGCAACTACCAACCGTTGCATAAACGTACAGCATTTCACAATAATATAATGGCATTTTACGATAAACTGAATTTCAGGAAAGGAATTGTGTTATGGAAAAAAGATATTTAGGAACTGGAAAAAACTCCTTGGAGGTATCTGCCGTCGGCCTTGGCTGCATGGGCTTTTCCCACGGCTATGGCAAGCCCATGAACGAGCAGGAAGCCATCCTCGTCATCAGGAGAGCCTTTGAAATGGGCTATACTTTCTTTGATACAGCCGAAATCTACGGCACCTCTGACAATCCCTTCGGCAATGAGGAACTTGTAGGCAAGGCCCTGAAATCCTGCCGCCAGCAGTCAGTAATCGCCACAAAATTCGGCATCCGCTTTGACACATCCAGCGGACAGGTGCCGTATCCCCTCATCACCAATTCCTCCCCGCAGCAGATACGCCAATCTGTAGAAGGCTCCCTCAAAAGGCTACAAACAGACTATATCGACCTGTATTTTCAGCACCGCATTGACGCCAAAGTACCGGCAGAGGAAGTGGCAGGTGTCATGGCCGACCTCATCAGGGAGGGCAAAATCCGTAGCTGGGGCATCTCCGAAGCCAATGAGGACTACCTGCGCCGTGCCCACGCCATCTGCCCTGTCACTGCCGTCGAAAACCGCTACTCCATGATGGCACGCCAGCACGAAGCCCTTTTCCCTGTGCTGGAAGAACTAGGCATCGGCATGGTCGCTTTCTCCCCTATGGCCAACGGCCTCCTGACCGGCAAATATGGCAGCGACTACCAGTTTGACGCGCAGCATGACTACCGCAGCCACATGCCCCAGTTTACTGCCCGGAGCCATGCAGAAAATCAGGCATTATTCAGCCTGCTGGAAAATATGGCGCAGGAAAAAAACGCCACCTGGGGGCAAATCTCCATGGCATGGATGCTGGGCAAGAAAAAATGGCTGGTACCAATTCCCGGCACGCGAAAGGAAAGCCGCCTAAAAGAAAATGCCGGTGCAGCCGCTGTCCATCTTTCAGCAGCTGAAATACAGGCACTGGACGAAGCCCTGAACAGCATGAAAATGTCAGCCGTCTTTGGCGGCACGCCAATCAAAAAATAGCTGCCTGACAAATAAAATTAAATTCAAAAAAATACTGCTGCTCCTCCGCAAATTTATACAGCGGTTGGCAGCATCAGGTCTCGTCAGCCTCCCAGCCCCTCTTTTCAGGCTTTTCGTAAAGTCAGATTGATTACCTTGGTAGCGTACAGCAGGGTATAGTTGATAGCTATGTGCATATCTGTTCAGACACAAAGAAGGACAGGTGCGGCATGTACCCAAAGAAAACCTTGAGTGCAGCCTCGCTTCTTAGCGAGTGCGAGCGTAAGCGACGCAGGAGCTTAGAAGCGCGAGGCTGTGCTAAGAGCGAGAGCGAGTTTTCTATGGGTACTGCCGCTACCTGTCCCCTTATAATGTCTGAACAGAGTCCACGAACTACCAAACTATTTCATTCAGTATATGCACGAAGTAACAATCAAGCACTACGATAAACTGACATTTATTTTCTTCAGCCACTGGGCAATCTTCGCCTTGTTACCATGCTTGGCATAAAGCCCCTCATGCACCACGGCGCCCCGGCTGTACCTGCGGACAAACTCCATGGAATTATCAAAATGTACCTGCTCCATGGCAGCCGACTGAACAAACGGATAAACATCAACCCCTGTCAAATCATAATGCTGCAAAAAAGTACCGATAATCATCGGCGCAGTGTGCCACCAGATGGGATAGCCCAGCAGGATGGTATCATAGCCGCTAAGGTCAGCTGGCAGATTGGCAATCTCCGGCAGCCTGCCCTCGTCCCTTTCTGCCCGTGCCACCTTGGTGCATTCCTCATAATCCGTAGGATAAGGCACGGCAGGCTGCAGCGCCAGCAAATCACCGCCGGTCTGCTGTTGCACATATTCCGCCATGCTGGCAGTATTGCCGCCCCAGGAAAAATACACCACCAGAATCCTTTTGCCACTGCCATCACCATTGCCATTAGCATTAGCATTGCCATCATCCTTGCCGGAAGCAGGCTGACCGCTATTAGCTGCCGCTGGCCGGATGCCGCTGCTGCCGTCCCCGGGCGCGGCAGACTGGGACGTGCCGCAGCCCGCTGCCAGCAGGACAGCCAGCACCGCCCCAAAAATCAAAATCATACGCTTTATCATGGAAAATTACCTCCTTGTCATAAATACTGTGCATCAATATAATGGCAGTATAGCAAGCGGTAGTTACCCACGGTCAATATGCCAACAAAAAATATACGCAAAAATACACTAACAATATGCTGGAAAATACACTGGCATATTCACAAGAAAAAATGGGAGTGATTTTATGTATACCATGAAGCAGGTATGCCAGGAGGCAGGACTTACCTACGAAACCCTGAAATTTTATTGCAATCAGGGACTGGTGCCCAACGTAAAAAGGGACAAAAACAACCGCCGCATCTTTGATGACTACGACCTGGCCTGGATAAAAAGCCTGATTTGCCTGAAAAAATGCGAAATGAGCATTGCGGAAATGAAAGAATACCTTGCCATGTGCCTTGAAGGGCCTGTTTCCATTCCCCGCCGCAAAAAAATGCTGGCCAAAAAGCAGGTGCAGCTGCAGCAAAAAATCAAAACCCTGCAGGAAGCCTCTGCCTATATTGATTGGAAGCACAGCTTCTACGATGATGTGCTAAGCGGCAAAATTCCTTACACTAGCAACCTGCTCCCCCCTGATGATAATGAATTGGAACAGGACGAAAAATCACTTGACCGGGAGCAGCTACCGCCTGATACACTCCTTATGAATAAGCATTAATTAATTCCAGCAACATGAGGAGTGAAAAACTATGAGGCATTACATGCGGAAGAAAATCATCCATACCGGGACGGCAAAAACGCTGCTGACAGGCTCCCTGGCACTGTCCCTTGCCATCGGTTTTGGCATCACCGCTGATAGCAGTACAGCTGCAGACAGCCTGCAGCATATCTGCACCATCAGCACTGCCGAAGCCGCCAAGGCGCAGAGAAAGCCGCTGGTCATCGCAGAACAGGGCATTTTTTCTGCCGGCGGCACGGTGATACATTCAGAGGGAACCTTCGACATCGCCAACTACTACACCTCCCGGGCAGGTTCCACCTCCCACGTTGACCATGCCAACGTGCTGTACCAGATTCCTGCCAAAGAAAACGGCCTCCCGATGGTATTCCTCCACGGCTACGGCCAGTCCCGCATGGGCTGGATGACCACCCCGGACGGCAGGGAGGGCTGGTCAGATATGTTCCTGCGCATGGGACACAGCGTTTTCCTCATCGACCAGCCAAGGCGTGGGGAGGCAGGGCAAACCTCGGTGGCAGGCACCATCAGCACCGTTCCTGCCGACCAGACCTGGTACACCCAGTTCCGCATCGGCACCTACAGGGATAGCCGTTTTACCTACAACGAAAACTCCCAGTTCCCCCAGGGAGAAAAGGAGCTGGACCAGTTCTTCCGCCAGATGACGCCGGACACGGCCATGGACTCCGCCCATGGTGACCAGAGCATAGACAATGTCGTAGTTGCCAGGGCCGTAGCCGCCGCCATCGACAAGGCATATGAAAAAACCGGCAAAAATTCCGTGCTGGTAACCCACTCCCAGGGCGGGCGTCCCGGCTGGGGCGTGCCGAGGTACACCGACCATGTAGCTGCCATCGTGGCTGTAGAGCCGGGTGCCGCACCGGCAACGGACAGCGAGGAGTATCAGGTGCTGCTGGCGAAAAAAATTCCCGTGGTATTCTACTATGGTGACTACATCGGCGAAAACCTTGAGGGTATCCCGGCAGCCGCCATGTGGGCACGGATGAAGGCCACTGCCGATACCTTTACCGCGGCCTACAACGCCGCCGGAGGCAGCAGCACCATCGTCAGCCTGCCGGATGAGGGCATCTACGGCAACGACCACATGCTTTTTCAGGACATGAATAACGATGTGATTGCCAAGCATGTAGAAAGCTGGCTTGCCAAAAATGCCCACAATTAATTAAAGGTAAATGCATTTTAATAACAAAAAGGAAGTGTAAAAATGAAACAATTAAAGGTTTTGCTGGTCAACGGCAGCCCCCACAAAAACGGCTGCACCAACCGTGCACTGGAGGAAGCAGCCGCCGCGCTGAACAAGGAAAATATCGCAACGCAGATATTCTGGATTGGCAACAAGCCCCTGGGTGGCTGCATTGCCTGCCGTCAATGTGCCGCAAAGGGCAGCTGCATCTTTGAGGATGCCGTAAACAGCTTCCGCAAGGAGGCATACTCAGCCGACGGCTTTATCTTCGGCAGCCCTGTCCACTATGCCGCCCTCTCCGGCAACATGACAGCCTTTATGGACAGGCTGTTCTACTCGGAATTTGTGGGCAACCAGAACAAGGCGTTTTACATGAAACCGGCTGCCGCCGTGGTTTCTGCCCGCCGTGCCGGTACCACCGCCGCCTTTGACCAGATGAACAAATACTTCACCATCCAGGAAATGCCTATCGTCTCCACACGCTACTGGAACATGGTGCACGGAGCAGTGCCTGAGGAAGTGGAGCAGGATGCCGAGGGCCTGTTCAACATGCGTGTCCTGGGGCGCAACATGGCATACCTGCTCCGCTGCCTGGCAGCCGGGCGCGATGCCTGTATCTCCCTGCCTGAGCAGGAACCGCCAGTATTTACGAATTTTATCAGATAAGTTTATTAGAGCTCCTCCATAACAACGTAAAAAGCTCCCTTGAAAACAGGGAGCTTTTACTGTACAATAAACGCCATACAATATGCTGCAAAATAACCATGCAGCACCATTGCTATAATATTTTACCCGAAAAGGAGACAGCGAAACATGGCACTAAGCCCGGAAGTACGCAGCAGGCTGCAGGCACGGATTGATGAGCTGAAAAAGCGCATGCAGTACGATGCCAATGACCTGGACTACGAAACCCACCTGAACCAGGTGCGGGAGCTGCAAAAAATCATCAGCGCAGCCAGCAAATAGCCACTATCCCCCCATTCCCAATCACATGCGGCGATACTTGTCTGCCGTGGTCTTCGGGGCATAGTCAGTCCCCATGCTGCTGCCAACCGGAGACACATTCACCAGCCCGTCACCATCACGGCGGATATCAGTCACAACCGATGCATCGTTCATAGCACCGTACTGATTGTACTGATTGCCCTGAGGCTCATTGTAGCGCTCATAGCCGCCGTTGCCGGCAGTTTCGTTCTTTTTGCCCATAAAACGGCGCACCAGCATCATAATCAGCTTGAAGGCAATAACAGCAAAAATAATATTAAACAGCAGCCCCATGGCATCTGCCAAAAAGCCGCCGCCAAAGCCAAAGAGATGCCCCAGCATGCTGCCCAGCATCATGCCGCCTGCCAGCAGGCCCATGGTGCGCAGGGCATTGCCCCACTTGGTGCCGGTGTTGGCAGCTGCCGCATTGGCATTAGCCGCAGCGTTATTGTTTGCCTTGGCAGCAGGAGCCTTGTCCTTCAAATCGCTTGCCTTCTTGGAAGGCGCATATTCCTGATTTGGCTTGTCAGCCTTCTTGGCTGCAGGCGCAGAAGCCTTCGGTGCAGACACCTTTGGCGCGGAAACCTTCGGTGCAGAAATCCTGGCACCGCCCTTTGCCGCATCAGCCACACCGGCAGATGCCGAAAACAGGAAGGCTGCCACTGCCAGCATAGCACCTATCTTTTTCATCCTCATAATCTCTTAGTCCTCCTTGTAAGACTTGATGTCCTCCGGGAAAGCATACAGCTCACCCAGGGTGTCCAGCTCCCCTGACAGGTAGCGGTCAATATCATCCACATCAATGTACAGCTTGCAGTCAATATCCAGATACCCCTGCTCATTGGCTCCGCTGAGCTTCACGATATCCATCAGCTTCTCACGCAGCTTCTGGCACTCGCTTGCCTTGGCATGGATGTCCAGCTTTATCTGCGGCACGCCATACTCCCTGATTACCTCATTCAGAGTCATTCTCTGTGACATATTCTCAACCTCATTTCCACTCAAATTGAACATTCGCAAAGTCTGGTTTTTACAAACTTTAACTTTTTGACTTTTTAATTATATCATAGACATATATAAATTGCAATTTTTCTCGTTTTGCATTATTATACTATTGTTAGCGTTAACAATAGAAAGGACTGATAATATATGAAGGACACCACCCTTGCAAAAATTGATAACCTGATTGAGCGTTACCCTGCCCTGAGCGTGTGCCGCCAGTCTATTACTGAAGCCGTGGAGGCTCTCTGCACCACCTACAAAAATGGCGGCAAGGTCATTGTCTGCGGCAACGGTGGCAGTGCCTCCGACTCCGAGCATATCGTAGGGGAGCTGATGAAGGGCTTTGTCAAGAAGCGTCCTATCACTGATGAGCTCTATGAGAAAATGAAGGCGGTCTGCCCCAACGAGGCTGACTACCTACGTGACAACCTGCAGGAAGCCCTGCCGGCCATCTCCCTGATGAATGCCGTGGCACTGAACAGTGCCTTTGCCAATGACCAGGCCCCTGACCTGGCTATGGCACAGCAGGTGCTGGGCCTTGGCCGCCCGGAGGATATCCTCATCGGCATCAGCACCTCCGGCAACTCCGCCAATGTCATCTATGCCGTGCAGCTGGCAAAAACCCTGGGCATCAAAACCATCGGGCTCATCGGCAACCGCCAGTGCCGCATGCAGAATCTCTGCGATATCGTGATTGCCGCCCCTGAGCTGGAAACCTACAAAATCCAGGAATACCACCTGCCAATCTACCACCTGCTGTGCATCGCGGTAGAAAACGAATTTTTTAAGAAATAAAACAAAACTCCCCTGCGGGCTGATAACCTGCAAGGGAGTTTTTTGATGCTTTTGATATGTTTTTGCTCTTTTGCTGACGATTGCGCCAGTTGTTTACCAGTTGCTGTCACGCTTCCAGAAGCCCGGCTGCAGCATGGCAAGAAAGGTAAAAATCTCCAGCCTGCCGATGACCATGCACAGGCAGCAGACCATCTTGGTCACATCCGGCAAATCATAAAAGGTATACGCCGCCCCGAAGGCAACCCCCATGTTGCCCATGCAGGAAAGCCCTAGCATGATGGAGTCCACCACCGGCAGCCCGTCAAAGTTAAAAAAGCATGCCGCAATCAAAGCAATCATCACATACAAAAAGAAAAATCTCGCCACCCGGAACACCACCGTAGAGGACTGGCTCTGATCCTCCAGCCGCACCCTGGCAATGCTGTTGGGGTGCAGCTTTTCCTGAATAATCGTCCCCACCATCTTCCAGAGGATAATCACCCGGGACAGCTTCATGCCACCTGCCGTGGAGCCTGCGCAACCACCTGTCAGCATGGCGATGATGATGCAGTACTGGGCAAATGCCGGCCACTGGTCAAAGTTGCAGGTTGCCAGCCCCGTAGAGGTCATGATAGACGCCATCTGAAAGGCTGCATGGCGCAGGGCGGTACCACCATCCAGCCCCATAGCATTGATCAGGTTAAGCATCACCAGCGGGGTAACAATCAGGAACATCAGCATATATACACGGAACTCCGTATCCCTCAGGATGTGGCGGTAACCCTTTTTCCAGCCCATAAAATACAGCCCGAAGTTGCCGCCACCAATCAGCATGAAGATAATCAGCACTATCTCCACCGGCAGGCTGTCAAAATCCCCGGCACTGCCGTTAGTGGTAGCAAAGCCCCCTGTGGCAACAGCCGACATGGCCAGATTGACGGAATCAAAAAGACTCAATCCGCACATCAGCAGCAAAGTCACCAGCACTAGGGAAAACGCCACATACATGATGAGCAGGGCGTTGGCGGTTTCCTTTATCCGGGGCACCACCCGGCTCTCGGAGGGGCCTGCCCCCTCGGCATTGAACATCCGCGCCGCACCGCTGCCCGGCTGGGGAAACAGGGCGATAAACAGCACGATGATTCCCAGTCCCCCCACCCAGTGGGTAACGCCACGCCACAAGATGAGGCTCCGGGGCACCACATCCAGATCGCTGATGACGGAAGCCCCGGTGCAGGTCAGCCCGGAAAAGCTCTCAAAGAGGCTATCCACCAGATTCAGCTGATGGGAAGCCAGAAAGGGCAGGGCAGATACCGCAGGTATCAAAAACCAGGCGATGCCGGTAATGGCAATCCCTTCCCGCAGGGTAAGATTTTCGTGCTCCAGCCTGCCGTTATTGTAAAAATACACGCTCACCCCAAGGCTCACCAGGATAGTCCCGGCAAAGTCCATGGCGCAGTCCTCCCCCCACATGAGTGCCGCCACGAAGGGCACTCCCATGGAGAAGGTCACAAAGAATTGCAGGCGGCTCAGCACATACGCAATAACCTTCAAATTCATCGCATTTCACCTACCACTGCCTTTCCTGAAGCCCGTTCCAGGCTCCATGCACAATCAGCAGGAAGGTAAACACGTTTACCTTGCCTATGACCATCAGCATGCTGCAATACAGCTTCACCCAGTCAGGCAGGTTCCTGACCTCCCCGGCATCCAGATGGAACATCATCATGGGGCCGGAGCTGGTGATGCAGGCAATAGCCACATCCATGGTCTGCTGCATGTTCAGCCCCGACAGGGAAATCACCAGCAGGGACACCAGGATGGTAACGAAGAACATGAAGAAATAGCCCAGGATGCGCTCGATAATCTTCTGGGGCACCGCCTTGCCGTCCACCTCGATATGCACTACCATGTGGGGGTGCAGGGTTCTTTTCATTTCCGCCAGGGAGCTCTTTAACAGCACCTGCAAGCGGAAAATCTTGAAACCGCCGGAGATGGAGCCGATGCAGCCCCCAATCAGCGCCATGCACATAAGGAAGAACTTGTCCACATCATCCCAGTGATACATGCCCTCTGCCATGATGCCGTTGGTACAGCCGAAGGACACCACATGGAAAAGGGCGTTGCTGATGGCATCCCCGGCACCGTAAAAGCCCTTCAGGTAGAGGTGCGCAGCAATAATCCCCGTAAAGCACAGCACCAGCCCGGCAAAAATCCTGGTCTCGCTGTTTTTCCAGGTCTGATGCAGGGCGCGGATTTCCTTGTGGTCAACCGCCTGCCAATACAGGAGGATGTTGCAGCCTGCCGCTATGATGCCCAGGATGGCAGTGACTGCCACCCAGCCGCTGACGGTGATCCGGGCATCCGGGGTATAGCAGCCGCCGGTAGAAATCGTCACCAGGGACATGTTCACCGCGTCAAACATGGACAGGCCGCAAAGCCAGTAGAGCAATATGCCCCCCAGTGTAACAACGGAATAAATCTTCAACAGCTTGACAGAAGTCCTGTTGATACGCCTGAGGGTAATGGCCCCGGTGCGCATGTTGCCGGACAGGATAAAGGCCGTACCGAAGCAGCCGCTGGTGCCCGGCAGCACCGTACTGAGAAGCAGCAGCACCATATAGCCACCCAGCCACTGGGACAGGCTGCGCCAGAGGATAATGGCATTATCTGCCTCGTAGGGCAAATCCATGACACCTGTGGTGGTAAAGCAGGAAATACTGTCAAAAAAGGCATTGGCAATGCCCAGGTCGCCGTCAATATAATAGGGCAGCCCCCCGAATATGGACATGACCCACCAGCAGACAGCCAGAAATGCCGCCCCGTCCAGCACGCTGAGGCTTTCCTTGTACCCCCTCTCTGCCATGCCGATGAGCCACACCCCTGCCAGCAGGGCAATCAGCACCGAGGCGGCAAAGGCACCTGCCGACTGCTCATAGCCATGATATAGGCTGTAGCCGAAGGGAATGAGCTGCAAACCGCTGCACATGAGGATTACCCTGCCCATCAGCAAAAGAACTAATCTATTCATCGTCAGCCGTCAATCCTTTTGAAAATATTTCAGCACATTCTTGGAGTGCTTGACCTTTACGATAATAATCGCCCTGTCACCAGGCTCCAGCACGGTGTGCCCATTAGGCACAAAAGCCTCGCTGCCCCGCACATAGCCGCAGACCAGGCACTCCCGGGGCAGTGCCGCATCCATCAGCTTCTTGCCTGCCACCCTGGCACCTGCCTGCACCACTACCTCTATAGCCTCCGCCTTGGCCCCCTCCAGCAGGGAGACGGACACGATGCCCCCCCGGCGCACGAAGGCAAGCACCTCGCTGGCAGCCAAAAAGCGGGAGGAAAGAACAATATCCACGCCCACCTTCTCCATCAGCTCGATATAATCATAGCGGTCTACCTTGACAATGGTCTTCTGCACCCCCATGTGCCTGCCCATCAGTGCCAGCAGCAGGTTCAGCTTATCATCACCGGTCAGGCAGATCATCACATCCGCATCCGCCACCCCCTCGGCCTGCAGCAGCTCCAGGTTAGTGCCATCGGCATTGATTGCCATGCTGTGTCCGGAAAGCTTCGCCGCTATCAGGCGGCATCTCTCCCTGTTGGTATCAAAAATCTTCACCTGCACATCCTGCTTGTCCAGCTCCAGTGCCGTAAACCGCCCGGCGCGGCCGGCACCGATAATCACCGCCCGGCTCACCTTCCTGGCATCGCTCCGGACCAGGTTCTTGCTGAAGCTCTCGATGGCTCCCGTTTCACCCACAAAATACACGTTGTCATGGGCCATCAGGCAATCATCGCCGTGGGGCACAATCATGCGGTGATCCCGGAAAATCATGGCAGCCAGGATGGACTTTGGAATGTCCAGATCCTTCAGGGGAATATTCGCCAAAGGGGATTTGCGGCGCACCTTGGTCTCAAAAAGGCGCACCCTGCCCTCGGCAAAATCCTCCACGTTGAGGGCTGCCGGCACCATGAGAATGCGGTTTATCTCCATGGCGGTGATATACTCAGGGTTCAGCATCAGGTCGATGTCAAAATTTGCCTTGAGATATTCCTTGGCCTCGGACATGAACTGCATATCCCGGATACGGGCAACAGTATGAATGATACCGTGCTTCTTGGCCAGTATGCAGCAGACCATGTTCACCTCGTCACTGCCTGTGACAGCAATCAGCATATCCGCCCCCTGCACATCAGGGTCATCCATGGTGATAGGGCTGGAGCCGTTAGCAGATATCGTCAGCACATCAAGGTTCTCCTTGATATTCGCCAGCTGGCTCTCCTCCTTGTCTATGACTACAATATCATATTCTTCCTGGGATAAAAGCTCTGCAATGCTGTACCCCAGCTTGCCCGCTCCTACAATTACTACACGCACAACACTTCACCTCAAAATCAGTGCCCTGTTACTGCACCTATATGCTTCTATGCTTCTCCATCTATATTACACTTTTTCACATAATAATTCCAGCTCATCTCAGCAGGTTTGCCCGTGTAATCCCCAGGCTGCCAAAACGCTTGTTAATGCTGTCAATGGCATCATAAAGCCTTTCCTGCTTTGCATTGTCCGCGGCAAAAAGGGACATTTCCTCATGGGCATCAAAGCCGGAGGCGGACACCCCTATGAGGCGGATGCCATAAAAAAGCCCCAGCTCCCTGAAAAGCTCCCGTGCCGCCTGATAAATATCATTATCAAAGCCGGACATTTCCACAAGCTGCTTCTGCCGGGTATAGGTTTTAAAATCAGACCTGCGCACCTTGATATGCACCGTCTTGGCCCGCACCCCTGCCTGCCTCAGCCGCCAGCCCACCTTGACCGACAGCTCCAGCAGCACCTGCTCCGCCGCTTCCTGCCCCTGTATATCTTCAGGAAAGGTGATTTCATTGCCAATGGACTTGGCAGGCTCCCTGGGCGCCACAGGCCTGTCATCAATGCCCCGTGACAGTGTATACAGCTGCTTTGCCATGCTCGGCCCCAGCCGCCTTTCCAGCTGCCTGTAGTCGGCATCAAGCAGCTGTCCTATGCGCACAATCCCCATGTCGGCAAGCACCTGACTGGACTTTTTCCCAACGCCCCATATTTTGCTGACCGGCAGGGGTGACAATACCTCCTGCACCCTGTCTTCCTCAATAATCGTCAGCCCGTCCGGCTTCTCCAGATCAGATGCCAGCTTCGCCAGAAACTTGTTGGGCGCAATACCGGCAGATGCCACAATCCCCGTCTTCGCCCGAATTTCCTGCTTCAGCTTCATGGCATACTGGCGGGGGCTTTCCATCAGCCGTTCCATGCCGGTCAGGTCAAGAAAAGCCTCATCAATGGACAAAGGCTCCACCACCGGTGAATACCGGTCAAATATTTCAAAAATCGCCCTGGACACTTCGGCATACCGCCGGAAGTTCCCTTCCACGAAAATCCCCTGCGGGCAGAGCTGCATGGCCTTTGCCGTGGACATGGCAGAATGAACGCCGAACTTCCTCGCCTCATAGGAGCAGGTGGACACCACGCTGCGCTTGCCAAGACCTGCCACAATCACCGGCTTGCCCCGGTATTCCTCGTGATCCAGCTGCTCCACCGAAGCATAAAAGGCATCCATATCCACATGCATCACCAGCCGCTTTGCCATCCCGGCAGCCCCCTTTCTCATTGCCGAAGCTCATAAAAACAAACCTACAATCGCCCTTTCTATACATTATACAACATACATACGAAAAAGCAAGCAAAAAATCCCCCGGACGGAATTTAGCCTTTCAGCCTGCCGCCCGGGGGATTGCATTGCTATGCGCTATGCGACTTGTTTTATATTTTTTACAACCTCCTGTGCCCCTCAGGCTTCCTCACGGAACCTGTCCACAATGGTGGCACATGCCGCATCGCCGGTGATATTTACTGCGGTGCGCAACATATCAAAGATACGGTCAACGCCAAAGAGGATTGGCAGGGCATCAATCGGAATGCCGGCAGATACCAGCACTGCCACCACCAGGAGGGTAGGCCCCGGCACACCTGCCTGCCCTACAGCCCCCAGGGTAGAGGTGATGATGATAGCCACATACTGCCCGAAGCTCAGCTCAATGCCGTACATCTGGGCAATAAAGCACGCCGCCATAGCGTAGTATGCCGCGTTGCCGTTCATGTTGATGGTGGCACCCAGCGGCAGGGCAAAAGAAACCGTGCCCTTGTTCAGCCCGAATTCCTTCTCGCAGGTATTCATGTTCAGAGGCAGGGTTGCCATGGATGATGCCGTGGAAAAAGCAAATACCTGGCACTTCCACATGCTCCTGAAAAACTGCACATAGCCGATTTTCTTGGAGAAAAGCGCCACGGAGCCACCAATCATACCGTAGGTAACGATTGCCAGCACCACCACATACAAACCTACCAGCTGCATGATTTTTACCAGCACATCATAGCCGAAGGTGCCAGTGGCATCAGCCATCAGGGCAAACACGCCCACAGGAGCCACATACATGATGGCAGTCATGATCTTGATAAAGATTTCCGTAAAGTAGTTGAAAATCTTCATCATGAAATTCTTTTTCTCATCCTCCAGCATGGACAGGGCAAAGCCTACAAACAGTCCAAACACGATGGTCTGCAAAATATTGCCCTCCACCAGGGCCGCAAAAGGATTGACCGGCACAAAGCCGATAACCGTCTCCCAGAAGCCGGGAATGGAGCCGCTCTGGGACATGTCCACATCAATTGCCGCCCCGGAAATAGCCGACATGTTGATGCCCACGCCAGGCTTTGCCAGCTCGCTGGCCAGAAGCCCCAGCCCTACTGCCACGGCAGTAGTCACACCGTAGTAAATAAACGTTACCGCACCGATTTTACCGGCACTCTTGGAGTTGCCCAGGGAAGCCGCGCCCCCCACCAGTGAAAAGAACACCATCGGCACGACAACCATCTTGATGAGCGTCATGAACAGGTCACCTATCGGTGCCAGCGCATGAGCCTCCTTGCCCATTACCAGGCCTACCACAGCCCCCAGCACAGTGGCGATGATAATCCACTTGCCGAGGCTGCCAAGCCCTGAGCCTTCGGATTTTTTTGACATAATAAGTCCCCCTTCAAAAAAATACCCGGCAGTGCACTCCGAAACGCACCACCCTCCTAGCAGGTTCCCCCAGCCTCCCTGCCAAAAATAATATTAACAGCATACATTATTATACCATGTTCCTGTATAATTTGCTCATAAACTGGACAAAAAAACCATAATTCTTATATAATAAATAGGAAAGAATTTGGCAAAGGTGGTATTCTATGACAGACCTCAGACAGGAAACAGCAAAAACCTTCAAACCCATACTCAGAAAGCGTAAAAAAGCCAAGGACTGGATAAAAAAATACTTCCTGCTCCTGCTGGGCTCCCTGATTTACACCACGGGACTGGAAATATTCCTGGTGCCTAACAACATCATCGATGGCGGCGTAGTAGGTATTTCCATCATGGCAAGCCACCTGACAGAGGCTCCCTTCGGCGTTTTCATGATACTTTTAAATCTGCCCTTCCTCTACATGGGCTACAAGCAGATAGGCAAGTCCTTTGCCATCTCCACCGTGGTTTCCATCGTGGCTATCTCCGTGCTTTCCATTTACTTTGAGCCTATCCCCAGCATTACCGGCGATTACTTCCTGGCGGCAATCTTCGGCGGCATCATCACCGGCGCCGGCGTGGGGCTGATTATCCGCCACGGCGGTTCCCTGGACGGCACAGAAATCGTCGCCATCATCATTGACAAGAAAACAACCTTTTCCGTAGGCGAGGTTGTCATGTTCTTCAACCTCTTTATCCTGGGCGCGGCTGGCTTCGTCTTCGGCTGGGACAAGGCAATGTACTCCCTGGTGGCGTATTTCGTCATCTCCAAGATGATTGATATCGTGATAAAGGGACTGGACGAATCCTATGCCGTCATGATTGTCTCCGATGAAAACGAGGAGATTGCCGATGCCCTCATGCACAGGCTGGGGCGCGGCGTAACCTTCCTCCACGGTCAGGGTGCCTACACCGGTGATGCCAAAAAGGTGCTCTACTGCGTTGTTACCCGTCTTGAGGTGGGCAAGCTGAAGGACATAGCCCTGGAAAAGGACGAAACCGCCTTTGTTACCATCAATCCGGTGCATGACATTGTAGGCGGCCGCTTCAAGAAAAAGTCCATCCATTGACAATCGGACAAAAAAATTCGCAAAGAGATGCTGTTATACCTTGTTTTTTCGCAGCGTCTCTTTTTTCTTTTTATTGTGCATTAATTGAACATTTATTTACCACAAGGTTTACACGAATACCAGACTATGATAAAATATATTTACATTATTTTTTGACGATTTTTCAAATTTATCATACAGAAATGAAAATTTTTTCTATAAATCACCACTTTTTTGAACAAAATCCTTGATTTTTTCTCTAATAATGTTCATAATAACTAGTGGAATTTGAACTAGTAAACCATCATCTAGGGGGAAATTACATGTATCGCGATAAGGACAAGCTTGCTATCAATGTCGCCAAGCTGTATTACCGTTCTGATTATAGCCAGCAAAAAATTGCCCAGGAGCTGGGCGTATCCAGGCCTTCCATCTCGAGGCTTTTGCAGTATGCCAAGGACAAGGGCTATGTAAATATCCAGATTGTGGACCCGGTAGAGGACATGAGCCACATGGAACAACGGCTGAAGGACAAGCTGCATCTGAAGGATGTAAAAATCGCTTCCTCCACCATCAACGACGAGGAAGAAATCAAGAAATATATCGGCATCGCTGCCGCCAGGTACCTTGACTCCATCATCAAGGACGGCGACATTATCGGCGTAGGCTGGGGGACCACACTGTACAACATGTCACAGGCGCTTCTGCCAAAGGCGATAAAGGGTTCCCAGGTAGTCCAGCTGGAAGGCGGTGTCAGCCACTCAGAGTGGAACAACTATGCCCGCGAGATACTGGAAAGCTTTGCCGCCAACTTTGACACGGTGGCACAGTACCTGCCGCTGCCCGTTATTTTTGATACCAAGGAAACCAAGGAGCAGGTAGACAAGGACCGCTATATCAAGAGGGTGCTGGAGCTGGGGCGCCATGCCAACATCGCCATCTTCAGTGTTGGCACAGTCAGGCCAAATGCCCTGTTCTTCCGCCTGGGCTATACGGGCATCGAGGAACAGGAGAAAATCCAGAAAAGCTCCGTGGGGGATATCTGCTCAAGGTTCTTTGACGTGGAGGGGCGCATCTGCAACCGTGACCTGGATGACCGCACCGTGGGCATCACCCTCAGCGAGCTGCGGGACAAGGAATTCAGCATCATGATTTCCGGCGGCGAGGCAAAAATTAACGCCATCAGGGCAGCCCTCAAGGGACGCTATGCCAATGTGCTGATTACCGACCAGTTCACCGGCAAGGCGCTTTTGGAAGACTGAAAAAGCATATAAAATTATCAAAACGCACATGATGGCACATGCGAGTACATGACGGTGCATGAAAATGCATAAAAGTGTGCCAGAGTATATAAAATCTCATATAAAAGCAAAAGAATTATCGCACAGCCGACAGATTACTTTGAGGTAATCCAGCCAGATATGCGATAATTCTTTTTTTGTGCAAGCTACAGGTCAAGGAGTATCCGGAAAAACGGCTAAAAAATGGTGAAAATATCCAAAAGAACATAAAAAAGCCTTAAAAAAGTGGTTGAAGTTTTACACTATCCTATTTTCCCCTTTTTCTGCAGAAAATAACCGAAGAATATGAGAAAAACCACACGCAAAGAAACGCACCACATAAAAGCAAGCAAAAAAATAACAGGCACACCCCGGCATCAGTCAGGATGTGCTTGTTTTTCATAAAATCAATCTGATGATATCACCAATATCATATTTGAAAAAGAAATCAGAGCATGTGGGCTCTCAGTTCCTCACCGCTCAATGGGGACAGGTATGCCGGTGCTACATCAAACACGGTCTTGCAGCCATTTGCACCTTCCTGATGCAAACGATTTACTGCACGAGCATAAGCAAGGATGACAGAGGAAGTGAACTCAGGGTTTGAATCCAGCTTCAGGCTGTACTCAATAACGTGCTTGTGCTCGCCGTTGAAGCCGGTAACACCAGTGCGGAACACAAAGCCGCCATGAGGAATGCCGCTGTGGTTTGCCTGCAGCTCCTCCTCGCTGATGAAATGCACGGTAGTATCATAATCAGAGAAGTAATTCGGCATCTCCTTGATATCCTTCTCGATCTGAGCCAGGTCTGCACCATCCTCAGCCACTACGAAGCACTCACGGGTATGCTTCTGACGGGTAGTCAGCTCAGGGTTCTCACCGTTTCTTACAGATTCCAGGGCAGCCTCCACAGGAATGGTGTACTGCTTGCCGTTCTTGACACCCTTGACGCGGCGGATAGCATCGGAATGCCCCTGGCTTACGCCCTTGCCCCAGAAGGTATAGTCATTGCCCTGCGGCAGTACAGCGTTGGCATACAGGCGGTTCAGAGAGAACATGCCTGGATCCCAGCCACAGGAAATCAGGGCAGTATGGCCGCTTTCCCTGGCAGCCTTGTCAACGTTGGCAAAATGCTCCGGAATACGGGCATGAGTATCAAAGCTGTCAATTACGTTGAAATACTTTGCCAGCTCAGGAGTCTGCTCAGGCAGGTCAGTGGCGGAACCGCCGCACAGCACCAGCACATCAATCTCATCTGCATGGCTTGCCGCATCAGAGGCAGCATAAACCTTGACGCCCTCGGTCTGCAGCTTTACATCAGCAGGATTCCTGCGGGTGAATACTGCCACCAGCTCCATATCATCATTCTGACGGACAGCGGCCTCAACGCCCCGGCCCAGATTGCCATAGCCATAAATACCAATTCTCATTACATATCTTCCTTTCTTATCTCACTACAGTGCACACCTTGCCCCTAGCAAGCACTATATAATAAATGATATAGATATATGTCAATATTTACATACTGACCACTTGATATAATATCACAAAATTGAGTATTATGGTAGGATTTTATTGTGTATACAATGTACTTTTGGCAATGTCCCCATAAAAAATGGGCAGACATTTCTACAATCTGCCCACTTTACCACCAACGACGCGGCATGACAATCAGCAACGCCTGGTATCGTTATAATATTGATCCAGCACTTCCAAGCCCAGCTTTACACCACCAACAATACCAGCAACTGCACCGACTGCCGCACCAACAGCAGCTCCGGCAGGACCGCCTTCACCCAAGCCAACTACTGCACCGCCAATAGCTCCGACAACGGCGCCTCCCAAAGCACAGGAAACAATTACGGTTGCCGATAAAAGGAATTTCTTGGTCTTCTGCCAGAAGCTTTTCCAGCTTCCGCCAACCACCAGCTCCATGTCATCATCCGAAAGTTCCATTTTCGCCTCATAGCACCCCATGGCTTCATTGAAGTATCTCTTGAAATCCTCAAACTTCACATTTACATATCGCCTAGCTGCCTCATACATTTCCTCCACAGTTTCCGCAGCATCCATAATCCTGGCAGTAACCGGGTCAGATTCCATAATCCTCAGAACTTCATCTGCCTTTGCCCTAAACTCACTGCTTGCCATATTAATTGCCATTTCCATGATTACTTCCCCCTTGCTACCGCCTGACCGCGGTTTGTGTTCATCTTTTCTTGTCCTTTATACGCATGGGAGTAAAAATTATTACATGAAGCAAGCAATTCTTCCTAAGAAATTCTGATATATTATCTCAAATACTTTTCCCTAAGCTGGGGAAGTGTTCCATCAGCTTCCAATTCCTCCAGCATAAAATTCACATAATTCAGCCAAGGCTGGTCTCCCTGCTGCATGAGGGCAGCCTTGTTGATGACAGTAAATGGCCTGTCTGCCAGCGGTGCCGCCAAGGCAGGATTCATGTGCACATACCGCACTGCCTCAAAGGTATCCGTAATCATGACATCAGCCTCGCCAGCTGCAATCAGCCCCGGAATCTCCGCATTTTCCTCATGCATAATCACCGTGGCATTCTGCAACCTGCTACGGACAAATTTTTCATTGGTGCCGCCCGGATTGAGCATGATCCGCACCTCAGGCTTGTTGATATCCTCTAGCGACTGATAATCAGCAGCCTTTTCCCTGCGGCAGAGAACGGTCTTGCCTGTCACGCAGTACCCCCTCGAAAGAGCCATCGTCCGCTCCCGTTCATAAATTCTTGAAACGCCGCACAGGGCAACATCAAATTTATTTTCCTGTACATCCTTCGCCAAATTCGGCCAGGTTGTCGGCACATAAACCAGCTTGACATTCAGGGATTTTGCCAGTATCTCTGCCAGCTCCGCATCAATCCCCTCATATTCGCCGGTTTCTGCATTATAGTATGACATGGGGCGATAATCACCCGTCGTCCCCACCAGCAGCTCCCCCCTTGCGGCAATATCCTCCAGATGCCCAGCATACGCCAGGGCAACCTGAGAAAAAAGCATAGCTATCGTAATAAAAAACCTGAAAAATATTGATTGCATTTTACTATTCCTCCAGCACTTTACAACTTTTTAAAAAAATAAAAATCGCGTAACCCCCTCCTGATGT
>JBJDWY010000013.1:0-19843 GCA_051866255.1 Anaerovibrio sp. | reverse complement strand
GTATTACTTCCTTGCGAAATAGGTAATAATAGCTTTGGGAATAACAAACAATAAAGTGCATTATCAACATATTGCGATAATGCACTTTATTGTTTATAGTTTTCTGTTGTCACTATGCAATTTGGGTTTTATACTAGGACTTTCTTTGGCCTTATGTATAATTTCTAGACTATAGAGATCATCATTCTGAGCCTGTGGTAATAGTTTTTCCAACACAGGATAAATTTTATCGACATCATATCCATACTTTAGTAAGTTCTTTGTAGCTTCTGTTGCTGCTACATGGGTATCCTTTAGCTTATTGATAATATTGTTGTAACTATTAACAAATATCTTTTCTGCATCAGATGATAAATTTGTATCGGGAAGTAATGTCTCATTGCTTTTATCAGTATAGTAATCTTGATACATATTGATAAACTTGTCCAAACTTTTCTCAATGTTGTCTTGAACTAAATCTTTAAAAGGATTTATATCATCTCTGATAGCATAAATCTCTAATGCATTGAAATATTCATGGACATTATCTTTTTTTATATTGATAGGTGGATAATTATTTATCATTAACTGATAATTCATCATCAATCGGGCTGTTCTGCCATTTCCGTCTTGAAATGGATGTATTTTAACAAATTCAGCATGTGTCCATGCCGCTAATTCGGCTACAGAGGAAAATGACTTTATATTCATATCCTGAATAAAGTACTTCATTAGTTCCCTTACTTTTTTATAATTTGGAGGAACATGTTGTGCACCTCGTATGTAGACAGGAACTGTGCGATAAATTCCTCCGACACCTCTAGTGGGTACGACTCTTTCATGAATATCTTTTATCAAATTTTCAGACAGTGGAATGTTATTTTTTACATTTTCTTTTACATATTGCCACGCATCGGCATGTCCTCTAATCTGATCCAATTCAAAGAGGGTTGTTTCTTTAGGAACGATGCCGTCTTCAAGTATCATCTTCGTATCAATCAATGTTAAAGTATTTCCTTCAATTGCAGTCGTATTGTGCGTAAATTCTATTGTGAAATTATCTTCCCAGTTTTTTCTTGTAAAATCATCTAATTGCTCCAATATACGTTTGTATTCTTCTAATTTCTGTTTGAACATAATATGCCTCCCCTCTAGTATTGAATTTCATTAATTATTATACCACAAATTAAGTAGCATTGCCTTCACAAACAAATTTACCATTACCTGCTTCGCAAGGAAGTAATACCTTGCCTATTGGTACAATCTTGCCGTATGTTGGTGATTTAAGTAAACTCCCTTACGGCTGGTTTCTATGTGATGGAACAAATGGGACACCGGATTTGCGTGATAGGTTTATCACTGGAGCTGGCCTGAGTTATAATTTACATGATGTGGGCGGAGAAAACTTCCATCAACTACTTGTAAACGAACTTCCATCTCATAATCATGGTAATCCAAATCTTTTGTACGTTACTTGGGCAAATTCTGGTGGTGGCGGTCCTGGACATTCCGGGGATCCATACCCTGTAAGGCCTTCCACATCAACAAATGTTGGTAATGATAAGCCGCACGAGAATAGACCACCATATTACGCAGTCTATTATATTATGCGCATTATGTAATATACGACATATGAACGAGGCTGCACAGTTGACGAATTTCCATATACCCATGAACAACGTGATGCATCAAAATTAAATCCATGATATCCGTTACGGCCGCCACAATCGGGCGAATTATTATAATTACTCCCCCAGAACGCACCACCTAAACTATTAAAATCCGTATTAGAATCACTCGTTCCCCAAATGTTTGGCAATCCTTCTTGCACATATTCTCCAACATTTCTATTATAAAAATCATCCCAGCCCCAGCCTTGAAGAAAACGGCCTGTGAGATTTGGTGTGCCATTAGTACCGTCACACAATGCCCAGCCATGTGGAATATCGCTCAAATTGCCTACATATGGCAGTATCGTGCCTATAGGCAGAGTATTACTTCCTTGCGAAGCAACTATAACATAGAATATAATAACCATTCTATGTTATCATATTTCATGTCACTATTAATGAAATATGAAAGGCGGTCTTGTGATGTTATTAAAAGACTACATTGTGTACTGGTATCAAACTTATAGAAGTCCGAAGCAGCAGCGTACTACGCAGATAGCTATGGAGAATTTAATCAAGAATCACATTGTTGCAAGTAAGTTAGGGGAGATGGAGCTGTCTGAGATCACAACAAGAGATATCCAGGAGTTTTTGACCAATGAGTTTCTGCACGGCAAAAAGTTAAAGCTTAAAAATTTAGATTTGCGTGGTGAGCCGTTATCAGCGCATACTATTACTAAGCTTAGGCAGCTGCTGATAGCTATGTTTAGGCAAGCAGTTCGGGAGGAATTTGTGATTAAGAATGTTGCAGAAAACACGGAACCTATATCCATCCCCTGGCATGATTCGCCCATATTTACCCCGGAAATACAGCGAAAGTTTTTGGCTGCCGTTTCCGGGCATCGTTTTTATGTTGCGTATATACTGTTATTTTACCTGGGATGTCGCAGGGGAGAAGTCTTGGGCCTAGCCTGGGATGCTGTTGATTTCAGGCATAACACCATCAAGATACGGCAAACTCTCATCATGGAAAATGGCAGTGTGACGTTAAAGCAAACCACGAAGACGAAAAGTTCACTTAGAACCATACCGCTCCCGATGGAAATAAAAGCCATGCTGGCAGACTGGCGCAAGCGACAAAGGGAAGAAAGCCGGCAACCAGGGTATAAAAATGAGTATAATCTGGTTTTTGCCAACAAGGATGGCTCACCTCATAATCCGGCATATTTCAGCAGAAATTTCAAAGCGATGGTGAAGAAATTGGACTTCTGCTCCGATGCGTTGCATGTTCATTCTGCCAGGCATAGCTGGGCAACCAATATGGTGCAGCTTGGTATTGGCATTACGGATATACAGGCTGTTGGCGGATGGTCACGGCCAGATACGCTGCTCAATATTTACGCACATACAGTTAAAGATAGCCAGCGCAAGGCCTTAAAAAAGCTATATAAAGAACTGACATAATCACCTGGAATCATTCAAGAGGTTTCAAAGGATTATGTTTTTTTATTTTGCGACAAATCAAGTTTTTAGAAATTTTCACATAATGTATTATATGTGGCATAGCATAGTAGAGCAGAAGCCAAATGGCAATAACAAATTCAATCTCATAATGACATGTTAAAGGAGAACGAAAAAATGGAACGTGAATGTATAACAAGTGTGTTTATTGAATTTTCAGTAAGGCCTACACTCAAGGCTTTTTTTGACAGCATCGTACAGGCATCTGATAGCGAGGGGCGTGTGGCAGAGTTATCAGACCATAATTATTATAAATGTTATGAGCTACAGCCCCAGCAGGCTGATGGTTGGACTATTTTGAAGAATATGGGGTATAGTGAGGAGTTTCTCAACGAGGTAGAGGAAAAGCTGGCGGATGGAACGTTGCATACCAACCTGACTAATGTTTCTTATCATGACAGGGTATTGCCTGGTATAGCTTTGGAGGCAGGCAGATGGCTGAAGAAAAATCTTTAGGGGAAAACTACCACATGGAAAACCAGCGATAATCAAAAAAAACATATAGTCTGTTCAATTTGGACAGAACGTACAGATTGTTCATTTTAAACAAAACAAATAATCTGTCCGAATTGAACAGAACAAAAATTTTATAACCTTATACACAAGGCCACTTTTTATACGAGTGGTCTTTTTCATTGTCAAAAAATGCGACAAATCTGTAATATTTTTTGCTTTTTTTCCTATAAGATAGTTTTTAGAGATTTTAGAAAGGATTTTGTGAATGTGAATGAACAGGCAGAGGCAAAATAAAAAACTACTGAAGGCACCAGGGGTTCTTATGACAAGCACAGTGATATATGTAGTTGTATGTATAGTGCTGTTTGCTGGTGGCGTTTCTATTGGCTATCAGTTTGTGGAGAATTACAAAAAAGATCTGCTGATACATCAGTGTGATGTAATAGACAGGTCACTGGCAATGTATTCCAAGATGCACAAGGCTGTAAGGACAGATTCTGTGCAGATTGATGACGAAAAGGGAATTACATACAGTCATACGCATATTTTCCCGGAATCATTGGAGCAGCTGGGAATAATTCAGGATGAGCAGGGATATTTTTCCAAGGAAATAGATTTTTCTCAGTTTACTTACTCAGTGAAGAAAAATCCTAATGGCAGCATGACATATAAATTGGGGGTGACGTTACCGGATGGTAAATTTTATACAAGTCCGCAAAGCGATAAATGATTTTACGCATGAGCATCCGAAGGTATGCAGCTTGTTGCTGCATTGGATGTTGCTGGTTGTTTGTTTTCCGGCATTTATATTTGGTTCATCAATAATAGATTCCTCAGTACCGTCTGCTGGTTTTCTGTGGTTATTGGCGATGCTGCTCTTTATAAATATGGTTACAGAAGATTTGCAAACGAAGCAGATAGATATTCGCAAAGCGGTCGTATTGATTATCTTATTGCTTAGTGTTTCGCAATATGGTTTTTTAGCATCTGCTGCCTTATTTGCATTTTATGTGCTATCGCTTCATTTTATCAACTTAGCATTGCTATTGGTCAATTTTCTTGCCTCGGATGTTAAGAATATAACAAATCATGTCAAGTCATTTTTTACTAAGGATGGTGGTGAAAATGACATAGATGAAACATTAGAGTTGCCGTTTTTACCTATTATGGCGGTGTCAATGGCAATCTATAGCGGTGCGGTTTTATATTTTTATTCTGTTGGAGCTGCTGAGATATATGTGCCTCTTATGGAAATTCATCATACAATAGGTGATTTTACCAGCAAAATATTAAACGTAAACTGGCGCTGGGTATCAGTGGTTCAGTGTGTGATAGTGTTTATTCTCTTATGCTACGTATATCACAAAATGGTGGAGAATTTATTGCAATCAGAGTTTTACAAAGGAACAAAGTTCCAGGAGCTACAGGGATTTATCGCTCCCTGGGATTTATTCCTGGTAGCGGCCTTTATGGTGGTGTTCAATATGTTTAACATGCAATTTATAATATGCATTGGTTTTTCATTAAGTGGATTTATTAAATTTGTCTACGAATCTTACCGGGAATTTAGGAAAGGGGATAAATTATGTCAATAAGTTTGTTTAATCAGCAAGAGAAGTTTAACACAGAGCAGCATAAAAATCCGGCTACTCCGGCAGAACGGGCAGAAGCTGTATGGGACAGGCGCATAGGATCTGCCGTGGTTCAAGCGTATAACTGGCGCAGGATTTCCCTGGGATTGATTGTTGTCTGTATTGTCCTGGCAGCAGGCCTGGTATGGCAGTCCATGAAAACAACTGTAATTCCTTACGTAGTCACTGTAAACGAGACTACAGGAGAAATCAAGAAGGCCGGAGCCTTTGTGGAAGCTGATTATACTCCGCAGGAGGCGGAAATTAAGTACTTCATTGCTGAGTTTGTGAAAAATGCCCGTAGCATGGGCTATGATCCGGTGGTTTATGCCAAGCAGCAGGAAAAGGCTATGGCATATATGACACAGGAGGCAGCTCAGAGGTATCAAAATAAGTACAGTGCACAGCAGCAAAAGGTAGGTAAGAGCCTGATAACAATCAAGAACATATCTGTTCAGAAGGTTCCGGAATCCCAGGCATCTTTCCTGGTACGTTGGATTGAGGAGGAAGTGGATGTATCAACTTCTTCGTACAAGGATGTACCGATGTCAGGCACGTTTAGTTACACTATGCTGCCGGTGAAAGAGGAAAACATCCTGAATAATCCGCTGGGCATTTATATTACCGGGTTTGATTTCATACAGGATATATCCTCAGTAAACAATAACGGCAATCAGGCAGTGAAAAATACCAATAACAAGAATTAAGGAGCAAAAGAACATGAGCAAATTTAACAAAATAACCATCATCAGGCATTTTAAGAAAGTTACTATTTCAGCCTTGCTTATTGGCTGCAGTGTCGCATATACGCCAGCTTTTGCTGCGGATAGTGCTGATGATATTGACAGCATGATACAGAGCCAGCAGCAGATATTGGCGCAGCTTACGCAAAAGAAATCGGAGAAGAACAGCAAGGAAATTTTAAACAAAATTGATTTTTTGGAGAAGAAAATCAATGCAGCAAATTCTTCTCAGGCTGTAGCAGACCTTTCTGCCCAGGTGATGGATTTGCGGGCAAAGCTGGAAGATACTATTGAGACTCAGGAGCGGATTATGTCACTCCTGGAAAAGCTGGAAAAGGAAAGAAAGGATGAAGCAGCTGCTCGCAAGGTAGTGGCAGCCCAGGCAAGGGATTTGGGGGATAATTATCGGGAATATGGCTCTCCGGCAACCCGTAATTATCTGGTCAATCCCGGAGGGCAGGGAAGTGATGTGAGTTATACCCAGGATGCTATAAATTCTCAGGGCAACTCCACTATGGTGTTCTCATATAGTCCGAACCAGATGTACAAAATATACTGCCGCAGAGGGTTTATTACGGATTTATCCTTCAAAAAAGGTGAAACTATTTCCTACGTTGGCGGTGGTGACACAGCATCCTGGAGCATCAGCAAGACCAATGTAGATGGTGTGGAGCATTTGCTGGTGAAGCCGGTGATTGAAACAGGCACTACAAATTTCTTTATCGCTACAGACAAGCATACTTATCAGGTGATTGTCAATTCGTCTGACTGGTACAATCCCATGGTAAAGTGGGTTTATGGCGAGGAAGCTATTCAGGAGAATCTCTTGAATAAAGCAAAAGAGGAACGTGTTGTTACCGGCACTGTCAATGCAGCTAATCTTACGGAGATGGATTTCGATTATGAGGTCTCCGGCAAGGGCAATAAGCCGGTGATGGTGTTCAGCGATGGAGAAAAGACATATCTGAAATTTGACAAGATGAACAAAAAGCAGGTGCCTATTTTCGTCCGCAGCAAAAATCGCAAGGAAATGTCATTGGTAAATTACACCATCAAGGGCAAGTATCTGATCATAGAAAAGACCTTTGATATAGCCCAGATCAGGGAATCTGACAGTGACATTATCACCATAAAGCATAAGGATTGAGGCGAGCAATATGGATATTTCAAAGCATATTACAGCTATAAAGCAGCTGATTATTAGCCGTTTGCCGAAAAAGAGACAGGTGGCAGGCAGGGATAATTCAGATGATGATACATATGATGAGCAGGATGAGGAAGACAGGCAGCCTGGCAATATCAGCATGACAGATGGCGAAAAGGACAAAACCTTGGGGATAAACAAGCAATTTGTTAATATTGCCTTGGTAGCTTCAGCCCTGATTATCTTGGTGGCATTTGCTTATAACATCATGGATAACGGAGATGGAGGCAGCCAGCAGGATAACAGCCAGGTACAAAAAAATGAACAGGCAGCTGATCTGGACAGGGCAAAAAAGCAGATGAAGGAAACCAATTACAAAGATGTTCAAGCACAGATGCAGGCAGTTAATCAGCAGAAAGCTGGCAATACAGGCGCAAATGGCAGCAGGGCTGCCGGTAATGTGCAAAACATGCAGCCAGCAGGCACACAGCAGCAGGTTCCGGCTATCCGGGCAACCCAGCAGCCACAGCAAGCGTATTCAGCACCGTATATGCTGCCGTCTGCATTGGCACAGATTGATGCCAATGCCAGGCGGAATGCTCCCAATCAGGGAGTAAAACAGGAGACTGCGGAAGCACAAAGTAAGGAAGCCAAGGAGCTGGTTGATAAATTCCGCTCTGCGATTGACTTTGCTATTGGTGGTGGTGGAGGAAGCGTGGCTGATGTGGTAAATTCCGTGGGAAATACAGCTTCAGCTAATATGGCTTCTTATGCGGCAGGTTATTCCGGCCCTGATGGCATGATATTGCAGGCAGGAACAATAATCCCTATGTTGCTCTACACAGGCATAAATACTGATAACCCGGGGCAGGTGATTGCCCAGGTGCAAAGCGATATATATGACACTGCAACTGGTTCCACATTGCTTATACCGATGGGAACCAAAGCTATTGGTTCATATCAGGCAGGAGCAGGTACGTCCGACCGTGTAGCTATTACTTTTTCCACCCTGGTTTTTCCAAATGGTGGTTCATATTCCATTGGTGACAGCATGGTAGCCGTGGATGACCAGGGATATAACGGCATTCGTGGCAATATGAACAAGCACATGGATGCAGCTATCGGCAGAACGTTGGTGAATGGTGTACTCAGTGCTGGATTTACAGCTTTGAGCACCATTGGAGCTAACAGGGCGAATATCGATACCAGCGGATTGCAGTCACTGCTGCAGAGCAGTACCAATATCCAGCCTACGGTGACTGTTGAGCCTGGATATGAGTTCAATATTTTTGTTACTAAGCCTATTTCATTCTCATTTTAAAAGGTGATGTTATGGAAAGTTCAAATAACAAAATAGAGCATATCTGGCTGATTTATCTGCTTATTATGGTATTTGCTGTCCTGCTTGGGAATTGGCTGAAAACCAGCCTGATTGCTGCTGATGCCGGGTATCTGGAATATCTGGAGCAGAGCAGTGTCCAGCTGGGGGGCTTTTCTATCCCTAATGGGTTTTCGCTAGGCTCGCTGCATATCTATCAGCCCTTTGCCTGGAAGACCTGGGTGGCTGATCCTGTGATACAGGAAAATATGCCGGATATAGTCAACAGCTATGGTATATGCCCGCTGGCTGCAATTTTATTAGGAGCCGGGATGTGCTACCTGCTCAGTAAGAAAAATCAAACGCTGGATTCTCATGGTACTGCCGAATTTGCCAGTGCTAAAGAAATTGAGAAGCTTGGTCTTAACGCAAAGGAGAATGGCGTGGTGTGTGGCCGTAATCCGTATACAGATAAGATTATGTTGCATGATGGGCCGGAGCATATCTTTCTGGCGGCACCTACGCGTTCCGGCAAGGGCGTGGGCATTATCATACCAACAGGAATAATCTGGAAACATTCCATCTTTTTCTTTGATCCAAAGGGGGAATTGTGGGCTTCTACAGCTGGCTTCCGGCAGAAAATCCTCAAGCAGAAGGTATTGAAATTTGAGCCGTTGTGCAGCGATGGCTCCGCAGCCAAGTGGAATCCCTATGCAGAGATTAATTTTCAGAGTTACGAGGAATACTCGGATGTCACAACCATCAATGAAACGATGGTGAAGACAGGGGAGCAGACCAATTCAGATCCATTCTGGAATGATTCTGCCATCAATGTACTGAATGGTGTTGTGATGCACCTGATGTACAAGAATTGCCAGGAGAACAGGGAGCTGCCCTGTCCGACAGATGTATTCAGCTTCCTGTCTTCACCAAACTTGAATACGGATCAGCTTTTCTCTATTATGAAGGTTTATCCGCATATCTCCCCGGAGGAATTCATGGAGCTGGAATATGAGGAAGAAGTGGGAGATGGTGCAGAAAAGAGAAAGGTAAAGAAGCAGTATCATAATCCGCTGAAGGAAGTATATGGCACTTACTACACGGATTTTGCCCCCATTGTGGATTATCTGAAGTCGTTGAAGGCATATCCTCTGACAGATGAGGAATACAGCTCCATCATGGACATGGAAGGGAAAAATCCTACTGAGGAATTGCAGGCAGCCTTTGAAAATCTTCGCAAGGCGATTATAGTCAGAAAAGACCTGGTCAGCTGGAAATCTCCCATGAGTAAAATCCGCAGCTGCAAGGATATCAAGGAGATAGAGGCGGTTATCAATACCCACAAATCGCCCCTGTATAAACTCCTGGTACATGCCAAGGTGGCAGAGTCAGCAGCCAATATTTTGGAGGGTGCCAAGGAAACACGGCAGTCAATTCTGAGCTCGGCCAAAACGCCATTGGCACTATACCAGGACCCGCTCATCCGCAGGAATACGGCAGTGTCAGATTTTTGTTTCCGGGACCTGATGAATCCGGAGCAGGCCATATCCTTGTATATGGTGCTGCAGCCAAATGATATAGAGAAGCTTCGTCCTCTTACTAGGCTATTTGTCAATACCATGATAGCCAAAACTGTCCGGGATATGAAATTTGACAACCCAGATGCCAAGAAGCAGAGGCTTTTGCTGATGCTGGATGAGTTTCCGCAGCTGAAAAAGATGGAAACTATCGGCAACACGCTGGCGATTTGTGCCGGGTATGGTGTGAAAATCTGTATTGTTGTACAGAATATCACACAGCTCAATGAGATTTACACCAAGGACGGCTCCAACAAGATTTTATCCAACAGCCAGGTGCAGATTTACATGACACCATCGGAATACGATACTGCCAAAGTTTTGTCGGATACCATTGGTGACAAGACCATTACCGCGCAAAGCACATCAAGCAATGGTTTATTTAAAGGCGGCTCCACATCTACATCGGAGCAGGGCAGAAAACTGCTTAACCCGGATGAGATAATGCGTATGGACAAGGACAAAAATCAGCTGGTGCTTGTCCAGGGCGGCAAGCCGATTATGGCTAAAAAAATCAGGTGGTATAAGGAACCGTATTTCAAAAAGCGTGCCTTTGCTATTTCAGCTCCTATTTTTTCTGATACCTGTACAGCTATCAGGGACTATGAGCAGCTTTTTGCCATTCATGCAGCTGAGGTAGCAGATATAAAAGAACGGCAGGAAAAGGTAAATCAGGCACGTATGGATAGTGAAACGGCAGAAAGTGGTGCAAATGCCACTAATAATGCCACTAATACTGATGAACATCCTGCCGAAAAAGCAGATACAGAAGCCGGTGATGCCCCCAACTCAGTTGTTGACAATCATAGTGCAGGTAATCAAACCGAGAAAGGAATCAATAAGGCAGTGGAAAATCAAGTTGCTGAGTCACTGGGAGCAGTGCCGGAAAATTCAGGAAAGGAAGATGAGCAATTTGAACATGCAGAGAACGCTGCCGAAGGCGACATTCAGCAGCCAGCAGAGAACGTTGAGCCAGAAAAAGAAAAAGACCATACAGCAGAAGCAGGAGACATTGACAACAGGCAATCTCAGCAATCTGATATATCACGGTCATGGCCAGCAGGTGAGGAAGAAGTGATTATGTATGATGATGAACCTGTAAACAATGATCCTGAGTTTCAATTCTGCTTGGGTAATTTAGAGAATATAGAGCAGGGGGGAAGTGGAGAGCATGGAACATCAGCTTAATGAAGCAGAAATCAGAACTCGCAAGACACTTATTAATGCAATGGGTTCATTTATTCTTGAATACTTGGCTGACACCAAGGTTTTGGAGCTGGCGGTGAATACGGATCAGCGGCTTTGGATTGATACCTTCGATAGGGGCTGGGTAGATACCGGGCATAAAGTTTTGCCGTCTATTGCCAAGCAGATCATTTATGGTGTGGCAGCGATGGCAGACACAGTCATTGATGTGGATAACAAGCCATATTTAGAAGCTGAAATGAAGCCCTGGGAGCCGTACTGGCCCAAATGCCGCTTTCAGGCAGAGCTGCCGGATATTGTGGATGTGCCTATATTCAACATCAGGAAACATGCCAGGACAGTATTTACCCTTGATGATTATGTACGGCAGGGGACTATGACAGAGAGGCAGAGAGAGGTAATTTTGCAGGGCATACAGAATCATGAAAACATCATTGCTGCCGGAGGTACAAGTTCCGGGAAAACAACCTTATTGAATGCCATATTGGATAAGGTCTCCGATACCGGGGATAGGCTGGTTATCATTGAGGATACGCCTGAGCTGCAGTGCAATGCGCCGAATCATGTAAGGCTGAAAACTCAAAAGCCGTATATTGACATGAACGAGCTTTTGAGAATGTCCCTGCGCTTATCGCCACGGAGGATTGTGGTGGGAGAGGTCAGGGGCAAGGAAGCATTGACACTGCTAAAAGCGTGGAATACAGGCCATGATGGAGGCTGTGCAACGCTGCACAGTGATTCTGCATTGGAATCATTGTACCGTCTGGAGCAGATGATTTCAGAGATTTCTGTATCCCCCCAGCAGCGTACCATCGGGCAGGCCGTAGGCATGGTCATCTATATCAAAAAGGATGGTGTAAGAAGAAAAGTTTCTGAAATAATCCGGGTAAAGAAATATAATCCTCAATCCCAGGAATATGAGATTGAGCAGGTTGTATAAATTTGCGACAAATTCGCATTTTAGAAAAGCTTTACAGGCGTACAATATTATCAGATTAGCAAAAGGAGGCTAAATATCATGAGTATAGCAAAAAAGATATTCAAGAAAGTTCAGGGAGGCAGGCAGCTGCGGGATGCATTGGGCAAAAAGACTGCGGAAATTTGGCATAACCATCGTGTGGAAGTTGTCTATGCCGGGGTATTAATCGGAGCATTATGTGTGTTTACGGATACAGGATTTGCCCAAAATGCTTCGTCTAACACGAATGGTTTCATGAAGGCTATAGGAGCTCCAATAACCCAGTTGGCATTTTTTGCTACCAAAGGTGTAGGTGGCTTGATGGCAGCCGTCGGTGTCGGCAAGGCTGCATATGAGAAATTCACGTCGCAAAGCCAGCAGGGGCTGGGTACATCTATAGGCCTTGTAGGTGGCGGTGCTGCTCTGGCAAATGCTGATTCGCTGGTAGGTGTAACAGGGCTCTCCGTTTCCCTGGATGCATCCGGCCTGGTATTTTTCTAATGGCGGTAGTGCAATATGGAAGACGGACAGAGATACACAATGGCAAAATTGCCACTGTTCCAGGCACTGACTGAGCATCCGCTGTTTGCCAAGGTGCCGCAGGTAGTGCTGGTGGTCCTGGGGGCGATAACAGCAGCATTTTTAGTGATATTTAAATTCTTTTACATACTTGTTATCACAGGGCTATTGTATTTTATTGCTGCGATTTTATCAGCCGGGGATGCACAGTTTTTTGACTGCTATCAAAAGTACATCAAAAAACATGATTATTATTCAACCTGAGCAAGCAGGTAAAATGGCAAGGCGAGATTCTGCTGGAATGATGATGCAAGTCTCGCCTTTTTCATAAGAAAGGTGATTTTTTTGAAAGAGGCAAGCTGGAAGGAATACATAGAAGACGAGGAAAATGTCAGCTACTGGCTTAAATGGAGCGGATTATTGCATCCACAAATCATGCAGAATAAAGACTATAGCATGTTTTCCGTGATCGCCTATAAGCCGTATAAGTCGGATATAGGCGATATGCTGCAGCGGCTGCAGGAGTTGCGCAATGGCTGGGCGTACTGGATTGAAGAACAGCACATCAATGGAAGTACAAAATGCTTCCTGGTGATTTATTGGAATCCCTTTTATACCAATGGTGACACCATAAAAAATTATGTAACAGGGAAAATAATGGTGGAAAGTGCCAGGGAAAAGTTTCTGGAAGTGGTGGTAGGGATATTTAACGTATTATACAAAGTTACGCCATGCCACATTCTGGAGTATCAGGGATTGATTAGCTTTTTAGAGTCAGCGGTATCCATTAGTGCGCCAAGCATAGAAATGCCGGATGTTCCCTTGCATATGGATGCCCTGCTCACCCAGGATGCAGATATATTTTTTGGCAATAATTCTATCTTCATCGGCAGCAATAATCTGCTGATTGTTACAATGCCTCCGCCATCCAATATTCGTGATGAGAGGATAGTAATGGATTTCCTCAATGCCAAGGAATTTAATTATCGTCACATGCAAAGGCTGTTGATTATTGACAAAAAGCATATTGAAAAAGAAAAGAATATCTATACCAGGCTGTGGTGCATGGGCCGTCCTTCAGTTAAAAGCATCATAACTGCCAACATCCTTGGCAGATTGAATGGCTATTATCTGAATGCCTGGATTATATCTGTGCCGGAAAGCAAAACTGATGAAGCAAGACAGCAGTTGCAGGAGTTTTTAGCACAGGAGGAAGCTTCGTATATCATGGAAGCGTATAACAGCAAAAATATCTGGTGGGCAAGCCTGCCGGGCATGGCGGAGCCTTATGCCAATCCGCCTGCAGTTGGGTTTGCCAGCATCGATGAGCTGTTGCTTCATTCGGGAGATGAAGAAAATGTATAAGATGAACTTATTTTCAAACAAATATAGGAAAAAACACTTTCTGCGTGATGCTATGGTGTGGGGGATTCTGCGTACAGGCAGATTGCCGGGCAGCAATGAAAAGGTGGCTATCGTACTGAACAAGGATGGTTCTTTTCAGCTGACTATGGCATATCACGGGCCGGATCTTGATTCTTCCATAGAAGCGGAGCTTTCTATGATAACATCACAGCTCAGTCAGGAGTTTTGCTCGCTGCCTACGGATTATGTCTTGTACTTTGAATCTCAGCGTGTGCCATCTATGGCATATCCGACAGAACAGTATTTTCCTGATGTTGTGACAAGGGCGATGGACAAGGAACGGGAAATGCTGTTTTCTGATGGTGGCCACTATGAATCAAAATTTTATGTGACAATTTATTATCGCCCCCCATTGGACAGTGCCGAGAAAATGAAGGAAATTTTCATTGAGGGGCGCAAGAAAAAGGTGGTTCATGCAGAGGACACGTTAGACAGGTTCCTGGAGCAGGTAAATAAGTTTTACATGGTAATAATCGGGCTGAGAATACCGATACGGCCCCTGACTGCTGATGAGACAGTCACCTATCTGCACTCCACCATATCGGATAATCCGCGTCCCATAAAAGTACCAGGGAAGCCGCTTCTCCTGGACAGCTATCTCTATGATACGCCTCTTTATGGCGGCCTGGAGCCGAAGCTGAACAAGCAGCATTTGCGGATTGTCGTGCCGGTTAAATATCCTCATGCAACGGCCTTCGGACTGCTGGATGCCTTGAATAATTTGGATTTTCCTTATCGCTGGTCCACTCGCTGCTTCTGCATGACCAAGAACGATACCTTGAGCACTTTGGAAACAATGCGCAAGGCGTGGTATGCCAAGCTGCAGAGCTTTTGGAGCTATTTCATCCACCGGGATGATCCTAACATAGAAAGATACAATGATGAGCACGTGGAGGGACTGATTCACGAAATTAAAGAAGCAAGGCTGGCAGTAGAGGCCGATTCTTTTGGGTTTGTGTATTATACTACAGCGATTATTGTATCATCAGATGATCCGGAGGAAGCGGATCAGAGAGCCAGGACTATCAAGCAGCTCATGCTGGATAGTGGCTTCAAAAAAGTAAGTGTGGAAACCCTGAATGCTGTGGAAGCCTGGATGGGTTCCTTGCCGGGGCTGGTGGGGAGAAATATCCGCAGGGAAATCATCAGTACCGGCAACCTGGTTCATCTTATGCCCATCTCTGCTATATGGGCCGGTAATGGCTATAACAAGCATCTTGAGGGACCGCCGCTTTTATACACGGAGACCAATGGCAACACGCCTTTTAGGCTTAACCTTCATGTGGGCCAGATAGGTCATACCATGCTGGTGGGGGATACCGGCGCTGGTAAATCTGTGCATTTATGCTGCATAGAGGCAGCATTCCGGCGGTATAAAAATGCCAGGGTGATTATTTTTGATAACGGCAAGTCCAGCAAGGTGCTTACTTATGGGGTTGGGGGCAGGTTTTATGACCTGGCGGATGAAAGAAATGGCCTGTCTTTCCAGCCCCTTGCCCAGGTTGATAACCCTGACGAGAGGCAGTGGGCTATGGAGTGGCTGTGTGATTTTTTGCAGGATGAAGGCGTAGAGGTCACACCGCATCTCAAGAGCCTGATTAGGGAGGCACTGTCAATCCTGTCCAGCCTGCCACAAGAGCACAGAACTATATCTACTCTTAGGGATTATTTGCAGGATGAGCATCTGAAACAGGCTATTGCGCCTATGACGATGGGGAATGAATATGGCAATATTTTTGATTCCAATATTGATACACTTGAGCTTAGCAGCTGGCAGAGTTTTGAAATGGGCAAGATTATCAACAAGCAGAATATTATCGGGCCTGTGCTGATGTATATTTTCCATCGCATCGAAAATATGCTGAAGGGGTATGATGGCCACGATGTTACTCAGGATGGGCCTACATTGATCGTTTTGGACGAGTGCTGGATGTTCTTCAAAAATCCACTTTTTGCGCTCAAGATAGAGGACTGGCTGCGTACACTGAGAAAATTCAATGCCTCGGTTATTTTCGCAACTCAGTCCCTGGATGATGTGGTGAAGTCACCGCTTTTTGATATTATCCTTGGTTCCTGCAAAACGCATATCTTCCTGCCGGATGAGATGGCAAGGGAGCCGAAAAGAAAGGCTGTTTATTCACAGTTCAAGCTTAATGAGCGGCAGATGGAAATTCTCTCTGTTGCGAAAAAGCAAAAGCACTATTACTACACTTCTCCTGAAGGTTCAAGGCTCTATGATTTGGGGCTGGAAAGCTGCCCGTTAAGCCTTGCTTATGTAGCTGTGGGCAAGAAAGACCTGGCATTGTGCGAGAAGATTATAGAGAATTATGGCTTGGAAAAGTTTAATGAATTCTGGTTAAAGGAACATGGCTTGAACATACCGGATGCATTTGCAGCAAAGGAGGAGGCTGTCTGATGTTATTAAGGGAATTTATCATGACATGTAAGGAAAGGGGGAGCAGATGATGGAATCGCTGACTCATGCGTATCTGCGCCTGATTGATAAGTTAGAAGTGAATGACAAGGTAGCAAGCTGCAAAGCTGCTTTGCTGCATCAGGCACAGAGCCGGAATATCAAGCCGGAAGAATATATGGCGCAGCACAGGGAGGATATTATCAATATCTATAAGCAGGCTGATTTGTCAGTTATCTGCGATATGATGGATATTGGTTATTCCTGGCGTGAGGTCATGGAGAATTATGCCAATAATCCCATGATCATCAACGAGTATGATGATGCTGCATTAATTAAGAAATATACAGATGAGGTAATAGAACTGGTCAATGCCGAGAGGCGTAAGCGGTCCAAAACCGACTTTGTTGAAGCATCAGATGCTTTTGAGCGAATCAAGAAAAATCTGAGCAAAAAGTATATGGATGATGATAATTCATTCAGTGAATATCATGATGGCGAAATTGTAATCAGTATGCTGGTCAATGAAGGGTATCCAGAAAAGACAGTAGCTGATGTGCTGATGAAAAATACTGAGCATGATGAGATATACATCAAAAGCCTCATGGAAAAGTGCATGGTGGTCAAACGTGCCTATTCGGATATTCAGGCCGCACCGCCACTTTCAAAGGCACGCAATGAGTTTGATGTATATCGCTCCCTGGCCAAGGAACACATGGCAAAGCTGGGCATCAAAACCCTGTCATACAGTGATGATATGGCAATTTTTGAACAGCTGAAGGCAATCAAGCTCCCGGATAAATTTATTCGCACGGCCATGCTCAAAGCATCGCCTGTAGCCAATGAGCCGGGCAGAAAAAACGAAGCTTATGTAGAGGCTGTTCTCAGCGGAGACAGCAACCACAGCGAGTTTTCAGATGGCCTGGCACGGCAGCCGGTGGTAGATGTTGAGCAGGAGTATAAGGCTCTTATTGAAATATATAATAGCAAGCTCAAGAAAAAGGGCATTACTGATGGCGTAAAAGAGGGCATCAACAGGGTTTATTTTGATACTTTGGCGGTCAAGGAGCTGTTCAACAAGCATTATCCTGAAACAGATATCATCCGGGTATTGAAGGAATTTAGCCCGGAGGATGCCGCACGGTCATTTCCCGGCTATACACTTTGGGTAATGACTAAAGCCAGGAAACTTATTGAAAAGGAAGAATATATCCTTAGCAAGCCACCTATTATCCTGCCGGAAGGAAGCTATGGGGAGGTAATTGACCAGGGATTTGCACCGAAGGATATTATTATCTCATTGCTGCAAAAACGTCTGGAGCTGAATCCGAGTATGAGGCATGTTCTGCATAAAAATTTTGTAGATAAGGATTTGGCAGAAAGTGCCCTTAGCAGATATCCGGATTTTGATCTCGATGCCATGCGGGGCGTTTTTGCGAATTTTCCACGGGCGATCATTCTCTCCGGCAGCAATATGGCGGAGGAAAAGAATTATGTGGAAAATGTCATAGCAACAGCGCAGAAGCGTATCGACAAACAAAAGGAAACGAATAAGGAGAGCGAGCAGCTGAAGGAGGCATTTCGCCAGAAGCAGGATGTGCTGCATCAGGGCGTTACCGGGGAAACAGCCAGCATGAAGATGCCAATTTATCATGTGGGCAGGGCTGCACTGTCAATGATGCAGAATAACACTGATGAGATGGTCCTGCGCAAAATGATTATCAGCAATGTGGATGCGCCGGAAGATCAGATGGAAGCTATTACCAATAGCATTATCAAGAAAAACAGGGAAGTGCTGAACAGGATGAAGATCGTGGAGGAACATATTCCATCCGGGCAGGATAAAAGCGTTTCAGCCAGGATTTTTTATCTCAATCGCCTGGCATTGCAGCACGAACTCAGAAAGTCTATTAACGCCAGCATGGATCCGGAAATAGTCAAGGATATGCTGGCTGCAAAGGTGTATAAAAAGACAGAGATAAAAGATGTTGTGCAGGAGCTTTCACCTATCGCGGCTCAGCCAGGCAGGGGGAGTGACTATTATCTGGAGTATGTCTATCCGACAGCTGTCAGCCTGCTCAGGACGGAAAAAGAAAAGCTCAAAACTTATCATCCGTCACCTCGGCAGCAGAAAGAGGAGAATGCTGACAGGGAGTATGAATATCACAAGCAGCAGATTCTTGAAGCTATCGCCTTGCCATTTGAGACGGCTATGGATGTGCTGATAGCAGAGACCATGCTGCTGCAGGGCTATCCTGAGTATGAGATTGCCAGGGCGTTGGATGAGTGTTCACCGTGCCGGGAAAATCAGGAAAACTATGGTCTGTCTATTACGAAAAATGCTGCCAGCAAAACGCTTATGGAAGAACGGGAGACTGTTGTCGAAACAACCATAGAGAATACCTATGAGGATAATAGCCTGGTCAATAGCCGTGTTCTCAGCAGAAATGTGACAGAAAATATAAGAAGTACAGTCGTGGAAGGTGGCAGTTAAGTGTTGATGAACAGGTTGCAGGAAATCAAGCACTCCATATATGATACGGTGTCAGCGATCATTTTTTGGACGGTATTAATTTTTTCTATTGCTTTTGGCATTGCCATGCAGGATGCTGAAGCAGCAGAGGTTTCAGATGTGATTGCCGGAGATATAAGCTGCTACAACAGCAACAGTACCCAGATTTACTGGATAACGGATGCTATCTGCTACGCTTCCTCCCTCTATCAGGTAGATCCTTTGCTGGTTACTGCTGTGATGGAAACAGAAAGCCATTTTTCCTTTGGCACCTTCTATACAACTTCTTCGGCAGGAGCCATCGGATTGATGCAGCTTATGCCTGGGACAGCTGCTGCCATAGGCGTAGATCCATACGATCCGTTAGGCAATGTAGTTGGCGGTACGGCATATCTCAGGAACATGCTGGATGATTTTTCCGGCTATGGTGAATATGCCGTGACCAATGCAGTGGCTGCATATAATGCAGGCCCGGCTGCTGTGACTTTTTATGGTGGTTGTCCGCCATATAGTGAGACGCAAAATTATGTTATCCGTGTGTCAGATGCCTACAACAGGCTTCTGACCTCTTATTACAGCCAATAAAGGGGGCGTTTATTATGCTGCGGAGCATATCAAGAAACAAGAAAAAGGCAATTATCCTGGGTGTATTTCTAGGAGCTACGTCTTTTATAGGTGGTTCAATACTGGCAACCAGGAATACCAACGCAGCCGTATTAGTGCATGATAATGAAAACATAGCCCAGGCCATTGAAACCGTTGCCAATACTTATAATATACTGACCAATCTCCAAAAGCAGCTGCTGATAGATATCCTGAATAACAAAAAGC
>JBJDWY010000012.1:0-20004 GCA_051866255.1 Anaerovibrio sp. | reverse complement strand
TTATAGGAGTGTTGTGAAAAATGGGTAAGAGACCGCATGTTGTTATTATCGGTGCAGGTTTTGGCGGTGTAGCTGCAGCAAAGAAGCTGGCTAAGAAGAATGTTGATGTTACTATTATTGACAGGACAAACTACCATCTGTTCCAGCCATTGCTGTATCAGGTATCTACTTCTGTGCTTTCCACAGATGATATTTCTTATCCAATCAGGGCAATGTTCCGCGATTACAAGAATGTGGAGCTGTTCATGGCAAAGGCTCAGGAGATTGATGGCAAGCGCAAGGTCGTTATCACCAATCATGGCGAGGTGGCGTATGACTACCTGATCGTGGCAGCCGGTGCTACCAACAACTTCTTCGGTATGGAGAATGTGGAGAAGTATGCTTATGGCATGAAGTCCATTCCTGAGGCACTGCACATCAGAAACCATGTACTGCACATGTTCGAGCGTGCCAATAAGCAGATTGATAACGAGGAAGTACGTCGCAAGATGCTGACCTTTATCTGCGTAGGCGGCGGCCCTACCGGTGTCGAGGAAGCCGGTGCTATTGCGGAGCTGGTTGCTATTCAGAGAAAGGAATATCCTAACCTGAACTTTGACGAGGTAAGCATCAAGCTCATCGAGGGTACTGACAAGGTTCTGCCGATGATGCCGCCGAAGCTCATCAAGCACACCATCGACGTGCTGGAGTCCAAGGGTGTCGAGGTTATGCTGAATACCCAGGTGGCTGACTGCGATGCTGACGGCCTCTATCTGAAGGACGGCAGGTACATTCCGAGCCGTACCGTTATCTGGGCAGCCGGTGTCAAGGCCAACAAGGTTGCTTCCACCATCGGCACTGAGTGCGACAGGGCAGGCCGTGTGGTAGTAGAGCCTACCTTGCAGGTGCCTGGCTATCCTGAGATTTTCGCCATCGGTGACAATGCCCATTTCATGACCGAGAGCGGCAGGCCGCTGGCTACTGTAGCTCCTGTTGCTATGCAGGAGGCATGGTGCGCAGTGGACAATATCATGGCGCTGATTAACGGCAGCAGCAGCCTGAAGAAGTTTGAGTATGTTGACCATGGCGCCATGGCTACCATTGGCCGCTGCCAGGCTGTAGTAAACTGGGGCTGCCTGAAGATTGGCGGCTTTGTGGCATGGGTTATCTGGATGTTCCTGCATCTCCTGCGTCTTGAGGGAGCTCATGCGGATATTACCGTTGGCACCAAGTGGTTCTGGAACTTTGTATCCGGCACCCGCCTGGGCCGTATCATCACCAACATCAAGCTGGAGGATGAGGACGAAAATATGGGTGCCGCCAAGGCATAAATATGGCTATCAGGGCGTAAATGTGATATTATAATGGGGTGTGCGATTGCACATCCCATTTCTTTTTCAGGAGCATAGTATAATTGGCGTTGCCTCGGCATGGGTGCCGGGCTGGCCGTTGTTTTTTAGGAGCGAGGATTTTGAATAAGTATTTAGGTTTTGCGGCAGGTATCATGGTGGCTGCTGCTTTGTCATGCAGCCAGTCAGGGGGGATGCCCCTGGCCATGCCGGAGGCTATGGCAGCCGGTGTGACCATGGCTGACTCAAAGGATTTGGCAAAGACCATCAGGTTTGAGGATGATGAGGAGATAAAGGTGGATGTCAAGGAAGCGGCAGAAGGCAAGGATGATATAGTTGCCAGGGAGATTCCGGGCTACCTCCGGAAAGTGCGGCTTTCCTGGGAGCCGGTGCCTGGGGCTGTCAGCTATCAGGTGGCGATTATGCGCGCCAACAAGAATATCCCGGAGAATGTGGTCTCCGTCAAGCGGGGGATTTTTACCAACGGCTATGAGCTGGATACATCCGTTATGCGCGCCGCCAAGGATTATTATTGGAAGGTCTGCCCTCTGGATGCCTCCGGCCACTACATCAAGCTGTACAGCGACCTGAAGCCCCTGACGGAGCAGGAGCTGAACCCGGTTGCCCCGAAGCCTACGACGGAGTTTGAGTCTATGGCGTATGCTCCTTTGTACCCTGTATTTTCCTGGGTGCCGGTGACAGGGGCCAAGTATTATGATGTGCGCGTCTATCGGGATGATGCCAACGGGGAAAAGCCGGAGCTCATCAGGGAGCTGACCACGGAGGGCTCGGTGCTGTATGAGGATGCCGGTTATACCTGGCCGGGACGGTACTACTGGCAGGTCAGGAGCCGCAACGAGCTGGGCAACAGGGTAAGTGAATGGTCAGAGCCCAGCTACTATCAGGTGGAGGCAGCAGCCAAGGTGGCCGCCATCGGGGACAGCATCACCCACGGCGGCGGTGCCGTGTCCACCCCTCCCGGCTATGTGATGTATAACTGGGAGACTTATTCCCAGGTGCCGGTGAAGAACCTGGGCTACAGCGGCGATACGGTGGCTGCCATGGCGGCACGGTTTGACAGTGATGTGCTGCCTTTCAAGCCGAAAATCCTGGTGATTATGGGGGGCGTCAATGATTTCCGTTCCGGCGGCAGGGCGGAGGAGATTATTCCTTACCTGCGGCAGATTGGCGATAAGTGCCGTGCCCATGGCATCATTCCTGTCTACGCCACGGCAACGCCGATAAATCCTCATTTTATTGCCAACTGGCATTATATTACGGCTCCCGCTGAGAACTGGAAAAATGAGCAGGTGAAGCTGAATCAGTGGATTATGCAGCAGCAGTATGCGGTGGATGTTGCCAGCGGCATGACCGACTGCTACGGACTTTTGATGGATGAGGCCACCACGGACGGATTGCATCCTGATGTGCTGGGCAAAAAGATGATTGGGGAAGCCATCAGCAATTATCTGCTGAAAACCTTTCCCGGTAAGAATTTGCTGGCAAAATAAATAGAATTTATTAAAACATAAAAGCATGTAATGTTTGTGCAATAAAAAGCTCTTTATGAATACCGCTGAAAGGTGTTCATAAAGAGCTTTACTTTTGTTCATAATTTTGAAGCATTAAAATTAATTTGGCGATAATGCACGGTTATAATCTGTCAGGCTTCTGCCGGGACAGCCATATATTCAGGCTCTGCCACAGTGATATGGCAGCGGGCGGCGGTGAGGTTTACCAGGTCTGTGCGGATTTTTTCCACATTCTGTGGCTCAACCAGCAGCTTGACTGTTACTTTGTCCAGGTATTCGGCAGGAGCGGCCCGAAGGTCTTCGCTGCGTATCCAGTTTTCCACTGTTCCCAGCAGGGGATAATCCAGCTCAGCTGCCATCAGGCAGACAGGCTTGATTTCCACCTGGGGGGTGGCTTCCAGCCCCAGGGTGGCGGTGTGGCTGTAGGCCCTGATCAGGCCGCCGGCCCCCAGCTTGATGCCGCCGAAGTATCTGGTGACTACCACCACGATATTGGTGAGGCCGTGCTGCTTGATGGCTTCCAGGATAGGGTTGCCGGCAGTTCCCCCGGGTTCACCGTCATCGTTGGATTTCTGCTGGCTGCTGTCGGCTCCCAGCACCCAGGCGGAGCAGTTGTGCCGGGCATCAAAATGCTTTTTCTTGATGGATGCTACAAACTCCCTGGCCTGCTCCTCGGTTTCGGCAGGGGCGGTATAGGCATAAAATTTTGATTTTTGGATTTCGTAGGCGGCGGTGCCTTGTTGGGCGATGGTTCTGTAAGCTTGCATAGCATGGCTCCTTTGTTTCAGGAATTTTCCGGCAGGGTAAGGCGGCTGCGGAGGGAGCTGGTTTCCGGGGCGGTAAAGAGGCAGTCCGGAGCCTTCCTGAGCATGGTTTCCCGCAGCTGCCTGCTCTGCTCCTCATGGGTTTCTGCCTTGATGTTGGCAGGGTCGGCTGCGGTGCGCAGTGCCCTGATAGTCTCCAGCTGGGCGTTGGCATAGCTCTGGGTCTTGTGCAGCAGCAGGGTGGTCAGGTCATAGTTGGTGTCGTCCAGGCTGATGGGCGGCGGCAGCTTCTGGAGGCTCTCGTCAGCCTGCTGTGCCTGGTGCTCCAGCAGTGTCAGCCTTGTGTACACAGTGTTGATGCTGATGTTGTCGTTGTGGTAGTCGCTGACAATGGCCTGGCACTGGGCCCAGTTGTAGTCCAGCACGTCCAGCTGCTTCTTGTAGTCGGTGTACCAGCCGTCAAAAATCTGCTGCTGGGCAGTGATGTGGCGGATGGCGGACTCGTCGGCAGGCACCTCGCCGGCAGGTGAGAGCAGCACCGAGCGGGCTATGGCAAAAATGGACAGAGCCAGAGTCAGGCAAAAACCATAAAATACTTTTTTATTTGGCAAATTGCGGTATAATACTAGGAGTAACAGTAGACAGGTTAATATTGCGGCAATAAAAACAATAGCCATTGTAATATCCTTTCTTGTTGCGCGTACAATAAGTGTAAATATAATGTGAAAAGGCATGACAAAAAAGTGTTGCTTCGTTATATTTTAGCATTTATTACAGAATAAGACTATATTTTTTTGAGGAAGGTGAAGTTTATGAAAGGCAAGGCTCTTGCGGTAACCGCATGGCACCTGATGCGTTCATACTGGAAGTCAGAGGAAAAATGGAAGGCTATGGCACTGATGGGGGGTGTTGTCCTGCTGACTTTGGGGCAGGTGTACATGCTGGTGCTGAATAATGATTGGATGAGGGATTTTTATGGTACGCTGGAAGCCAGGGATTTTGCGGCACTGTGGCCACTGGTAGGGCAGTTTGCCGGTATTGCGGCAGGCTTCATCATCATGGCGGTTTACTCCATCTATGTGCGCCAGATTTTGGAAATCAAGTGGCGTACCTGGATGACGGACAGATACCTTGAAGCATGGATGCGCAAGCAGAATTATTACCGCTTGCAGGCTGATGGCGGTGACGGGGTGGATAACCCGGACCAGCGAATTTCTGATGACATCAATGAGTTTGTCAGCCTTACTCTGTCATTATTTGTGGGATTTATCCAGCAGCTGACTTCGCTGGCGGCATTTATCTTTATTCTCTGGGAGCTGTCCGGCACATTGTCCGTGCCTCTTGGCGATACGGTGCTGTCCATACCTGGCTATATGGTCTGGGTGACGGTTATCTATTCCGTGGCAGGCACATATATTGCCCACAAGATAGGCAGGAAGCTCATCGGGCTGAATTTCGACCAGCAGCGCTATGAGGCTGATTTCCGCTTCAGCATGGTGCGGGTCAGGGAGAACTGCGAGAGCATTGCTTTTTATGGCGGTGAAAAGCCGGAGATGCAGAACTTTCAGGAACGGTTCAGCATGGTTATCAGCAATTTCTGGGCATTGATGAAAAGGACCAAGTTACTGAACTTTTATGTCAATGGCTATGCCCAGCTGGCTGCAATCGTGCCTATCCTGCTGGCACTGCCGAAGTTTATTGACGGCTCCATCAACATGGGCGGCCTGATGCAGACACTTATGGCCTTCGGCAGGGTACAGGATGCCCTTAGCTATTTTGTGGATGCTTACAGCTCTATCGCCAGGTATATTGCCGTTATCCGCCGTCTGGGGGGCTTTACCCAGCACATGGAGCATGTGGAAGGCCTCCATTCGGAGTTCTCCATTGGGACAAGTGATAGCAATGCCCTGCTGCTGCGTGATGTGCAGGTGGATTTGCCTGATGGCAGGAGATTGTTTGAGGGGCTGTCCCTGGCGGTGCCGGCCGGCAAATACCTTCTCGTTTCCGGCAATTCCGGCTGTGGCAAGAGCACCCTGCTGAGAGCCCTTGCAGGCATCTGGCCTTATGGCTGCGGCAACGTAGCTTTGCCGTCAGGCTGGCGCAGCATGTTTCTGCCCCAGAGGCCGTATCTGCCCCTGGGCAGCCTGCGCCGGGCTATTTACTATCCGCAGCCTGTGCCGGAAAAGGAGTCTGCGGATCTCAGGGAGCTTTTGGAGCGGTTTGGCATCGGCAGCCTTGCTGACAAGCTGGATGAGGTGGATGACTGGAGCCGCATTCTGTCACTGGGTGAGCAGCAGCGGCTTGCTTTTATCCGCATTCTTCTGTTCAGGCCGGATATAGTATTTTTGGATGAGTCCACCTCGGCCATGGACGAGCAGCGTGAGGCGGAGGCTTATGATACGCTGAAGGAGCTTTTGCCTGAGATGGCGGTGGTCAGCGTGGGGCACCGTTCCACCCTCTTTAGGAAGCACGACAAGAAGTTGCAGCTGACGGGCAGCGGCTGGCAGCTGTCACCTTTGACTGAGCAGCTGGCAAGGTGATTATAGGTATTTTGAAGATGTGAAGGGAGATGCAGGCCATGTCGGTATTTCGGGGCAGGACACCCTGGACGGAGGAAAAGAAGAAACAGCCGCCGGTTTTTTCCAACGGGGAAAAGGCAGGCATGGCATTGTGCCTTGCCATGCTGCTCTTTGCCATTTCGGACGGCGATGTGCCGCTGGTATTTTTTTCCCTGTCCTTTCTGGTCTATGAGGGGTATAACCTGGTCAGCAAGGTTGGGGGAGAGCGGTTTCACGCCTTGGCATCATTTTTGCTGGGGCTGGGCATTGCCCTTTTTGCCGGCTCCATCATAATGGCATTTTTTTGAGGTGTGAAGCCGGTTGCTTTCTCGGATAGTTGATGTTTTCCTGTTGTTTTTTACTGATTTTGGGGACAAATGATATAATCGGTTTTTACTAAATTTCAAATTTTCCGCAGTGCAGAAAATAATAAAAAAAATCCTGCTTTTTTTCCGCAAAAAGCAGGATTTTTTTGTTTTATCTTGAAATATAGATATAAGTAATTTACATTTACTTTCTAGCTGTTTTGAAAGAATATTTGCTTGAAAAGAAAATGGCAATAAGGATAGAGGGGACAGCTAGTCAAAGTTTTTTTAGTTAGGATACAGGGGTGATTATTTATGAGTAAAACAAAGTGTTTGGCAATGATTCTTGCAGGTGGCCAGGGCAGCCGTCTTGGTGCATTGACGAAGAACATTGCAAAACCGGCAGTTCCTTTCGGCGGCAAGTACAGGATTATTGACTTCCCGCTTTCAAACTGCGCCAATTCCGGCATCGATACAGTAGGCGTTCTGACACAGTATCGTCCGCTGGAGCTGCATACCTATCTGGGTACAGGCAATGCCTGGGATCTGGATAAGTCCACCGGGGGCGTGTTCATCCTGCCGCCGTATGCCAGGGACAAGGGGGCTGACTGGTACAAGGGCACAGCGGATGCCATCTATCAGAATCTGAATTTCATTGACATGATGGACCCTGACTATGTGCTGATTCTGTCCGGCGACCATATCTACACCATGGATTATTCCAAGATGCTGGATGTGCATCGTGCCAACAAGGCTGATGCTACCATCGGCGTGTTTGAGGTTCCTTGGGATGAGGCACCGCGCTTCGGCATCATGAATACCGATTCCGTTGATGGCCGCATCATCGAGTTCGAGGAGAAGCCGCCTCAGCCAAAGAGCAATCTGGCTTCCATGGGTATCTATATCTTCAACCGCGAGTTCCTCAGCAGGTATCTGAAGGACGATGCGGCAAAGGAAAATTCCGAGCACGACTTCGGCAAGAATATTATTCCTGCCATGCTGAACGATAATGCCCGTCTCTATTCCTATGCCTTCGAGGGGTATTGGAAGGATGTAGGAACCATTGAGAGCTTGTGGCAGGCAAACATGGATCTTCTGGCTGATGAGCCGCCGTTCTCCTTCAATAGTGCCTGGACCATTTATTCCTCCAATCCGTCCCTGCCGCCTCACTATGTAGGTCCTGAGGCCAGGGTTCACAATTCCATGCTGAATGAGGGCTCCCAGATCCTGGGCGAGGTTGACCACTCCGTGCTGTTCTCCGGCGTAAAGATTGGCAAGGGTGCCAAGGTAACCAACTCCGTAATTATGCCGTTTACCAAGGTAGAGGAAAATGCCGTCATTGACCATGCCATCGTAGCACAGAACTGCGTGATTTCTGCCGGTGCAGCTGTCACCGGTGAGGAGGGCGCTATCGCCGTTGTGCCTGAGGGCGAGGTCGTGGAAGCTGCGGAGGAAGGCCAGCAGGTAAGCTGAGCTGTCCGGGGCGATTTACTGAATTTTGATAAAGAACGGAGTGATTCCTTTGAGTAATATTATGGGTATTATAAAGTTGGACGGTGCCAACTCCATGCTGAAGGAGCTGTGTGAACGCCGCCCTGTTGCGTCCCTGCCTATTGCGGGCCGCTATCGCGTGATTGATTTTGCCGTATCCAACATGGTAAATTCCGGTGTTGGCAATGTAGGCGTACTGCTTTCTGCCAAGGCACGCTCTGTATTTGACCATCTCCGCTCAGGTAAGGACTGGGATCTGGCACGCCATAGAGGCGGTCTTTCCTACCTGCCTTCCGACCCCTATGACGGGCAGCCGGTGACCGGTGACCTGTCCGGCCTCTATCACAATATGGACTATATCCAGCACACCTCTGCTGAGTATATCCTGGTAGCCCAGGCTGACAGCGTGTACAATATTGACTTCCGCTCTGTGCTGCTTTTCCATCAGAATACCGGCGCAGATATCACTATGGTATATTCCAAGGCAAAGACCGATATTCCTGGTGATGCCGCAGTCATGAAGGTTACTGACAGCGGCAGGGTAACGGATATTGCCAAGTCCATGACCGCTACCCAGGGGGCTAACGATTTCCTGGGCATCTACCTCATGTCCAAGGATACCTTTATCAAGGTTGTGTCCAATGGCTTTGAGCGGGGCGGTACAGATTTCCTGCTGGACGGTATCATCCGCCACATGGACGAGTACAGCATCTTTGCCTGCGAGCACAAGGGCTATGTAGCCAGGATCAATTCCACCATGGCATACTTCAATGCCAACAAGGATATGCTTAACCCTGAAATCTGGGCTGAGATGTTCATGGGTGCCAACCTCATCCATACCAAGACCAAGGATGCTGCCCCAGTTCAGTACAAGGATACCTCCAGGGTGGTTAACTGCCTGGTTGCCAACGGCTGTGAAATCCGCGGCGAGGTGGAGAACAGTATCCTGTTCCGTGATGTAAAGGTTGGCGAGGGTGTCAAGATTAAGGACTGCATTATCATGGAGAAATGCGTTATCGAGGACAACGCTATGCTCCGCAATGTGATCTGTGACAAGAATGTAACAGTAACCAAGGATCAGTGGCTGAAGGGCGCTGAGAATTATCCTCTGATTGTTGCAAAGGGCACCAAGATTTAATTGTTGCAAAATTAAGATTAGATGGTGAAGCAAGGCCGCTGCAGGAAGCATGGAGGAATTCAGGTTCATGCTTTTTGTGGCGGCTTTTTTCACCTCTTTGATGATGTGTATGGGAGTGTATAACTGGGTATAGCCAGATATAGCTGGGGATGGCAGGACAGTCCTGCGAGGTACTCAGGCATGTCAACTGAGTTGTCAGTTGACATGACAGTACATAGCAGAAAAATTTCCGTTAAAATATGGCAAAAATGTAAAAAAATGCCCTAAAAAATGTAAAATTAACGCATATATATCAAGGGTTTGCAGGTATTAATGGACAAATTAAAAATATGTGATATAATACTAGCGGTGTCATATTTTTATTAATGTTTTTTTATTAACATTTTTGTTTCTACCGGAGGCCGGATTTTAGTGCAGACAGTTGCACACACAGCAGTATGCAGTAAAATTTCGGCTAGGAGATAGGAGTTGAAAGTATGTCAGTAATTGAAAGAAATATTGAGGAAATGAAGGAAGAGCTGAAGCAGCGTTTTGTAACCACTGCCCAGATTAACTACGGCCGTGAGCTTTCCGGCCTGGATGAGCATGAGATTTATGAGACTCTTGCCCAGGTAGTTAAGCAGTATACTTCCGAGAACTGGATTAAGACAAATAAGCAGTATCAGGAAAACGACGAGAAGCAGGTTTATTATTTCTCCATTGAGTTCCTGCTGGGACGTCTCCTGAATACCAACCTGATTAACCTTGATTTGAAGAACGCTCTGAAGGCTATGCTGAAGGAGCTGAATCTTGATTTGAATAATCTTTATTCCGAGGAGCCTGATGCAGGTCTCGGCAACGGCGGCCTTGGCCGTCTGGCAGCCTGCTTCGTGGATTCCATGGCTTCTTTGGGCCTGCCGGCTCATGGCTGCGGTATCCGTTACCAGTATGGCCTCTTTGAGCAGAAGATCGTTAACGACCAGCAGGTAGAGATCCCTGATAACTGGCTGCGTAACGGCTTTGCCTGGGAGTTCAGGAAGCCTAACAAGGCCGTAAAGGTTCGCCTTGATGGCGAGGCATATATGCGCATCAATGATGACGGTACTTCTACTGCCGTGCATGAGGGCTATACCGAGGTAACTGCCGTGCCTTATGATGTGCCTGTTATCGGCTACAAGAACCGTACTGTAAATACCCTGCGCCTGTGGAATGCAGAGGCAGGCCAGGACTTCTCCGACTACGCTACCCTGACCAATGATGAAATCAAGGAGCGTCAGGAGTACAGGAACAACGTCAACAAGATTACCGAGTTCCTCTATCCTGAGGACAGCACCAACGAGGGCAAGCGCCTCCGCCTGATTCAGGAGTACTTCTTCGTATCTGCCGGTGTACAGAGCATCGTGCGCCACTACATGCAGACTCATGATGACCTGTACGGCTTTGCCGACAAGGTATGCATCCAGATTAACGATACCCATCCGGCTGTAGCAGTTGCCGAGCTGATGCGCGTATTTATTGATGACTACGGCATGGAGTGGGATGATGCCTGGGATATCACCAGGAACACCGTGGCATACACCAACCACACCATTCTGCCTGAGGCCTTGGAGAAGTGGGACAGGAAGCTCTTTAAGAAGCTGCTGCCTCGTATCGACATGATTATCGACGAAATCAACCGCCGCTTCCTCTATGAGGTACGCTCCAAGTACCCTAACGATGAGGAGCTGGTGCGTGAGCTGTCTATCCTGCAGGATGGCCAGGTTCATATGGCACGTCTGGCAGTGGTAGGCTCCTTCAGCGTAAACGGCGTGGCACGTCTCCACTCCAACATCCTGAAGGAAAGCACCCTGAAGTACTTCTACAAGTACTTCCCTGAGAAGTTCAACAACAAGACCAACGGCATCACTCATCGCCGCTGGATGATCAGTGCCAACAACGACCTGGCCCACGTTATTGATGACAAGCTGACCAGGGCATGGAGAGGCGACACCAGGATGATGAAGCAGCTGAACCAGTATGTGGATAACCCTGCTTTCCTGAAGTCCATCGACAAGGTAAAGCGTGCCAGGAAGCGTGCCCTGGCTCAGTATGTGCTGACCCACAACAAGGTCCGCATCAAGGTTGACTCCATGTTTGACGTGCAGGTAAAGCGCATTCATTCCTACAAGCGTCAGCTGATGAATATCATGCACATCATGTATCAGTATGACCGCCTGAAGAATGACCCTACCTACAACATGCCTGTACCTGTTGTTTACTTCTTCGGTGGCAAGGCAGCACCTGGCTACTTCATTGCCAAGGAGACAATCCGCCTGATTCTGGCTGTTGCCAACAAGATTAACACCGATCCTAGCATTGACGGCAAGATCAAGGTTGTCTTCCTGGAGAACTTCGGCGTATCCCTGGGTGAGATGGTATATCCTGCTGCTGATGTCAGCGAGCAGATTTCTACCGCTTCCAAGGAGGCATCCGGTACCGGCAACATGAAGTTCATGATGAACGGTGCCATTACCCTGGGTACTATGGATGGTGCAAATGTTGAGATTCACGAGCAGGTTGGCGATGACAACTGCGTAATCTTCGGCATGCGCTCCGAGGAGGTTATCAACCTCTATGAGCATGGCGGTTACAGTGCATGGGATGAGTACAACACCAATGCCAATGTCCGCAAGGTTATGAATCAGATGACTGATGGCACCTATGGCAACTTCCAGAGCCTGTTTGACTATTTGGTAAACAGCAACGACGAATTCTTCATCATGAAGGACTTCAATGCCTACATTGAGGCTCATGAGGAGATTGTACGCCGTTATCAGGATCACAATGCATGGCTGCGTTCCTGCGCTGTAAATATTGCCAACTCCGGAATTTTCTCCTCTGACCGTACTATTGCCGAGTACGCAGAGGATATTTGGAATATCAATCCAGTAGATATCAAATAAGTTTGCGAGAGGGGATGAGCAAATGAATTTATCACAGCTGACGGAATATGATACTTTTTTGTTCCATCAGGGTACCAACTGCAGAGCCTATGAGATGCTGGGAGCGCATTTGACCGAGGAAAATGGGGAGAAGGGCGTGCGCTTCACGGTGTGGGCACCAAATGCCAAGGAGGTCAGCGTAGTTGGCGAGTTCAATCACTGGGACACCCGTGTCAACAAGATGTCCAAGATTGACGATGGCGAGATCTGGAAAATCTTCATTCCTGGTATCAAGGAGGGGGATGTGTACAAGTATGCCATCATGCCGCAGCATGGCGGCCCTCATATTATGAAGGCTGACCCTTATGGCTATTATGCAGAGGTGGCTCCTGCAACTGCCTCCCGTGTCTATGACATGAACCACTATGAGTGGCAGGATGCTGAGTGGCAGGAGAAGAAGAAGCGCACCCAGTCCTATGGCCAGCCTATGCTGACCTACGAGGTGCATCTGGGTTCCTGGCGCCGTACTCCTGAGGGCAATCAGCTGTCCTATCGGGAGATGGCGGAGCAGCTGGTGAACTACGCCAAGGAAATGAATTATACCCATATCGAGTTCATGCCGCTCTGCGAGCATCCGTATGAAGGCTCCTGGGGCTATCAGGCCACCGGCTATTATGCCGCTACCAGCCGCTTCGGCGCACCTGATGACCTGCGTTATCTCATCGATAAGGCGCATCAGGCAGGCATCGGCGTAATCATGGACTGGGTACCGGGGCATTTCTGCAAGGATGATCCGGGTCTCCGTGACTTTGATGGACGCAACCTGTATGAGTCCGACAATCCGCAGCGTGCAGACAATGCAGGCTGGGGCACCACCAACTTTGATTATGGCCGCACCGAGGTACAGAGCTTCCTGATTTCCAATGCGATTTTCTGGATGGATCAGTACCATATTGACGGACTGCGCATCGATGCAGTGGCCAACATGCTGTACCTGGATTATGGCAGGCAGCAGGGCGAGTGGCAGGCCAACAAGTACGGCGGCAACGGCAACCTGGAGGCCATTGACTTCCTCCACAAGCTGAATGAGACCGTATTCAGGGAGTATCCTCAGGCACTGATGATTGCCGAGGAGTCCACATCCTGGCCGAGCATCTCCAAGCCTGTCTACATGGGCGGCATGGGCTTCAACTACAAGTGGAATATGGGCTGGATGAATGACACCCTCAGCTATTTCAGCCTTGATCCTATCTACAGAAAGTGGCATCATGACAAGATTACCTTCTCCATGATGTACGCCTTCAGCGAGAATTTTGTACTGCCTCTGTCCCATGACGAGGTAGTGCATGGCAAGTGCTCCCTGATCAACAAGATGCCGGGTGATTACTGGCAGAAGTTTGCCGGCCTCCGTGCCTTCTTTGGCTACTGGATGGCTCATCCAGGCAAGAAGCTCCTGTTCCAGGGCGGCGAGTTCGGTCAGTTTATCGAGTGGAAGTGGGATTCCAGCCTTGACTGGCACCTGCCTGAGAAGTATGAGATGCACACCAAGATGCTGGAATACTCCAAGAACCTCAACAAGTTCTATGTGGAGAACAAGGAGTTCTGGCAGGTTGACTTTGACTGGGGCGGCTTTGAGTGGATTGACTGCGACAACGCAGATGACAGCATGCTGTCCTTTATCCGCCGGGCCGATGATGGCGAGTTTGTTATCGCTATCTGCAACTTTACTCCTGCTGTACGCCATGGTGCACGCTTCGGTGTGCCGAAGGCAGGCGTATATGAGGAGGTATTTAACAGTGATGCAGCTGAGTTCGGCGGTTCCAACGTGCTGAACGAGAATGATATTCCTAGCCAGGAGGTTCCTTGGAACAACAAGGCCCAGTCCATTCAGGTGACTGTACCGCCACTGGCTACCATTTATCTGCGGCTGAAAAAGGAGCGTCCCATAAAAGGTCAGCCTGAGACTGATAATACCAATGAAATCAAAGCTGAGGCAGAGGTTGCCGAGGCAGAACCAGCCGCCTCCGCAGCTCCTGTACCTGAGGCAGCTCCTGCACCGGAGGCTGAAACAGCTCCTGGGGCGGAAAGTGCTGCCGAGGCACCTAAGAAGCGCCGTGGCCGTCCAAAGATGACTGCAGAGGAAAAGGCCGCCGCTGCTGAGAAACGTGCTCAGAAGAAGGCGGAGAAGGCTGCTGAGGAAAAGGCGGCAGCTGAGAAGCCTGCCAAGAAGGCAGCTGCTAAAAAAACTACTGCCAGAAAGACAGCAGCCAAGAAGACTGCTGCCAAGGCAGTAAAGGAAGAAGCTGGCGAGGCAAAGCCAAAGCGCCGCGGCCGTCCTAAGATGACCGAGGAGGAGAAGGCTGCCGCTGCTGAGAAGCGCGCCAGGAAAAAGGCTGAGTAATGGCCTGTCAGGTGCCTGGAGCTTGCAAAAGGCAGATTTAGATTTATTGTTTGTAAGGCGGGGGCTGTCGGCATGGTGATGCCGTTGGGGAGTGGCAGTCCCTGCCAGTAGGGATATATAATCCGTTTTTACGGAAGGGGTATGCGCAAGGGCGCTAGAAAGAAGGGTTTTTATGAAGGTGTTGTATGTAGCTTCTGAAGCTGTTCCATTTATCAAGACAGGCGGTTTGGCCGATGTGGCCGGTTCCCTGCCGAAAGAGCTGGCAAAGATGGGGGTAGATGCCAGGGTTATCCTGCCGAAATACAGCAAGATAGCCGAGCAGTACAAGTCCAAGATGAAGCATGTAGGGCATATCTTTGTAGATGTATCCTGGCGGCATAAGTATGCCGGTGTGGATATGATTGAGCAGGATGGTGTGACCTATTACTTTGTGGACAATGAGGATTATTTTAAGCGTGATGGCCTTTATGGCTATGGCGACGATGCGGAGAGATTCTCATTCTTCTCAAGGGCTGTTCTGAACCTTCTGCCGCTCCTTGATTTCTTCCCGGATGTAATCAATTCCAACGACTGGCATGCCGCCCTCGTCAATGTGTTCCTGAAGCTGGAGCATCAGGGCGACGAGCGTTATGCCAACATCAAGACGGTATTCTCCATTCACAACCTGAAGTATCAGGGCATGTTCAGCAAGGAGATTATGGACAATGTCCTGGGGCTGGATTGGAAGTATTTCAACAACGGTGACCTGGAGTTCCATGATGCTGTCAACTTTATGAAGGGCGGCATCGTCTATGCTGATGTGGTTGGCACTGTCAGCCGTACCTATGCCCAGGAAATCCAGTATCCTTACTTCGGTGAGCAGCTGGATGGCCTCCTGAGGACCAGGGGGGAGAATATTGTCGGCATCGTCAACGGCATTGATTACGATGTGTACAACCCGGAGACGGATCCGAACCTGTTTGTCAACTATACTGCTGATACTATCGGCAAGAAGGCTGACAACAAGGAAAAGCTGCAGGAGCAGCTGGGACTGCCTGTTGACCGCCGCATTCCGATGATCGGCCTAGTGTCCCGCCTGGTGGCAGCCAAGGGGCTGGATTTGATTGTCCGCGTTATGGATGAGCTTTTGCAGGCGGAGGAGTGCCAGTTTGTGCTGCTGGGCACAGGCGACAAGCAGTATGAGGACTGGTTCCGGGGACTGCAGTGGCGCCTGCCTACCAAGGTATCCGCCAACATCCGCTTCTCCAACGAGCTGGCGCAGCGCATCTATGCAGGCGCCGACCTGTTCCTGATGCCGTCCGAGTATGAGCCGTGCGGCCTGGGGCAGCTGATTGCCCTGCGCTATGGCACCGTGCCTGTGGTGCGTGCTACCGGTGGCCTGAAGGATACCGTGGAGTCCTTTAACAAGTATACCAGTCAGGGCAATGGCTACAGCTTTAATAACATTAATGCCCATGATATGCTGTTCACCCTCAAGACTGCCTTGGCAGACTACCGTGATCCGAATATCTGGCAGCATGTTGTGAAGAATGCCATCAGCAGTGATTTCAGCTGGCACAAGTCCGCAGAGGAATACCTGGATTTGTACAAGCGCATTGCTGTAAAGCCTGAGTAATTTAATTTTTCAGCATAAGAGAAACTCGACGGGGTAGTAGGTGTTTATATGTAACCTCACTCGTCGAGTTTTTTGCAGATGAGAGAAATTGTGGGGAGAGATTAGATGCCACAGTTAAAACATGTAGAACACAATTCGCAGAATGAATTTTATCGCAGCCCCGTGGGAGCTGCAGAGGCAACTACCGGTATCCGGCTGCGCCTGAAGCTGGAGCTTTCGGAGCTGGGCAATGTCCAGCCATCGATCCAGATCAAGGCAAGGTTCTGGCGTGAGCGGGTGGGCGAGATGGTCTATGAGCTTTTGCCGGAGGATCCGGTGGGGAGCGAGATGTATTATTCAGCCCATATCACCATGCCTGAGAGAGGCTGCCTCCTCTGGTATTATTTTATTATCACCATGGATGGCAGGACCTGGTACTACGGCAACAACAACGAGCGCATGGGCGGAGTGGGCATTTTGTCCGACAATCCGCCGTCCCAGTCCTATCAGATAACGGTGTTCAACAAGGGGGCAAAGACGCCGGACTGGTTCAAGCACTCCGTCATGTATCAGATTTTCCCTGACCGCTTCTACCGCAAGGGCAATACGCTGGTGGAGAAGAAGGGGGCTGTGTACCATGCCAGCTGGAACGACAAGCCTTGCTACTACAAGGACCCTGATACCCGGGAAATCGTTGCCTATGACTTTTTCGGGGGCAATCTGGCAGGTATCAGGGAGAAGCTTAGTTACCTCAAGGATTTGGGCATATCGGTTATTTACCTGAACCCGATTTTTGAGTCTGCCAGCAACCATCACTATGATACCGGTGACTACCACAAGGTGGACCCTATCCTGGGCACTAATGAGGAGCTGAAGCAGCTCTGTGCCGATGCGAAAAAAATGGGCATCCGCATTATGCTGGATGGCGTGTTCAGCCATACAGGCGATGACAGCCGCTACTTCAACAAGTACGGCCACTATGATACACTGGGAGCTTATCAGTCCAAGGAGTCACCGTATTATGACTGGTACTGCTTCAACAACTATCCCAACGGCTATGAGAGCTGGTGGGGGTTCAGTACCCTGCCGAATGTCAAGGAGGAAAACCCTTCCTACATGAAGTTCATCATCGAGAATGAGGACAGCGTGCTGAAATACTGGATGAAGCAGGGCATCAGCGGCTGGCGCCTGGATGTGGTGGATGAGCTGCCGGAGAAGTTCACCCAGACCTTCTACAAGGTGCTGAAGGAAGTGGACAAGGATGCCGTCATGCTGGGAGAGGTATGGGAGGATGCTTCCAACAAGAGTGCCTACGGCGTGTCCCGTGAGTACCTCTGCGGCCAGGAGCTGGATTCTGCCATGAATTATCCTTTCCGTCAGGTGGTGCTGGACTTTTTGCTGGGGCATGCTGATGCGGCTCAGATTTCCAGGCGGCTCAAGAGCCTGATGGAGAACTACCCGAAGCAGAATTTCTATGCCATGATGAACCTTCTGGGGAGCCATGACAGGGAGCGCATCCTTACGCTGCTGGGTGAGGCTCCTAGCCAGGAGGGTGTGCCTGCTGTCCGGCAGGCACAGTACAAGCTGGATGGGGCAAGGCTCCACAAGGGTATCCAGCGTGCCAAGGCAGCTATTTTGTGGCAGATGACCTTCCCGGGAGTGCCAAGTGTCTACTACGGCGATGAAATCGGCTTGCAGGGCTACCGTGACCCCTATTGCCGCGGTACCTATGACTGGGAAAATGGTGATGCGGAGCTCAGGCAGTGGACCAGGAAGCTTATTCACCTGCGCAACAAGTATACGGCATTGCAGACAGGCAGCATCCTGCCTATCTATGCCAAGGGGGATGTGTACGGCTATGCCCGTGTGATTGACAACCAGAAGGATGTCTTTGGCATGGAGGCGGAAAATGAGGTATTTATTGTCCTGATTAACCGCAGCAGCGAGTCCCGGCACGTTTCTTTGGATGTGCGTGACTCGGCAGCAGGCATCATGGTGGATGCCCTGGGAGACAGGCCGGATATCAGGATTATGCGGGGCAGGATGGAGGTTGATATTCCTGCCTATGCAGGCCTGGTTTACCAGCACAAGCCGGCAGCGGCAGCCCTTGCCAAGGGTGCCCGTCAGTGCGGTGTGCTGATGCACCCTACCTCCCTGCCGTCACCGTTCGGTATCGGTGACCTGGGGCCTGAGGCGTATAAATTTGTGGACTTTTTGGCTGAGTCCGGGCAGAAGATATGGCAGATTCTGCCGCTGAACCCTATCGGGGCAGGCAGCTCGCCGTATGCCTCACCGTCTGCCTTCGCCGGCAATCCGCTGCTGATTTCCCTTGAGCGCCTGGCTGATATGGGACTCCTGACGGAGGGGGATTTGCAGGATGCTTCCGTTGTGGATACCGGCAAGACGGATTATTCCTGGGCGCAGATGCTGAAGCCGTCCCTGATGTTCAAGGCCTATATCAATTTCTTCAATACCAGCACCAAGGAAGACCGGGAGGATTTCCAGAAATTCGTGGATGCCAACCAGTACTGGCTCCGTGACTATGCCATGTTCCAGGCTTTGAAGGACTGGCACAATGGCAAGGGATGGAATGAATGGGATGCCGAGTTTGTCCGCCGTGATGAGGTGGCGCTGGATGCCATGGAGGAGCAGCTTTCCTATGAGATTGGGGAGGTAATGTTCGAGCAGTACATCTTCAACAAGCAGTGGCAGGCATTGAAGAAGTACGCCAACGACAAGGGCATCAGGATTATGGGGGATATGCCGATTTTCGTTTCCCAGGACAGTGCCGATGCCTGGGCGCATCAGCAGCTGTTCAAGCTGGACCAGAACGGCAGGCCATACAAGGTTGCCGGTGTACCGCCTGATTATTTCAGCAAGACCGGCCAGCTCTGGGGCAACCCTCAGTATAACTGGGAGGTCATGAAGAAGGATGGCTATGACTGGTGGATTCGCCGCTTCAAGAATATCCTGAAGCAGGTAGATATCGTGCGCATTGACCATTTCAGGGGCTTTGAGTCCTTCTGGGAGGTTGATGGTGATGCCAAGACCGCCATTGACGGTGCATGGCGTCCGGGCCCTGGCAAGCCGTTCTTTGACCTGGTGCGGAAGGCTATCGGGGATGTGCCGATTGTGGCAGAGGACCTGGGCGTGATTACCGACGAGGTGGAGCAGCTGAGGCAGGATTGCCAGTTCCCTGGCATGAAGGTGCTGCAGTTTGAGCTGCACTTCAACGAGAATGGACGCATCAACTTCGTGGAGCCTGAAGACAGCATCGTTTACACCAGCACCCATGATAACAATACCATCGTGGGCTGGCTGAAGGAGAATGCTTCCCGTGCCGAGGCTGAGGCTATTGCCAACATGCTGGGCGTGCCGGGGGCTACTCCTGAGGAGCTGGGCAAAAAGCTGGTGGAGCATGCCTATGCTTCCGAGGCACGCATGGCTATTATCGCCATGCAGGATGTGCTGGGGCTGGGCGGCGAGCATCGCATGAACCTGCCGGGCACTGCTGATGGCAACTGGTCCTGGCGCATGACTCCGGGCATGCTGACCAAGGAAAGGTCTGCATGGCTCAAGGGGCTGGCTGACAGGTATAAGCGGTAATTAATATCTTGCAATTTAAAACCTGCATGGACGTCTGAGTGGGGCGGACATGCAGGTTTTATATTTTTCATCTTGATATCTACAGCACAAAATTTTCTAGAAAGGTGAATTATAAAGCTTTGATTGAATATATTTTGCTTTTATGTTACAATACATATGTACATAAAAATTGGTGTGAGGACGCATTGATATGAGTAATTTGAGAAAAGATAAGCGGATAGCAAAATGGAATAAGCTGACACTGCGCAACAACTTCATGTTCAGATTGGTCATGGAAAAGCAGGAATTGTGCAAAAAATTGATAGAGTGTATTCTTGGCATCAAATTGAATCACTCCCTCCTAACGCCTAGGCGTTTGAGGAGGGAGATTCCCACTTCTACGAGAAC
>JBJDWY010000011.1:0-20434 GCA_051866255.1 Anaerovibrio sp. | reverse complement strand
GATGCGCACACCCCGGATATGCTCAATCTCCTGCTTGGTAATCGGCTGCTTGAAGGCAACTATGGACAGAGTTTCCATGGCGGCAGGGGAAAGCCTCTTATCCCGTTCCTCGCTGAGCCTTTCCACATAGTGAAAATACTGCGCCTTGGTCACCAGCTGCCAGCCTCCGGCAACCTGCTGCAGCTGCAATCCGCTGCCACGTTCCTCCAGCTGCTTGCTGTAGGCCGCTGCCAGCTCCCGCACATTCTCCGCATCTATTCCCAGGATTTCCTTCAGGCTCTCCATTGACACAGGCTCGCCACTGGCAAACAGCACCGCCTCAAAAGCCCCTGTCAGCTCATTCATGAACATCCTTATCCTCACCTGCCTTATCCTCAGAACTGCTCATATCATCGGTCGCATCGGAAAGCCTCACAGAAATGTAAATCTCCCCGAACTGCCCCTGCTGCTGCACAGTGATGCTTTTCAGCTTGATAAGCTCCAGCATTGCCAAAAAGGTGGTAATCAGCTCCGCCCGGCTGTTTCCCTGAAAGGCATCTGCAAATCTCAGCCTGCCCTCCCTGCGGTGCAAAAGGGAAATCAGCTCCTCCATCTTGTCCTGTACGCTAAATTCCTCAGGCGCCACCAGCACCTGAGGAATCTTCAGCTCCCTGCGCACCGCCAGCACATTGGCAAAGGCTTCCAGAAGCTCACTCAGGGAAAGATTCTTAGGCGGCAGATGCCGCACAGGCAGCTCCATGGGTTCACGAGCTAGAAAACGCTCCTGTGACCTCTGCAGCTCTCCCATGACACTGCTGACTTCCTTAAAACGGCGATACTCCAATATCCTCTCTATCAGCTCCTGCCTCGGATCCGCCTCCGGCTCATCATCCTTTTCCTTTGGCGGCTTCGGCAGCAGCATCCGGGACTTAATCTGCAGCAGGGTGGCAGCCATGATAATAAACTCGCTGGCAATCTCGATATTAAAGCTGCGGAATTTATCAAGATACTCAATATACTGCTCCGTCAGGGAAGCTATCGGAATATCATAAATATCTATTTTATTTTTCTCAATAAGATGCATGAGAAGCTCCATTGGCCCCTCAAAACACTCAAGCCTTATTGAATACTGCTCCATAAATGCATCAGCCCTGATATTTTGCCGCCTGGGCCCTGATGAGCTCCTCATCAGCAAAATAATTAATCTTCATGGCATCCTTTACATCCTGCAAGGTTGCCTCTGCCACCTGACGTGCCCTGTCGCTGCCTGCCCTGAGAATGTCATAAACAGCGGCAATGTCCTTTTCATACTCCTTGCGGCGGGCACGGATTGGCTCCAGCTCCGCCTGCATGATGCTGTTCAGGAAGCGCTTTATCTTCACATCACCCAGGCCGCCACGGGTATAATGCTCCTTCAGCTCATCCAGGTTCTTGTACTCAGGCAGATACTTGGCAAAATCCTCCTCCTTGCTGAAGGCATCCAGATAGGTAAACACAGTGTTCCCCTCAAGATGGCCAGGGTCAGAAACCTTGATATGGGTAGGGTCAGTGTACATGTTCATAATCTTCTGCTGCACGGTCTTTTCATCATCGGAAAGGTAAATGCAGTTGCCCAGGGACTTGCTCATCTTCGCCTTGCCGTCAGTACCCGGCAGGCGGCGGCAGATATCATTGTCAGGCAACATGATATCCGGCTCCACCAGAGCCTCGCAGTTGTAAATCCTGTTGAAGCTGCGCACGATTTCCTTGGTCTGCTCCAGCATCGGCAGCTGGTCCTCCCCTACCGGCACCAGCGTAGCCTTGAAAGCAGTAATATCCGCCGCCTGGCTGATCGGATAGCAGAAAAAGCCCACCGGGATGCTGCCGCCAAAGCCCCGCATCTGGATTTCAGATTTTACGGTAGGATTGCGCTGTACCCTCGCCACTGTTACCAGATTCATATAGTAAAAAGAAAGCTCTGTCAGCTGCGGCACCATGGACTGGATAAACAGGGTGGACTTGGCAGGGTCCAGTCCCACGGACAAATAATCCAGCGCAACCTCGATAATATTCTGACGCACCTTCTCAGGATTGTCAAAATTATCAGTCAGTGCCTGGGCATCTGCAATCATGATGTAAATTTCATCAAATTCGCCGGAATTCTGCAGCTCCACCCGGCGCTTCAAGGAACCCACATAATGACCTACATGCAGCTTGCCGGTAGGCCTGTCACCTGTCAGAATAATCTTCTTCATCTCTCAAAATCCTCCCACTGCACAGGCAATGCATAAGAAGCCCGTGCACATTTATGCAAATTATTTTTTAGCAAAGCCGCCAATTACAGAAAAACGCCGATAATGCTATTGAACATTCCCAATATCACCCGCTGCAAAGGAATCAATATCCCTGTCAGCACCGGCGTCATCATCATGGCAATCAGGATAATAAAGCTGTAGCGTTCCAGCGACATCAGCTTGTAGGCATACCTGCCAGGCAAAAACACCATCAGCACCTTGGAGCCATCCAGGGGCGGCAGGGGCAGCATGTTGAAAATCGCAAAGTTGATGTTGTACAGAACCATCAGGGACAGCACCAGGCGCACCCCGTCAGAAAAAATTCCCATCTTGAACAGCAGAGCCATAGCTATCAGGGACAGGAACGCCACCACCAGGTTGGAAACAGGCCCTGCCAGCGCCACCAGCAGCTCCCCTTTTTTCCAGTCCTTAAAATTGCGTGCATTATACATAACCGGCTTTGCCCAGCCGAAATGAGCAATCAAAAGCATCACCAGTCCTATAGGGTCAATATGAGCCTTGGGATTCAGTGTCAGACGCCCCATCATGCGGGGCGTAAAATCCCCCATGGCATCCGCCACCCTGGCATGGGCATATTCATGCACCACCAAGGCAATCAAGAGCCCCGGCAGGCCGCCAATAATACTCATCAGAGAAAAATCAAACATAAAATCCTCCCTACTAATGTCTGTCCCGACTTATCTGCCCTGCAAATCACGCAGCAAAAGCACTGCCGTAACGGACTTTGCATCGCAGATTTCCCCTGACCTGACTTTTGCCATTGCCTCATCCATGGTCAGGGTGCAGACATTGATAAACTCGTCCTCATCAGGATGCTGCCTGCCTGCAGTCAGCCCCTCTGCCGCATAAATATAGATAAATTCGTTGGAAAAACCCACCGTAGTAGCCAGCTTGGTGAGGAAAGTGTATTTCTCCGCCTGGTAGCCTGTTTCCTCCGAAAGCTCACGCTTTGCGCAGTCCAGCGGGTCCTCTCCCTCCGCATCCAGCTTTCCTGCCGGAATCTCCAAGGTTACCTGCTGAATAGGATAGCGGTACTGGCGCACGAAAATCAGCCTGCCCTCAGGCGTAACCGGCAGCACGGCAGACGCCCCCGGATGCTTTATCCACTCACGATAGGCAATATTCCCATTTGGCAGCCGGACAGTATCCTTCTTTACATGCAGCAGATTGCCATCAAACACATCCTCGCTGCTGACCTTTTTTTCGATTAAGTCTGCATCTACGTTCAACTCTAACTCTTTAGCCATTTTTTCTGTACCCCTCTTTTTTTATCTTTGCATAGGCAATCATTTCCCGGGCATTATCAAGGGATGCCGAGGAAACGTTGGCACCTGATGCCATTCTGGCAATCTCGTTAATGCGCTCCCCTTCGGACAGGGTGCGTACCTCCGTGGAGGTCTGATTATCCGCCACATGCTTGCTGATGTAGAGATGATTGTCTGCCATGCAGGCAATCTGCGGCAGATGGGTAATGCATAGCACCTGCTTGCTGACTGCTGCCATGGCAATGCGCTCTGCCACCATCTGGGCAGTCTTACCGCCAATACCCGTATCTATCTCATCAAAAACCATGCTGGCAGGGGATGTATCCCTGCTGGCAGTAACCGTCTTGATAGCAAGGGCAATGCGGGAAAGCTCGCCGCCGGATGCCACTTTCTGGATAGGCTTCGGCTCCTGCCCGGGATTGGCAGAAAACAGAATTTCCAGCTTGTCACCACCAGATGCCCCCAGGGACTCAGACGGCTGCACGGAAATCACAAAGCGGGCATCCGGCATGCCAAGGGCAGTAAGATGCCCCTCAATAGCATCGGACAAATCACCTGCTGCTGCCCGGCGAAGCTCTGTTACCCTGCCAGCTGCCTGAGAGGCATCTTCCCTTGCCTTTGCCACAGCTTCCTGCAGCCTGGCAATATCCTCATCATAGTTTTCAATATCCGCCAGCTCCTGCTGACACTTGTCATAGTACGCCAGAATATCCTCTATAGTGGCACCGTACTTCCGGCGCAGCTTGTCAATAACATCCATGCGGCTTTGCAGCCTGTCCAGCAGTCTCGGGTCAAACTCCATGGACTCCGCATAATCCCGCACTTCATAGCCTGCTTCCTTCACCTGGATGGCAGCCTCGCCCAGCACCCTGATAGCATCCTCCAGAGCATCGTCAAAACGGCTCAGTGCTTTCAGGCTGTCCACAGCCTCCTCCAGGCCGCTGACCACACCTATGCCATTACTGCCGCCCCCATACAGGAGGCCGCATGCCTCCCCGGCATAGCGGGAAATCTTTTCCGCATTGGAAAGCTTATTTATCTGCCGCTGCAGCTCATCATCCTCGTTTTCCTGCAGCTGGGCGGCTTCTATCTCCTGAATCTGCCAGCGCAGCATGTCCAGCCTCTGTGCATAATCACGGGAAGCAGTCTCCTTTTCTCTGAGCTTTTCTTCCGCTTCCTTTAGGGCTTTGTACAATTTTCCGTATTCAGCCAGCTCCCTGCCCAGCTCCTCACTGTAGCCGTCCACCAGGGCAAACTGGTTCTCCTGCCTCAGAAGGGAGAGATTTTCATTCTGGCCATGCACATCCACCAGCAGGCTGCCCAGATTTTTCAGCACAGCCAGAGTTGTATGGCAGCCGTTAATCAGGATGCTGCCCCTGCCGCTGCTGGTAATCTGCCGCGTAATAATCAGCTCATTCTCTGCCGTATCAATGGCATTTTCCTCCAAAAATGCCACTACCCCCGGCTGCTCCTCCAGGGAGAAAACCGCCTCCACCCGGAGCCAGTCCCTGCCATGCCGGATAAGCTCCGTAGAAAGGCGGCTCCCCAGCATGGCTCCCAGGGCATCTATCAAAATGGACTTGCCTGCACCTGTCTCACCGGTCAGAATATTCAGGCCCTTATCAAATTCTATCTGAATATGCTCTAGGAGAGCAAAATTCCACACTGTAAGCGTATTTAACATGATAATCCCCTATTCTTCCATCCCTCAGACAGGACAGCCCATGGACATTTCCAGCATTCTTGCCACAACACCGCGTGCCTTGTCCTTGTCCTTCAAAATTGCCAAAACCGTATCATCACCAGCCACCGTTCCTATAATCTCTGGCCACTGGGCGTTATCCAGGGCAAAGGCTACGGCAGCACCGGCACCGGGATGAGTCTTTATCACAATGATATTCTCACTGCAGTCTATCTTCAGCACGGAATCCTGAAACGCCTTCTGCATCTTCGACTCAGAATGAACCTGCTTTACATCCACTGGAAAAGAATAGCGATACTTGCCATGCCCATAAGGGATTTTCACCAGATGCAGCTCCTTGATATCCCGTGAAACCGTTGCCTGAGTAACCTCAATTTTCTGCTCCTTCAGTGCCGCTGCCAGCTCCTCCTGGGTTTCTATAATCTGTGCTTCAATAATTGCCTTTATCTTTGCCTGTCGATAGTTCTTCAATATTCTCACCCCGCTACAAATTGCGCCAAAGCTTGTTTTTTAATGTATAATAATAATTTCTGTCTTCAAACTTGATGATCTTGGCAGGATCCTTCGCCTTGCGGATTGTCACCTCATCCCCCGGCAGCAGCGGATAGCTTTCCTGCCCATCCAGGGTTATCTGAATATCCTGATGCACCGCCGCAATGTGGATGCGCACCTTGTCCTCATCAGGAATGACCATCGGCCGTACCTCCAGCGTATGAGGGCAGATAGGCGCTATCAGGAGCGACTTGACTGCAGGATTGATAATCGGCCCCCCTGCCGACAGGGAGTATGCCGTAGAGCCGGTAGCCGTGGAAATAATCACCCCGTCCGCCTTGTAGTCTGTCAGGCGGCAGCCGGCAACGCTCATGCCAAGATGCAGCATTCTTGCCACGCCGCCCTTGCAGATAACCACGTCATTGAGGGCATGCCCCAAAAAGCGCTTCTGGCCGCGGCTGTAATGGGAGCTGGAAATAACTGTCCGCTCCTCAATATAATACTGATTGTTCAACAGCTTGCCAAGGCGGCTTTCCAGCTCCGGCACCTCAATATCCGCCAAAAAGCCCACATTGCCGATGTTGATGCCGCAGCAGGGAATGTTCTTGGCGTAGAGCTGCCTGCACACCCCCAAAAGCGTACCGTCACCGCCAATGCTGAGCCCTATATCAACATTCTGCTCCCCAATCCGCTGCACCCCCAGCTCCGGATAGCCGCAGAGCCTGGCGGTTGCCTCCGGCATCATCAGCCGGACCTCCTTGTCCGCAAAAAAGTTCACAATGCGCTTTAGCACCCCGGCTGACTCAGGTTTGTCTATATTTGGAAAAATTGCTATTGTCTTCATCATTGCACACCTCAAAGGGCACATCCCATAAAATACATTGCATAAAATACATTTCACAACCCAAAATAATAACTACAAATAATATGCCGCCATCACTTATCCAGTGCCCCATGGGCCTGGCTGACCACGGATACCACCAGCTCATCAGTAACGCCATCCGTGGCAGAAGCCCCTTTAGCCAGCCAGACCAGGTACTCGATGTTGCCCTCCGGTCCCTTGACCGGGGAATAGGTCAATGCCTTCGGGGTAAGCTCCATCTGCCTCGCCAGTGCAATCACCCGGAAAATCACTTCCTCATGCACAGCTGCATCCCTTACGACGCCCTTCTTGCCGACCTTTTCCCTGCCAGCCTCAAACTGGGGCTTGATAAGAGCCACAATCTCCCCCTCCGGCTGCAGCATATCCCTGACAGAGGGCAGCACCTTTTCCAGGGAGATAAACGCCACATCAATGGATGCCAGGTCCACGGGCTGCCCCAGCTGTTCAGGCGTTACATTCCTTACATTGGTGCGCTCCATGTTGACAACCCGCTCATCAGTGCGCAGGCTCCAAGCCAGCTGCCCGTAGCCCACATCAATGGCAAATACCTTCACTGCACCATTTTGCAGCATGCAGTCCGTAAAGCCGCCGGTAGATGCACCGATGTCGGCAGTCACCTTGCCCTGCAGGGAAACGCCGAATTCCTTGATAGCCTTTTCCAGCTTCAGCCCTCCCCTGCTCACATAAGGCAGGGTATTGCCCAGCACCCTGATTTCCGCCTCAGGCTTTACCATGGTGCCAGCCTTGTCCACCTTCTGTCCATCCACAAGCACCAGGCCTGCCATAATAGTTGTCTTCGCCCGTTCCCTGCTCTGCACCAGATTGCGCTTTACCAGCAGGGCATCCAGTCTTTCCTTTGCCATTGCCTCATACCACCAATATCACTAATTGCCATATTACCTTATACCGCCAGCATGACTGCTTGCCATTCTGCCTCATACTGCCTCATGCTGACGGCATTATCCATCGGCATATTACTTCATGCCGCCAATATTCCCGATTATCCTATCCGCTATCTGCTGCGGCGTCAGGCCGCATTTTTCCAGAAGCTGCGGGCAGGAGCCATGCTCAATGAATCTGTCCTCGATGCCAAAGCGCAGTACCCTGCACTTTTTCTCCGCATCTGCCATGAATTCCAAAACCGCAGAGCCAAAGCCTCCTGCCAGGGCATTTTCCTCCAGCGTAACCAGAAGCTCCGGCTGCCTTTCCAAAAGCCAGCCCAGCATGGCGGTATCCAGCGGCTTGATAAAGCGCATATTCACCACTGTAGTCTTGATATTCGCCATATTCAAAAGCCGTGCCGCCTCAACTGTCTGCTTTACCATGCTGCCTACAGCCAGGAGCACCACGCCCCTGCCGTCACCGGACAGCAGCTCCGCCTTGCCGATTTCCAGCTGCCGGAAGCCATCAGACAACGCCGCACCGGTAGCTGAGCCGCGAGGATAGCGCACAGCAGAAGGACCCTCATACTTTACGGCTGTATAGAGCATATCCCTGAGCTCATTCTCATCCTTCGGCGCCATTACTACCATATCAGGAATGTGGCGCAGGTAGGAATAATCAAATACGCCGTGATGAGTCGGACCGTCCGCCCCTACCAGCCCCGCCCTGTCCAGGCACAGGGTAACAGGCAGCTTCTGCAGGCACACATCATGCACAATCTGGTCATAAGCCCGCTGGGCAAAAGTAGAGTAAAGGGCCACCACCGGGTGCGCCCCGGCAGCCGCCATGCCTGCCGCCATAGTCACCGCATGCTCCTCGGCAATGCCCACATCAAAGAACCGCTCCGGGAACTGACGGGCAAAAGCCTTCAGCCCGGTGCCTGACGGCATGGCAGCCGTAATCGCCACCATGTTATGATTGTCATAGCCCAGCTCCAGCATGGTGCGGCTGAAAATCTCCGTATAGGACGGCGGTGCCGCTGGATTTTTAATCGGCTCCCCTGTAGCCTTGTTAAACTTGCTGATGCCATGGAATTTGTCCGGCTCATCCTCGGCAGGCATGTAGCCCCTGCCCTTTTTGGTGCGCACATGCACCAGCACCGGCCCGTCAAGGTTGGAAATCTGACGGAAAATGGACTGCATCGCCTCAATGTTATGCCCGTCAATCGGTCCTATATAGCTAAAGCCCATTTCCTCAAAGAGCCCTCCGGGAGTAATGGCAGCCTTTACGCCATCCTTCAGATACTCAGCAGTCTTCAGCACCGTATCACCAATATGGGGTATGTTCCTGATGAAGCCCTCAAGATCCTTCTTTGCCCTGGCATACTGGGGTGCCAGCTTGATGCGGGACAGGTACTCGGACATAGCTCCCACATTCCTGTCAATGGACATTTCGTTGTCATTGAGGATAACTATCAGCCTCTTGCCCAGGTCACCGGCATAGTTCAGCCCTTCGTAGGCCTCGCCGCCGGTCAGTGCCCCATCACCGATGATTGCCACCACATTGTAGTCCTTGCCTTCCAGGTCACGGACTATGGACATGCCAAGAGCCGCCGAAATGGAAGTGCTGGCATGGCCTGTGCCAAAGGCATCAAACCGTGACTCCGACCGCTTGGGAAACCCTGTAATCCCGTTCAAGGTACGCAGGGTGGTAAAATTCTCCCTGCGCCCTGTCAAAATCTTGTGGGCATACGCCTGATGCCCCACATCCCAGACAAACTTATCCCGCTCCGGGTTGAATACGCTATAAAGTGCCAGAGTCAGGTCAACTGTCCCCAGGCTAGGTGCCAGATGGCCGCCATTTTTGGCACAGGTATCAATAATCATGCGGCGCAGCTCCGCTGCCAGTGCATGCAGGTGGGGAATAGACAGCTTCTGCACATCAGCCGGGTGTTTTATACTATCTAAAATCTGTTCCACGCCAATCTCCCCTTTTACTTATTTCGCTCCAAGAGCATCATCACCAGCTCACGGAGGAATTTTGCCTCATCGCCAAAAATTTCCAGTGCCTTCAGCGCCTGCTGCACGGTATCCGCTGCCAGCTTCCTTGCTTCCTCCAGTGAGGTCAGGGTTACATAGGTGGATTTTTCGTTGCGCTCATCGCTGCCCACCGGCTTGCCGATAACTGCCTCATCGCCCACCACATCCAGAATATCATCCGTAATCTGGAAGGCCAGCCCGAAGCAGTCAGCGTATGTGGTGAGGGCTGCCAGCTGCTCCCCGGAGGCTCCTCCGAGGACAGCGCCGCTGCGGATGGCGGCACGGAACAGCGCCCCGGTCTTGCCCATGTGCATCCTGCGCAGCTCCTCCATGGAAATCCGCTTGCCCTCGGACAGCATGTCAATAACCTGCCCGCCTACCATGCCGTTCGGCCCGGCAGCTATGCTCATCTCCCTCAGCACCTGTACCAGTACCTCAGCTGATACCCCCTGCTGCCTGAGAATGACCTCAAATGCCTGGGTCAGCAGGGCATCACCTGCCAGGATGGCCAGGGCCTCACCAAATACCTTGTGATTGGTCAGCTTGCCCCTGCGGTAGTCATCATTGTCCATGGCAGGCAAATCATCATGAATCAGGGAATAGGTATGGATCATCTCAATGCCGCAGGCAGCCTGCACAAAATCCGTTCCCCTTGCGCCAACTGCATCCGCGGCTGCCATCACCAGAATTGGCCGCAGCCTCTTGCCGCCAGCCATCAGGCTGTATTCCATCGACTCCGCCAGGCGGGGAACCAAAGCCGTTTCCGCCCCCAGCTCCTTTAGCAAAGCCGACTCTATCAGCTTTATCCTCTCATTCCACTGTGTCTTGTCCATTGCCTTTCCCCCTAAATATCATCAAACAGAAAATATCTGTTATTTATTTCTATTGTATTTCACTTATTATCTATGAGATTGTTGCTCAATACGCTTATTGCGGATTGCCATGAACTATCGCCTATGGCCTGTTATCAATAATAAGTTCCTGCTCCGTTACACTGCCGTCCCCATTTTCCGCCAGCAGTATATCCATCTGTTGTTCTGCTTTTTTCAGAGCTTCCAGACACCTGCCTGACAATTCCATGCCTTTGGTATAATCAGCCATGATCTCATCCAAAGGAGCCTCACCGCCCTCTAAACGGCCGACTATCTTCTCCAGCTCCTGCAAATTTTCCTCAAACGAGGCTGTTTTCTTCCGCGGCATAATCATACCTCCTCTATTTTGGTGACACATGCCTCCAATGAGCCGTCTGCCACCCTTATCTTCACAACATCATCCACGGTTACTTTCCCTATGCTGGACACCACAGTGCCATCCTGCCGCTGCACCAGGCCGTAGCCCCGGCGCAGCACACCGGCCGGATTTACCAGCTCCAGCTTGTCTATCAGATGGCAGATGCGCTGCCGGCGGTTTTTGATTTCACTGGCTGCAGCAGCTATCAGCCTCTCCCGGAGCATATCCGCTCCCTGCTGCCTTTGTGCCAGCATCAGCTTCGGCTGCCTGAACACCTGCCGCCCCATCAGGTCGTCGATGCGCCTATAGCGGCTGTCCAAAAAATTCTTTGCACTGACGGTCATGCGGTGCTCAAGCCCTGCAAGATACTTCGCCAGCTCCCCGGCATCCCGCACGGCAAACTCCGCCGCCTGGGACGGAGTAGCCGCCCGCCTGTCCGCAGCAAAATCAGCCAGGGTAAAATCCGTCTCATGCCCCACGGCTGAAATCACAGGAATCTGCGAGCGGTAGATAGCCCTCACCACGATTTCCTCGTTGAAGGACCACAAATCCTCCATGGAGCCGCCGCCCCTGCCCACAATCAGCACATCCACCGGATATTTCGCATTGAAAAAATCTATTGCCGCCGCAATCTGTTCCGCCGAGCCTGCCCCCTGGACCTGCACGGGCTTCAGCACCAGCTGAATACCGGGAAATCTCAGCTTGGATACCCGGAAAATATCCCGCAGCACCGCCCCTGTCGGGGAAGTAACTATGCCTATCCGCTTCGGATACAAGGGCAGAGGCTTCTTGTGCGCCTCATCAAAGAGCCCTTCCCCCGCAAGCCGTGCCTTCAGCTGCTCAAAGGCCGCCGCCAGATCGCCTATGCCGTCAGGCACCATGCTGCTGACATACAGCTGATACTTGCCTCCCTCGGCATAGACATTCACGCTGCCTGCGGCAATCACCTGCATGCCGTCCTGCGGCTGGAACCTCATCCTGGCGGCATTGCCCCGGAACATGACACAGGGAATAATCCCGCCTTTGTCCTTCAGGTTAAAGTAGCAATGGCCGGAGCTATACCGCTTAAAATTGGAAAGCTCGCCTGTCACCGCCACATTCCGCAGGGCATGGTCACCGCCTATTAAGTTTGCCAGATATCTTGTCAGCTCGCTGACTGTCACAGTCCCTGCCATAAACTCTCCCCTTGCACACAAAATGGGCTGCACCAGAAACAGGCAGCCCGGCTCTTACTTACGCAGCACAGCACCCAAAATGCCATTGACAAAACGGCTGGAATCATCCGTGCCAAACTTCTTGGCAAGCTCCACCGCTTCATTGATGATAATATTCGGCGTAACCTTTTCTTCCCTGAACTTCAGCTCAAAAACCGCCATACGGGTGATATTCCTGTCCACACCTGCCATGCGGGAAAGCTTCCATTCCTTGGAGGCAGAGGAAATCAGCCCGTCAATCTCCGGCAGGCTGTCCATGGTGCCATTCACCAGCTCCTCCACGAACTGCCTGTCACGGGAGCCCAGATGCCCCTCCATCTCGGCAGCCGCCGCATCTATCACAGCCAGCCTTGCTTCCTGCTGCTTTTCCTTCTCCGCCTCCTGGCACTGATTAAAATCCAGCTGGAACAAAGCCTGCAGTGCCAGCTCACGAGCCTGTCTTCTACTCATATCTGCAAAATCCTCTTTCTACACTCTTAACTCTATCTTATATTCAACTCTATCTCATATCCAACAATCCGGCATCCGCCTGCCATTCAGCGCAATCTGTGAATATCCTTAGGTATGCAATCCTTGATATTCTGCCAGGTATCGCCTTCCCTGTCCACATTCATGCCCACAAAAAGGCCGACAGTACCCAAAAACAGAATAAAAAGCATATTCCAGAAGCCAAAAACCAGTATGCAGATGCCCAGCAAAACGCCTGCCAGGCCGCCTGCGCACTTGCCGGGATGCTCCTGCCACAGCCGCTGCAAAAACAGTGCCACACTTTCCTTCATATCAAAATCCATCTTCAAACTCACCGCCTGTTACCTGATACGGCGTTTCTCAACTAAATATACCTCATTGCCGCCGGTGCTTTCCCCAGGGCTGTTACCTGATGCGGCGCTTCTTGACCGCTACGCCGCTGGCAATGCCCTGCACGGAAACAGCCAGCTCCACGTTGTCTATGCCTGCTGCCTGAGTCACATACCTGCCCACCTGAGTGCGAACATCATCGGAAATAGCTGCAATGCCTCTTTCCTGGCCTATCTCGAGGCGTATATCCAGCTTCAGGAAGTCACCCTCGTCCTTGCGCCGCTCCACCATAGCTTTTGCCTTCGCCGTGCGCACGCCATGCACGTTGGCAGAGAGCCTCTCAGCCATGTCCCGTATGGCGGCCAGGGAAACATTCACCTGCCCGGCAGCCCCCTGCACCACCAGCAGCTCCTTGGCATTTATCTCCTTGCTCCTGCTGCCGGAAAGGCTGCACAAAAGCAGATGAATGCTGAGCAGCAGGAAAACGCCTGCCACCGCCCCCGTCTGCCATTGGTTGGCCAGGTATTCGTACTCATTGAGAACCACACGCTCAGGAACGATGTGCAGGCAAAGAGCCACAATGCCTGCACACAGAATCCCGAAGAACAGTGTGTACACAAATAACAGGCTGCGATTTAATATTCCCATTATTCAACACCTTTTCTGTTCTTAACGCACACGAACTTCTTCTTCACGAACCTCCGTCTCAGGGAAGCCAACCCCCTGGACATGAACATTTACCTCCACCACGGAAAGGCCGGTCATGGACTCAATGGCATTCTTGACCTTTTCCTGCACGGTCAGTGCCACATCCGGGATGCGCACGCCGAACTTCACGATGATGTACAGATCAACAGCCGCCTCGGTCTCTCCTACCTCAACCTTTACGCCCTTGGCAAGATTCTTCTTGCCGAGAATCTCCGCAATACCGCCAACCAGTCCGCCGCTCATGCCGGCAATGCCCTCTACCTCCGTAGCAGCCATGCCTGCAATGATGCTTACCACCTCGTCAGCAATACGGACAGAGCCAATGCCCTCATCCAGTTTAATAGTATCGTTTGCCATAGAAAAAACCTCCTTGCAACAAAAACAGGATTTTATATGTATATTTTACCAAACATACAAGCTTTATTCAAGCCTTTTTGAATAAAAATACACCTTAATTTAAATTATTCTACATCACACTGAAAAATCCCTGCAAAATCTACTAAAATAATGTGCAAAAAAGGGATTCTACCACAAAAAAGCAGCGAATCCCTTTCACTTTCATGTAGTATTAATTTCTCAAGGTTCAGTGCAGAACAAAATATTTTGCTGCTTATGCACGCTCGATATAGTTGCCGGTACGGGTATCAATCCTCAGCACATCGCCCTCATTGATGAACAGAGGCACACGTACCGCATAGCCGGTCTCCAGGGTAGCCATCTTGGTAGCACCTGTAGCGGTGTTGCCCTTTACGCTTGGCTCACACTCGGTAACAGCCAGGTCAACGGAGTTTGGCAGGGTAATGCCGATTACGCGGCCCTTGAAGGACTGGATAGCAACTTCCATGTTCTCCTTCAGATAGTTCAGGGCGTCACCCAGCTGCTCCTTGTTCAGCTCCATCTGCTCATAGGTCTCATTGTCCATGAAGGTGTACATGCCGTCAGCCTCGTAGAGATAAGCCATACGGGCAGTATCAAGACGGGCAGCAGGCATCTTCTCATTCGGGTTGAAGGTACGCTCAACAACAGCGCCGGTCTCGACGTTCTTAATCTTGGTACGAACGAAAGCTGCACCCTTGCCCGGCTTTACATGCTGGAACTCGACAACCTGCCATACGCCGTTGTCAATCTCAATAGTCAGGCCAGTGCGGAAATCGGTACTTGTAATCATAAAATAAAACCTCCAAAAAATAAATTGCAAATAAATATTGTGCCGCGCAGCTTATACGCCCAGCTCAATCAATTCCTTCGGGCTGTGAGTCAAAATCTCGCAGCCGCCTTCCCTTACCACTACGGTATCCTCGATGCGGACGCCGCCCCAGTCAGGAATATAGATGCCGGGCTCCACAGTCACCAGCATGTTCTCAGCCAGTGCCTCACAGGTGCTGGACGGTGAAAGGCGCGGTTCCTCGTGGATTTCCAGGCCGACGCTATGCCCCAGGCCGTGGCCAAAATACCTGCCATAGCCTGCCTCGGCAATCTGCTGCCTTACCAGCCTGTCCACTTCCTTGCCGGATGCTCCCGGCTGAACCAGGCTTACACCCAGTTCCTGAGCCTTCAGCACAGTGCTGTACACATGGCGCTGCTTTTCGTCAGCCCTGCCCATGCAAACAGTGCGTGTCATATCTGAATGATAGCCCTTATACACAGCACCATAGTCCATTGTAACAAATTCTCCGACATTTATCAACTTTTCTGTAGCAGTTCCGTGAGGAAGGCTGCCTCTTTTTCCCGAAGCAACAATTGTATCAAAGGACGGGCGCTGGGAACCCTTCTGCCGCATGCAATTTTCCAAGGCAGCTGCCACATCCAGCTCCGAAATCCCCGGGCGGATATAGGTCAGGATATATTCAAATGCCTCGTCGCCAATCTCCATGGCGCGGCGGATGCAGGCCAGCTCCTCCTGTGACTTGACCTGCCGCAGGCTGTCCAGGCTGACAGAATGGGTAAAATCCACATCATGAAGCTGCCCGGCAATCTTCCTGTGCCAGTCATAGCAGAGGCTGCCTCCCTCGAAGCCCACCCGTGACAAGCCATCCTCGTTGATGACTTCAGCCACGCGCTTCAAGAGCCCCTTTTCCTGCTTCTTCACCTGAAAATCCGGGGCTTCCCTGGCCGCCTGCTCCACATAGCGGAAATCCGTCACCAGCTGGGCCGTATTCATGCCGATTACCAGCATGGAATCATCACCGGTAAAGCCGCTGAAATAATGCAGGTTTTCCAGCTTGCTGACCACCACGCCATCCAATCCCTGCTCACGCAGGTACTCCCTCAAACACATCAATCTGTCCTTGTACATGAAAATACGCCTCTTTATACACTATAACACTAATTTTATCTTTTGCCGTTATTTATGCCCTTGCCTTGAGCTTTCTGATGGCTGTATACATGGCAGCAGAGTAGCTGTCAGTACCAAAGCCCAGAATCTGCCCCATGACCACCGGCGCAATCACCGACTTGTGGCGAAACTCCTCCCTGGTATGCACATTGGAAATATGCACCTCAATCACAGGCACCGCCACGGAAGCGATAGCATCCCGCAGGGCAATGCTATAATGGGTAAAGGCTCCGGCATTGAGAATGATAAAATCTATGCCGCTGCCCGGCGCCTGCTGGATTTTGTCTATCAGCGCCCCTTCATAATTTGACTGGAAAAACTCCGTCTCCACCCCGGCTTCTGCCGCCTGTGCTTCCAGCATGGCGTTAATGTCTGCCAGCGTCGTACTGCCATAAATCTCCGGCTCACGGGTGCCAAGCATGTTGAGGTTTGGCCCGTGCATAACAAGAATCCTGCTCATATCCTTTTCTCCTTCCCAAATATCATATATCCCGGCGCAGGATGGCATAAGGCTCCACCGGCTGCGCCATCCTGATTTTCACCAGCTGCTGCGGATGAGGCGCCACCTCAATAGATTCCCCCTCATCATTATACATCTCTGCCAATACCTGGCGGAAACCTGCCAATTTCGGCTGGAAAACCTCTATCTCCTGGCCGGTTTTCATGTTGTTCCGCTGCTCCACAGTGGCAAAGCCTGTCTCTTCGTCATATTCCAGCACCAGCCCCACAAAATCCGAGGTCTGAATATAGCTGGACGTACCATAAATCTGGTCCTTTTCCGTAGGACGGCCGTAGTAAAAGCCGGTAGTGTAGGCACGATGGGATACCTTGTCCAGCTCCTCCAGCCATTCCTTCTTGACGGCAAAGCCCTCAGGATTTTCAAAGTAGCTGTCGATTGCCTCCCGATATGCCTTCACCACGCTGGCCGCATAGTGGACGCTTTTCATGCGCCCCTCTATCTTCAGGCTGTCCACGCCGCTCTCAATCACATCCGGCAGATAAGGCAGCAGGCACATATCCTTGGAGTTGAAAATATATGTCCCACGCTCATCCTCCAGCACAGGGAAATACTGCCCCGGCCTCTTTTCCTCCATCAGGGCATAATTCCAGCGGCAAGGCTGGGCGCAGCTGCCCCGGTTGGCATCCCGTCCTGTCAGGTAATTGCTCATCAGGCAACGGCCGGAATAGGAAATGCACATGGCGCCATGGACGAACATCTCCAGCTCCACAGAGCATTTGCTGCGGATTTCCCGCACTTCCTTCAGGGACATCTCCCGGGCCAGCACCACCCGGTCCGCACCCATGTCCGCCCAGGCATTCACCGCCGCCCAGTTGGTGTTGTTGGCCTGTGTGCTGATATGCAGCTCCACATCCGGCGCAAACTGCTTCGCCAGGGCAAATACCCCCAGGTCTGCCACCAGGATGCCATCCACCAGGATGCTGTTCAGATAACCCAGATAATCAGGCAGGGTTTCTATATCGCTGTTATGAGGAAAGATATTCACCGTCACATATACCTTCTTGCCGAGATTGTGGGCAAAAGCAACTGCCTCCCCCAGCTCCTCCCGGGAAAAATTCCCCCCGAAGGCACGCAGCCCGAAGGCCTTGCCCCCCAGATAAACGGCATCAGCGCCATATAAAAGAGCCATCTTGAGTTTTTCCATATTGCCAGCCGGAGCCAAAAGCTCAGGTTTTTTCATTCTATCTATACCTCCAACTTACTGCCAATCCATCGCCATCTTCGTGGATCTCCGTCCTGAATTCATCGTTTTCTGTCACCATGCCGATGTACTCCCGCAGCCTCTTTACGATAGTGCGGAAACGCCTCGGCACCGGCTCACTGCCACGCACATAGCCGCGAAACAGCACATTGTCAGCAATCACAACCCCGTCCTCCGCCAAAAGAGGATACACCTTGCGGAAATAATCAGGATACTGCCCCTTGGCCGCATCAATGAACACCAAATCAAACCTGCCGGACTGCCTCAGGATATTTTCCCCGGCATCTCCCCGGACAATAGTTATCTGCCCGGCGAACCTGCTCCTTTTGATAAAGCCCTCCGCCTCATCAGCCCGCTCATCACTGAGCTCCAGCGTCACAATCTCCACGCCATCAGCCCCATTGGCCGCAATATACAGGGTTGAATAGCCGATTGCCGTACCGATTTCCAGCACCCTGCGGGGCCTTTTCCGCGCCACAGTTTCCGTCAGCACATGCAACCCCTTTGCATTGATAATCGGCACATGGTTTGCCTCGCCGTATTCCTTCATCTCCGCCAGCAGGGCGGTCAATTCCTTATCGTCTTTAATGTCGCTTTTCACTCTGTCCTCGCTTGTCTATATCCAGCCACCATCTGACCAGCTTTTCCAGCTCGCTCTTTATCTCGCCTTTTCAGTCTCGCTTTTTACCTCACCTGATTTACCAAATCCAGATGCTCATCATAGGTATAGCCGTAGTGGTTATGCCCATCACGATCCGCCACAAAATACAGATAATCCGTATCAGCAGGATGCAGCACCGCCTCAATTGAAGCCAGCCCCGGACTTGCAATAGGCCCCGGCGGCAAGCCATAATGCAGATATGTATTATACGGAGATTCCACCCTGGTATCCTCGATGGACAAATCCTCCTTGACCTCGTCACGCAGATACTGCAAGGTGGTGTCCGTCTGCAACGGCATGTTTATGGCCAGACGCTTGAAGAAAACCTGGGCAATCACCGGCCTGTCCTCAGGATAACGGGCTTCCTTTTCCACCAGGGAAGCAAGATTGACCAGCTCATAGATGGAAAGATTGCAGTCTGCCGCCTGCTGCCGCATCTCCGGTGTCAGCTTCCTGTCAAACTCATCCGCCATCTTCTGCATAATATCCCGTGGCGTAGCATCATTGGCAAAATCATAGGTATCAGGAAACAAAAACCCCTCTATGCGATAATCCGCCTCCGGCACTGCCTCAATATAATCATAAGGGGCAAAATCTTTCGCCTCTGCCAGAAATTCCCTTTCATCTGCCAGTCCCTGCTCCGCAAACAGCTTTGCCACCTGGCGTACATTCAGCCCCTCCGGCACCGTCACACGCACGGCAGAAGACCGCCCGTGAATCAATACATTGAGGGCATCCCCGGGCCGCATGCCCTGCTGCAACTCAAAAATACCTGCTTGAAACTTGCTGTCTGCATTGTTCAGCTTCACTGCCAGCCAGAACTTCGCCCGGGAATCAATAACCCCTTCCTTTTCCAAAAGCTCGCCAATCTGGGAGGAACCCATGCCCGGCTTGATGCGCACATAAACCCTGTCCTCGCCAGAAACCTCCGTCACATCCGAGTAAGCGCAGCTCATGGCCAGCAGCACTGCGCTGACTGCTGCCACGGCACAAGCACCGACGGCAGAAGCAACCAGCAGATTGCGCTTTGCCTTTTTCTGCGCTTCCTCACCCTCGGCACTGCGAAAAAAAAACAATGACTCTATCCTGCTTGCCAGCTTGTCCTTTAACTCACTAAAATCCATAATCCACCCCACAAATTTTAACTTCTCTTATTGTACCACCATTTAGAAAGCTTTGTGAAGTATTTTCCATGATTATCTGCATTCACCTCTCAGCCACTTTTCTGCCTGCTGCCACTCCGGATAAAAACCTGCCACCAGGGCATGAAACTTCGGGGTATGATTCTTTTCCAGCAAATGAACCAGTTCATGAATAATAACATATGTCAGGCACTCCGGCGGCTTTTTAGCTAGATTGAGGCTGAGCCATACCCGCTTCTCCTTTATATTGCAGGAGCCCCAGCGTGTTTTCATGCGCTTGAGGCGCACCTCCTTTGCCGACAGGCCCGTGATTTGCTGGCACCTTGGAAAAACCTCCGGCACAGCCCGTTCCAGCTCCCGGCGGTACAGCTCATACAGGCAGTCCTCCAGCTGCTCCCTGCCGCTGCCCGGCGGCACGGCCAGCACAATATGGCCATCCACCAGTCTTGCAAAATGGGCATGCTCCGTAAAAACCACCTTCAGCTCATAGGCTTTTCCCCACAACTGGCAGCTGCCACCATCAGCGGCAATCCTTTCTCCGCAGCCCTGCAAGAATCTTTCCCGTGCCGCCATGATTCCCTGCCAGGCCTCCCGGAGCACCGCCGCCCATTCATAATTCCGCACCCCCGGGGCGCAGCTCAGCTCCACATCGCCATAAGGTGGCACCACCTTCACCCGTATATTCTTCATCCGCGGCCTGCGCACCACCTGCACAGGCACCCCTTCAAATATATATTCCTTCTTCGCTATCATCGCACCATCCCTAACAGACCATAAATATCGTAACACCGTGAAACAAGCCGCAAAACTTTGCGGCTTGAAGGTGAATTATTCAGGTTAAGCAAACAGTTAGAGCAAAGCAAGATATTGAGGATACTCTGCCTTTTGAATGCCAATAGCATCCATAGCTTCTTCAGCTGACCAGCAAGTTTTTTTCATAAGGTTTCTTATAGCATCCAGTTTGCTATTTTTCTCTTTAGCCGTTGCTTTCGCTTCAGCTTCAGCTTTAACTTCAGCTACTCTTTGGGCAACATATTCTTCTACGATATTACACATTTTGCTTACCTCCTCATCCACAGATTTTAGTGT
>JBJDWY010000010.1:0-4534 GCA_051866255.1 Anaerovibrio sp. | reverse complement strand
TAGACTTGCGGCAGGGCAGGGCTGAGCTGTTTGTCTTTTCTTCCCATTGTACTTTAAATGTGTGGTTCATAAAAATCCCTCCGCTTAAAATTTTTTCTGTAAATTCCGCACCATATCCACATAGATTTCCTTGCATTTCTGCATATTTCCATTCTCAATGCAACTAAGGCACGGCTTGAGATATTCCTGCCAGATGGACATATAGATATTTTTTGCATCAGCCAGGGCATTAATACGCTCTACAATACCAGGGGCAATGCGATAATATTCCTGCACAAGACTTGCTCCATCAGGCTGATTAATAAGCCAGTTATCACGGAAATTTCTAAAGGATGTAAGCTCATAGCAATCATCCGGCTTATTGAATGTACCACAAACAGCGGTGGTAATAAAGCATCCGCTTGTTGTTTCATAAGCAGTGTATGTACCATTGTTTATGTCTTCCAGTGCCTTCTGGGCTTCTTCGCTACCATTATCAGCAGCTTTCTTCAGCCAATCTTTACCAGTTTCAATATCCTGGTTCACACCCTTTCCTTCACAATACAGTTTTCCCAACAAACATTGAGCCCTGGCAAAATCCGGATTTAACTGCAACGCTTTTACTACCCACTGAAAAGCCGTATCATAATTACCACTGTAATACATACTAGAAGCATAATTGGTTGCACCTTTTACACTGCCATTTTCGCCAGCTTTCCTATACCATTTTTCTCCTTGTGCCTTATCGGCGGCAACACCTTGTCCCCAATCATATAACAATCCTAACCACAGCATACAATCTGCATCGTCTTTTTCTGCGCCCATATAAAAATACTGAAAGGCCTGATCATATTGTTCTTTCCTGCGATAATACTGTCCTAAATCTCTTATAGCAGAAGTATACCCACCATCGGCAGCTTTACCTAACCAATAAACGCCATTATTTTCATCGAGGTTGGTTCCCTCGCCATTTAGATAACAATTACCTAACCCACACATTCCCGGAGCATAACCAGCTTCGGCAGATTTTTTGAAATTTTGTAATTTATCCCATTCACTATTGCTTAAAACACCCATCCCCCAGTATGCCTCACCACTAGTATCTCCTGCCTCTATCGCCCTTTTATACCATACAGCAGCTTCTTCTTCATCTACGTTTACGCCATCTCCCATCAAATACATATCACCTATCTTAACCATCGCATCAGCAATACCCGCCTCAGCAGCTTTTTCATACCATTCTATTGCCTCAGTATAATCTGTATCAACACCTTTGCCATAATAATAACCATCTGCTACATTGTACATGCCGCAGCTATATCCAGCTTCGGCAGACTTTAAAAACCACTCAAAACTCTCATGCTCATCATCTAAAAGCAAGCCTATCGCATTCATTGAATATCCATCACTCTCATCAATTTCAACAGCTTTTAAATAACACTGTATTGCTTTTTCGTAATCAATATAGCCATCTTCCAGACGATATATATCACCTAACTCTTTATTGGCAACGCCATTATATAAAATACTATTGTATAGATCAATCGCTTGATCAATGTTAATAGGTACACCAATTCCGTTTCTATAACACTTAGCAAGTGCATTTACACAATATACATCTTGCAAATCTGCACCTTTTTTATACCATTCAACGGCTTTAGCTTCATCAGCTTCTACACCCATTCCTCCAGAATAACACTCTCCAACACAAAACATTCCGTCTGTATTATTTTTTTGTGCAGCTTTCATATACCACTCGAAAGCCTTCTCTTCTTCATCTCTACAAAAATACTCATCGCCGACAACAATCATCATATCTGCTTCGCCAGCCTCTGCGCATTTGAGAGCGTATTTAAGCATTTTCTCTCCGTCATCAGCTTCTTTAGCTTCATCATATAGCCGCCTGAAATCCTCCACCGGATTTACATTAAGCAATGCCGCATATTCGTCATCAAAGCGGATATTTTCAAACTTGATGCCAATTTCGTCAAAATCCACAACTTCCTTGCTGTTTATTTCCGCTACCACGTTGCCGACACCAATATACTTTTTATTATGCTCCCGCATTGGGATTCTGTATGTGCCATCCACTAAAACAATGGTATCAACATCCTCATCCAGAAGCTCTACCATATCATTGCGGTCAAAAGCTACATTATCCACAAGTGCCAGGATTTTTTCGTCAGCGGTATACTGCTTCAATTTTTCCAGCTTTTCCCTGCGCTTAGCGGCCAGCTCAACATCAAATTCGCCATCATCCTCATATTCCACATCAAAAATCTCACACAGCTTTTTCTTGAGCTGACCATCATTTTTATCGAGTTTTTCAACCAAATCAGCCTCAGTATCATAATAAAAATTCCCCAGCCAGGTCAAAAGCCTGCCATCCAAAAAATAACCTACCACAGTATCAGCATCAAAATGTTCGCGCAGTGACTCTATATTCCTAACCTCTGCACCATCCTTCATTTTCAATGCAAATTTAATTTTCTTTGCCATATAGATTCCTCCCTATTAGTTTCAAAGCAATCTCGGCCTGATAATATCCCATATACTCCTGTTATTGCAACTTTGTAAACGAATACTATGCAACTCACCCGTCCTACCACCTGCAATAAAGTTCACGTTAGCAATAATATCAAAAAATATGGCCATTTCATACTGATGTGACACGCCTCGGCCAAAAGAAACAACCTGCGCCGTATGATAATCATCTGTATAGGTTAATCTAATTTCATATCCATAGGAAATTTTTTCGATATCTTCATACCGTATAGATTGGTAATAGTCATAAAAATACATTGCATTTGAATCAAAACCTACTCTTGGCTTGTTTGAGCTATACAAGACACATGTACATGACGGAAAGCGTTCTTTCGCAATACCATCTATTTCATCACTCATATACCATCTATTTGCGCCTTTATAATAGAACCCACCTACAATATTATCAATCTTGTTAAACAATTCCACTAAAGCTTCTGGACGCCGCAAACATTCTATGCCTTGATTTATTGCATCAGGATAACGTGAAGAACCATTTTTTGTAACACCAAGACTTTCATATTCGCTATCAAAGCTTATATTCTCAAATTCGATTTCCAACTTGGCAAAATCAACTGGCTCTTTACTGCGAATTTTAGCAATTACATTGCCTATGCCGATATATTTGTGATTTTTCCTCTTTATCGGAATACTATACTCGCCATCCAGCAAATAAATAACTTTTACATCATCTTCTAAGAGCTCTCCCAATTCTTCCTGATTAATAGCCACACAGCCAGCATTAGAAAGAATTTTTTCATCATTGGTGTACTGCTTTATTTCTTTCAACCGTTCATTATAAAAGGCAATATCCTCAGCATCAACAGCCTCGCCGGTATACTCCACCTCCAGCAAGCTGCACAGCTTTTGCGGAAAATCTGCTGCCTCAGCAGACATTTCCTCCAGCTCATCTGCAATATCATAAAAGCCTCTGTGCTTCATCCACGTTATCAGCCTGCCATCCTGAAAGTAAGCTATTGCTTTTTCCAAATCAAAATATTCACGCAGGGATTCCAAGTCCCTGCACTCATAACCATCACGCATTTTTAAGGCAAATTTTACAACCTTATTTCTTTTTATCATCATGAACCTCCCATTGCAAAAACATACATGCCGCCTGCAAAGTCATATTACAATCCCAAAAAGCCGAATATCTTGCCAACTACCTTTTTACCTGCCTCAACGGCTTTTTTGCCAACCTCTACCACAGCCTTGGCTGCTTTATATGCACCAGTAGCCACTACCTCAGCTACCGGCTGGATTTTCTTAAAGCTGGAATATACTGCCTGACCAACCTTGTCGCTGGCAGTTTTTCCTATTACGGCACCTACAGCCGTACCAACCAGCGGGCCTATAACTGGAATAGAGGCAAATGCAGCCTTGCTGGCACCCTCTGTACACATCTTGCCAATCAATGCAGAGGTAACTCTCCCCATGTGCTCAACGGATTGCTTTACACTCATTTTGCCAGTAAACACCTTCCAGGCAGTCTTTACGCTCTCCACACCATAGCAGGCAGTATCACAAATCACAGATATTGGCGTTTTTTTCGTGATAAAAGGAATCCACTTGCTATGGGCAGCAATCTTCAATGCTCCTGCTGCCAATGTTTTCATACCGTTATCCAGTGCAGAACCGCTAGGAGCCTCCATCATGGCTTCACCCAGGGAATTTCCATTAGCAACAGGCTGTATATCTGCCTGCTCCACCAGCTCAATACCTGCATTTTGTGCGATACCGGCAGAGCCAGCCAGATTTGCCTGATCCACCATCTTGTGAATGGCCTGTCCCACAGCAAATTTATCGTATTTTTCTCCTACTGGAATATCATCAGCAGCTTCCAGTGCGTCCTCTTGCAGCTGAAGCTTCATTTCAGGATTTTTCATCCCTTCCATAGCCAGCTCATTGCCGCCAGCCAGAGCAGCACTGGCCGCATCTATGAATGCACCTGCCTTGTCCATGCCATGTTCCTTGGCATAAGCCTTCAGCTGGTCACGCAGCCATACGTCCT
>JBJDWY010000009.1:0-20677 GCA_051866255.1 Anaerovibrio sp. | reverse complement strand
ATAACCACGGAAGGCCTGTCGATAATGGAAGACAGCACCACGATGGAGTGGGTTTTGTTCACCCCGTCCTGCGCCTTGATGCGGTTCAGGAGCTCTGCCAGGGTGCCGGTGTTGTTGGTCTGCACCTTCAACGTGTATTCGTACTTGCCGGTGATGCGGTAGCATTCCTTGATATCCTTTTCCGTTTCAACGAAATCCACAAAACTGTCGGCATGCCTCTGCATGTCAAAGCCAATCTGCACCAAAGCCATGAGCTGCTTATCCACCAGGGATGGGTTCAGCAGGGTGGTGAACTTCTGGATGACGCCGGAGGCTTCCAGCCTCTTGACGCGCTCGCTGACAGCCGGCATGGACAGGGATACGGCACTGCTCAGGCTTGAGATAGTGGCACGGCCATTTTCCTGCAGCAGCTTCAGGAGTGCCTTATCTATTTTATCTAATTTATACATAAAATCACCTCTTTAAGGAATATTATAAGGGTTATGCTGAAAAAAGTAAATAAAAAAGGTTGCAGCAACAGCATTTTTTGATGTAAAAGCCCTTTGACGGCAGGTACATCGGCACTAGCGGTCACTGCAACCTTTTATTTTCTGTGTTTTTCTGTGTTTTTATGGTTTCCTTGTGTCAAGGTGCAGGTTTATCAGCTTTCCTTTTTAAGCACCGTTACCCTGAGGAACAGGAAAAGGAAAAGTGCTGCAAACACGAAGCCTGCCGGATAGCTGATGGAGGTAGAAAGCTGCAAGCCTTCCTTTGCCTGCAATATGTAGGTAGTGGTTACCACCGACATGAAGGTGGCAGGGATGGCGGCAATCAGGTATGCCTTGCTGCCCTTGAACTTCCTGTACATGTACACCGCGCCTGTCCACAGCACAATCATGGCCAGTGTCTGGTTGGTCCAGGCGAAATAGCGCCAGATGATGGTGAAGTTTATCTGGGAAAGGAAACCGCCCACAGCCAGCAGAGGCAGTGCCAGATAGAGGCGCTTAATCTTGTTGCCCTGCTCCAGGCCGATCCAGTCAGCCAAAGTCAGGCGGGCAGAGCGGAATGCGGTATCACCGGAGGTGATAGGGCAGGCGATAACGCCCAGCATAGCCAGGATAGCTCCCACATAGCCCATGAAGCCTACGCAGATTTCATATACGGCCTTGTTCTGTCCCACATCAGCCATAGCGGCAGCAAGACCGCCGGTGCTGTCATAGAAGGTAACGCCAGCTGCAGCCCATACCAGGGCAATCACGCCCTCGGCAACCATGGCACCATAGAAAACAGGACGTGCCATGCGCTCGCTCTTGAGGCAGCGGGCCATCAGAGGTGACTGGGTGGAATGGAAGCCGGAAACGGCACCGCAGGCAACGGTGATGAACATCAGAGGCCAGATTGGCAGATCTTTTGGATGCAGGTTCTGCAAGGTCAGCTCAGGCATGGTATGGCCGCCTACACCGGCAAGCATGGCAAACATGATGCCAAATGCCATGATGAGCAGGCAGGCGCCAAAGAGCGGATAGAACCTGGCAATCAGGGTGTCAATAGGCAGCAGGGTTGCCAGGAAGTAGTAGGCAAGCACAATCAGCAGCCACATGGTTGGATCCATGCCGGTCAGCATAGCCAGCAGGTTGGCAGGGCCGGTCATGAATACGGTACCTACCAGCACCAGCAGTACCACGGAGAAAAGGCGCATGATGTGGAGCATCAGGCTGCCCAGGTACTTGCCCACAACCTCGGAAATGCTCTTGCCGTTCTCACGGAGAGAAATCATGCCGGACATGTAGTCGTGAACGCCACCGGCAAAAATGGTACCGAAGACAATCCAAAGATAAACGCTAGGCCCCCAGAGAGCACCGCCCAGAGCACCAAAGATAGGGCCCAGGCCGGCGATGTTCAGCAGCTGAATCATGAATACCTTCCAGGTCGGAAGCGGGATGTAGTCAACGCCGTCGTTGATACGCACGGCGGGAGTCGGCTCATCGGTTGGTTTGAAGACAGTGTCCACCAGCTTGCCGTAGATCAGGAAACCCAGTACAAGCAAGGCAAGACAGCCTAAGAATGAATACATAACAATACCCCCTAAAACTTTTTATAATCATATTCCCCTTAGAATGATTATAAAGAATATTTATTACGACTATATACTAGCACTATGGAAACGAAATGTCAAAAAATTCGTAAATAAATAACGGTTAAATTTATAAAATAATTGTATATGTATCATTTTATTTAGTAATTAGTGGTATTTTTTCTGATTTTCAGACAAATTATCAGGATTATGTGGTAAAATAATGGTGAATGATGTTTCGGGGTGGTGTTGTTGTATGATAAGCAGCGAGATAATGCAGGGGCTGGCAATTCCTTTTTTGGGAACTTCCCTGGGGGCTGCCATGGTGTTTTTCCTCAGGGGGCAGCTGAATGAGATGGTGCAGAGGAGCCTGACGGGCTTTGCGGCAGGCGTCATGGTGGCAGCATCTGTATGGAGCCTTCTGATACCTGCCATGGAGCAGTCGGAGGCCATGGGGCAGCTGGCTTTTGTACCGGCAGTAGTGGGGCTGTGGGCAGGCATTCTGTTTTTGCTCCTTTTGGACCACATCATTCCTCATCTGCACATGAACAGCGATGAGCAGGAGGGGCCTCAGTGCAGCCTTTCCAGGCGGCTGATGCTGGTGCTGGCAGTAGTGCTGCACAATATTCCGGAGGGAATGGCAGTAGGTGTGGTGTATGCCAGCTGGCAGTCAGGTGCATCAGAAATCACTTTTGCGGCGGCCATGGCACTGTCCATTGGTATTGCTATTCAGAATTTCCCGGAGGGGGCGATTGTTTCCCTGCCCCTGCGTGCCGAGGGAACTGGCAGCATGAAGGCCTTCGGCATGGGGGTGTTTTCCGGTGCCGTGGAGCCGGTGGCGGCAGTGCTGACCATTGTTTTTGCCAGCTTGGTGATTCCCGTGCTGCCATATCTCCTGAGCTTTGCGGCAGGAGCCATGATTTATGTGGTGGTGGAGGAGCTGATACCTGAGATGTCTGCCGGGCAGCATTCCAATATCGGCACCCTGATGTTTGCCGTGGGATTCAGTGTCATGATGATTTTGGATGTGGCGCTGGGGTGATGCTGGCAGCTGGCGGATATAGGGGTGTTTTGCCTGCGGTGCAGGCTTTATGTAGAAGGAGGAGTAAAAAATGGCGGTTATTACTATTACACAGGACAATTTTGAGGCTGAGGTTTTGCAGTCTGACAAGCCGGTGCTGGTGGATTTCTGGGCAACCTGGTGCGGCCCCTGCCAGATGATGAGCCCTATCGTGGATGAGATTGCGGCTGAGCGTGACGATATCAAGGTGGGCAAGGTCAACGTGGATGAACAGAGGGCGTTGACGGAAAAATTCGGCATCATGAGCATTCCTACGCTGCTGGTGTTCAAAGGCGGCAAGGCCGCTGGGCAAATAGTTGGTTTTCGTCCCAAGGAGGAAATTCTGGCACAGCTCTGATGGCAATCAGGAGAATACTTGACAAGAGACTGCTTTTTTGGTAACATCTTCTAGGTTATATAGGTCTTTGATACGGAAAGATGTTTCTACCAACTGCCGCAAATAGTTGTCTATGACCGATTATGCAGTTACTGCTGCGTATTGGTTTTTGTACGCTATTTTGCGGCAGTTTTTGTATTTCAATATTCTAGTGGCGTTTTGATGAGAGTTTTGGGAAGCGAGGAGAATGGTTATGAGATATGATGTGATTATTATCGGGGCAGGGCCGGGAGGCATTTTTTCCGCCTATGAGCTGGTGCAGGGCAGCCGGGACTTGAAGGTGGCAGTGTTTGAGGCAGGCAGGCCCCTGGAGCAGCGCAAATGCCCTATTGACGGCATCCGCATCAAGAGCTGCATCAGCTGCCCGTCCTGCGCCATCATGAACGGCTTCGGAGGAGCGGGGGCGTTTTCTGATGGCAAATACAACATCACCAATGATTTTGGCGGCACCCTGTATGAGCATATCGGCAGGGAAAAGGCCATGGAGCTGATGCACTATGTGGACGGCATCAATGTCAGCCACGGCGGTGACGGAACCAAGATGTATTCCACCGCCGGAACCAGCCTGAAGAAGACCTGTATGCAGAACAAGCTGAAGCTGCTGGATGCTTCCGTGCGCCATCTGGGAACGGACAAGAACTACATTGTGCTGGAAAATATCTTCAATGAGCTGAAGGACAGGGTGGACTTTTTCTTCATGACGCCGGTGGCCGGTATTGAGGTGCTGGATAAGGGCTACCGGGTGCGCACGGCAGAGGGGAGCTATGAATGTGACAGGTGCATTGTGTCCGTAGGCCGCAGCGGCAGCAAATGGATGGAGCGTACCTGCCGGGAGCTGGATATTCCTACCATGTCCAACCGTGTGGATATCGGTGTCAGGGTGGAGCTGCCGGCGGAGATTTTTTCCCACCTGACGGATGAGCTCTATGAAAGCAAGATTGTATACCGCACGGAAAAGTTTGAGGACAAGGTGCGTACCTTCTGCATGAATCCTTATGGCAGCGTGGTCAGTGAAAACACCAATGGCATCATCACAGTCAACGGCCACAGCTATGAGGATAAGTCATTGCAGACCAATAACACCAATTTTGCCCTGCTGGTATCTAAGCATTTTTCTGAGCCTTTCAAGGACAGCAATGGCTATGGCGAAAGCATCGCCCGTCTCTCCAACATGCTGGGGGGAGGCGTGCTGGTGCAGCGTTTCGGTGACCTGGTGCGGGGACGCCGCACAACCCAGAAGCGCATGGATGAGGGCTTCGTGATACCTACCCTGGCAGCTGCTCCCGGCGATCTCAGCCTGGTGCTGCCAAAGCGTATATTGGACGGCATCATGGAGATGATTTATGCCCTGGACAAGATTGCCCCGGGTACTGCCAACGATGACACCCTGCTCTATGGCGTGGAGGTAAAGTTCTACAACATGGAGGTTGATCTGGATGAAAACTTGGAGACGAAATACAAGGGGCTGTATATTATCGGTGACGGCAGCGGCGTAACCCACTCCCTGTCCCATGCCTCTGCCAGCGGCGTGTTTGTGGCACGGCAGATATTGAATTTATTAGGGAAAAGTTTTACTGCGTAATAAATCCCCCCGACCTGGTTTCAGGCCGGGGGTTTGACTTATTATGCAGTTATTTTACATTTTTTATCATTGATTGTATTGCAACCAACGTGCATACAAATCTGTTATGTTGTCCCAATCATCATCGGATAATCTGCCAATCTTTTTGTCAAAATCATCTTTGGGGATAAGCTCATTCATCGCAACTCGGGCAGTGGATACATGTTCTAATGGAATATCTTCCCAATCATATATTTCTATATCGTATTCATCATTGCGAGGTTTGTGAGATGTAACCATGACAGATAGAACGACAGCTTCGTCATCATCCACATCTAATACAATTACTGGCCTGTATTTTGCACGACCGCTGTTATCCCTGTACGGAAAATACGCTCTCCATACTTCTTGAGGTCTTATTTTCTTCAATTCTGTCTATCCTTTCAAAATATTCGTCCCAAAAAATATCATTAGCTATTTCTCCGTCGGGCTCAATAAGAACACTTCCATGTTCGTTATGTGGTGAATTATTCCATGCAAGGCGATATGCCTTTTTTTTGTTTGCTTTTATAAAGGCGGCAAAATCCTTCATAATAATCACCCTCTTTCTGTATACAATTATCTCAAATATCGAAAAATTCTTCAAGTGAAATATAACGGTTTTCTTGAATATTTTCACTTATTCAGCTGGTCCTTCCAGTATTGCAGGTCGTGTTCATTCAGGGGTAGCTCGATGGAGGTGCCGTCCTCGTAGGTTAAGCGGATGCGGACTACCTGAGCCTGTCGGATGGCAGCGAAGCTGTCAGCAGGGAACTCTGCAAATAGCTTGTTGGTGTTCTTGAAGGTGGTTTTGTCGTTGTAAAAGGCAATGGAATAGCTGGGCGGCGTCTGCCGGATGCTGGCCTGCATGTCAAAGATATCATCGTCGCAGATCAGCAGCAGGGCAGGCTTCAGCCTGTCACCGGCAAAGCGGTAGTCCAGGATGGTCAGGTTGGCGGTGGAAACCACGCCCCTTTCGTCCACGTCTGTCTTGAAGTCGATATCGCAGTAGGCGGAGAGGCTGTCGGCAGTGCGGTGGTCAATCATATAGGTATAGCCGTAGCCGAAGCCGCCAAACATGATCAGCATTATCCCAAAGAGGATGATGAGCTTATTTTTCATATATTAATTCCTTTCGATTGTCTTCTTTTTTAGGTTATTCTTTGTTTTTTAGGGCTGGTTTTCTTATCTTTCATACATCTTGTTGAGGGCATTTTCCTTGAAAAGATTGCCCTGCTCGATGTAGCGGTGCACCATTTTTTCGGATTTGTGCCGCGTCTGCCGCATGATGGACAGGGTGTCCAGGTCATGCTGGGCGGCACTGGTGGCAAAGCCCCGGCGCAGGCTGTGCCCGGCGAAATCATCGGGGTTCAGCCCCAGCCGTGCCATGTATTTCTTGACGATGGTGGCAACTGCCTTGTCGTTCAGCTGGGTGTCCCGGGGCTGCAGGTTGCGCTTGAAGCCGCGGAACAGTGGCCCTGTAGTGATTCCTGCGGCATCAATCCATGCCCGCACTGCCCTTACGGCGCATACATCCCTGTCCGGCGCGTAGGGAACAGCTATCTGATTGCCGGCACCCATCTGGTCACCCTTGGACTGGGGAATGAATACCACAAGCCCTTGGGTGGAAAAAGTCAAATCCTCTATCTGCACAGCTACCAGCTCCGAGCGGCGGAATGCTCCTGCAAAGCCCAGGAACAGCAGCGCCCTGTCCCGGAGGGTTACCAGATCTGTTCCTGTCAGCATATCTGCCAGAAGGGGCAGGGTTTCCATGAGAATGGGGGATTTGCCGTGCTGGAAGGTGCCCTTTTCCCTGCGGATTGCCTGCATGGCGTTGTGCACCATGACATGCTTGGCAGGATTGCTTTCCTGATAGCCTGCGGCAATGTGGTTTTCGGAGATGGCAGTCACCCGCCGGGAGACGGTATTTGCCTTGGCATGATCCGCCAGGTCGTTGATGTAGTTGACAATATCCTCAGGCTTGCAGGGCAGGGGGCAGAGCTCCGCCGCCTCGCACCAGTCCGTAAAGTCATTCCAGTCAGCGGCGTAGGATTTCAGGGTGTTGTCTGACTTGGATTTCTTCATGCGCCGCTTGCTCTTGGCGGAGAGCAGGACATTTTTATTTATTTCCTTGTTGTCATAAAGCAAAAAATCATCGCGAATATTCATTTTATCACCTTAATGCAAAGAAAATCATTTCAGCACAAATAGCGTATAATACACATAAAGCACGCAATACAATAATACACATCATATAAGAAAAATCCCGAACAGTCAATGGCAGAATGTTCGGGATTTTTGCAGAAATCATTTTGCGGAAATTGCAGAAATCATTTTACATAAATTGATTTACAGCTGTCAGATTTTGAATCTGCGGACGGCCGCCTGCTTACAGCCATCAGATCTTGAATCTGCGGACGGCCTCCTGCAGAAGGTCTGCCTGGGCACTGAGCTCTACGGAAGCGGCGGCAGATTCCTCGGCGGTGGAGGAGTTGGTCTGCACAACATTGGAAACCTGCAGGACGCCCTGGTTGAGCATTTGCAGGGCAGAGCTCTGCTTCTGGGATGCATCGGCGATGCCGCCCACCAGGCCGGTGATCTGGTCGATGCTTTCCTGAATGCTCCTGAGAGCCTCGGCAGTGCCCCGTGCCAGCTCCGTACCGGCATTGACGGTATCAATGGATTTTTCGATGATATCAGTGGTCTCCTTGGCTGCCTTGGCGGAGCGGGCGGCAAGGTTGCGCACCTCCTCGGCTACCACGGCAAAGCCCTTGCCGTGCTGGCCTGCACGGGCTGCCTCTACGGCGGCATTGAGAGCCAGGATGTTGGTCTGGAAGGCAATCTCGTCAATCACCTTGATAATCTTGGCAATGTTGGCGGAGGATTCGTTGATATCGGACATGGCCTGAAGCATTTCCTCCATGCGCTTGTTGCCTGCCTGAGCCTTGGCATCTGCTTCCTTGGTGAGCTCGTTGGCATGGGTGGCATTGGTGGCGTTGCCGGTGGTCTGGGCGGTGATTTCAGCGATAGAAGCGGACAGCTCCTCCACGGAGGATGCCTGGGTGGAAGCGCCTTTTGCCAGCATGTTGCCGGAGTCGGAGATGTTCTTGGAGCCGCTGGCCACCTGCTGGGCGGCAACGGCAATCTTGCCCATCACATCGTTCATCTGCTTTGCCATCTTGTTGAAGGCGATAGCCGCATGGCCTATCTCGTCATCGGAGCGCACATCAAGATGCACGGTCAGGTCACCATCAGCCATCAGGCCGGTCTTTTCCTCCAGCTCCTTCATCGGACGGACGAAGGTACCTGCCAGCACCCGGGCGAATACAAACACGCCCAGAAGCAGGATGAGCACCACTGCTGCCACTTGCATGATAGCGGAGTAGAGGACTTCCATGACCTCGCTGCGGTCATTTTCCACCACCAGGCCCCAGCCCATGCTGCCTACAGGGGCAGAGGCGGCGAGGCAGTCAGTGCCATCAGCGTTGGTGTATTCCATAGCGGCAGCCTTGCCGCTGGCAGCTGCCTGAACAGGCGCCATAGCGTTCCAGTTGGTGATGGTTTCAACGAATTTCTGCTCCGGGTGAATCATCACATTGCCCTTGGAATCGGTCAGGTAGATGACCTCCTTGCGGTCGTTGAGCATGTTGGTGTTCTCGTTCAGAAGTGCCTGCAGGGTATCCATGTTGAAGGTAGATGCCATAGCGCCGATGATGACTCCCTGCTCGTTTTTGATCGGCACGGCGGCAATAATCATCACCTTGTTGGTAGCCTTGGAAATGGTGGCATCGCTGAAGGCATACGGCTTGCCCTGCTGCAGCACTGCCTTTATGTAGTCACGGTCTGCCACGTTTACATAATTGCCGGAGTCCCTGGCAATCTGCTGTCCGCTGGTATCGCAGATGAACAGGCTGGACACTGTAGGAGAGTCCTTCTTCGCTACCTGCAGGATATGCTCCATGCGGTTCTTGTCCATGCTGCGGACAGCCTCGGTTTCGCTGAGGGCTTCCATGAAGTGTGCCTGATTCATGAAGGTTTCTGCCATGTCGCCCGCCTTCAGCCTGGCCAGGTAGATGTTGTGCTGGTCAATCTGCTCCAGCCGTTCATCATACATGGTATTCATAGAAATGGCGGTCACTATGGCCACTGGAATGAATGCCAGCAGCAAAAAGCTGATAGTCAGCTTCTTGGTGAGATTGAGGTTTGAAAAAATACTTTGCAACATAATCCTATCCCCTTATGAGTTATTTATACAATATTTGTTTATACAATATTTTTCCTCCTATAGTTTAACACATTTTTGGGAAATTTGACTAGGATTTTTGGGAATATTTTCACATATTATTTTTTAGCAACTGATGAGAAATATATCCGGCGTCACAGGGACAATATGTGTCTGAAAAACGCAAAACGAAGTATTTTAAGAATAATTTGCGAAAAAAGGCAATATGTAGTAAAATTGTTGTGTCGTGTTTGAAAAACGCGAGGATTTATATTTGCAGGTGATATGTGTTGGCAAGCAAGATGTTTGATTTGATTAAAAATGATTTGGCTGAGCTGGAGGTTGCCTTGCAGGAGGCTGTCAGCGCACCGGAGAAGGTTATAACGGAGATTGGCACCCATCTGGTGAAGTCCGGGGGCAAGCGCCTCCGGCCGGCGATTTATTTTCTGGCGGCCCGTTGCGGTGAGAAATTTTCCTTGCAGGAGGCTATGCCTTTGGGGGTTGCCCTTGAGATGATGCACATGGCATCCCTGGTGCATGATGATGTGATTGATAGTGCGGCTACCCGCCGTGGCTCTGCTACTGCCAATGCCAAGTGGGGCAACCAGATTTCCATCCTGGCTGGTGATTATCTTTTTGCCAAGGCTTTTGCCCTGGTGGCAGAGAGCAATTACAGCAAGCGGGTGGACAGGCAGCTGGCACGGCTGATTTGTGATTTGAGTTCCGGGGAGCTGATTCAGAACAAGGAAATCTACCATGCTTCCTGCGATGTGGACGAGTATTTTGAGCGCATTGCCAAGAAGACTGCCAATTTTATCGCCATTGCCTGCCAGCTGGGGGGCGATGTGGCAAAGCTGCCGGAGAGCTATATTCAGGCATTGTATGATTTTGGCTACAATGTAGGCATGGCGTTCCAGCTGACGGATGACCTGCTGGATCTGACCAGTGATGCCAAGACACTGGGCAAGCCTGCCGGAAACGATATTTTGCAGGGCATTGTCACCCTGCCGGCTATCCGTGCACTGGAGGTAAGCCCTGACAGGGACGAGCTTCACCGCATCGTGACGGACAGGAATATGACGCCGGAGATGGTGCAGAGGGCATTGGAGATTGTCCGTGCCAGTGACGGCATTGAGTTTACCAGGAAAAAGGTGGAGGAATTCCTTGAGGGAGCAGTGGCTGCCCTGCCGGAGGAAATGCCGGAGGAAATCCGTGCTTCCTACCGTATGATTGTCAGCTTTGTGGGCGGACGTAAATTTTAAGCCCCTTTGCATGTATTTATGGTTTGCATGTGTTTATAGTTTGCATATTTTTCTAGCTGTATATGCTTCTATCGACGATGATAGTCCTTTCAATTTTATGGAAGGGCTATTTTTGTTTATTGAGTTATTGAGTTTTTTCCGTATTAAAGCTATAATAAATATGTGTGCTGTTTTATTTTTTAGTAATAGGGGGAAAGAAAATAGATGGCGTTTAGAGATTTACGGGAATACATTGCAGAGCTGGAGCGTCGCGGGCTGCTGAAGCGCATTCAGGCAGAGGTGGACTGCGAGCTGGAGATTACGGAGATTACGGACAGGGTTTCCAAGATGGAAGGGAACAAGAATGTAGCCCTGCTGTTTGAGAATGTCAAGGGCTATGATATGCCGGTGCTGATGAATGCCTTTGGCAGCATGGAGCGCATGGCCATCGCCTTCGGGGTGGAAAAGCTGGATGATGTGGCAGATGAGATGCGGGAGATTTTGAAGCTGCCGTATATTTCCCTGTCCCACAAGACGGATTTGCTGTCGATTATTCCTATGGCGAAAAAGTCCATCAACTTTCCTAAGTATGTGAAGAAGGCTCCTTGCCAGGAGGTTGTGATTATGGACAATCCTTCCCTGGACAAGTTCCCAATTTTGAAGTGCTGGCCCCAGGACGGGGGCAGGTTCATCACCCTGCCGCTGGTTTTCACCAGAAACCCGAAGACAGGCAAGCGCAACGTGGGCATGTACCGCCTGCAGAAGTACGACAGCCGGACTACCGGCATGCACTGGCATATCCACAAGAACGGCGCGGACAACTGCCGGGATACCAAGGCATTGGGGGGCCAGCGCATGGAGGTGGCGGTGGCTATCGGCACGGACCCGGTGGTGACCTACGCGGCCACGGCACCGCTGCCAAGGGACATCGATGAGATGGTGTTTGCAGGCTTTTTGCGCCACAAGTCCGTGGAGATGGTCAAGTGCAAGACCGTGGATGTAGAGGTGCCTGCCGATGCAGAGATTATCCTGGAGGGCTATGTGGATGTAGATGAACGCCGCTGGGAGGGGCCATTTGGCGACCATACCGGCTACTACTCCCTGGCTGACTACTATCCTGTATTCCACATTACCTGCATTACCCATAGAAAGAACCCGATTTATGCGGCTACCATTGTGGGCAAGCCTCCTATGGAGGACTGCTTCCTGGCCAAGGCCACGGAAAGGCTGTTTTTGCCTCTCCTGCAGCAGGCAATCCCGGAGGTTGTGGATATCAACATGCCTTTGGAGGGCGTGTTCCATGACTGCATTTTTGTCTCCATCAAGAAAACTTATCCAATGCAGGCCAAGAAGGTCATGAATGCCCTGTGGGGCATGGGGCAGATGATGTTCATCAAGATGATTATCGTGGTGGATGCCCATGTGGATGTGCAGAATGAGAAGGAAGTCTGGTGGCGTGTATTCAACAACATCGATGCCAAGCGTGACCTGGTGATGATGGAGGGGCCTCTTGACGTGCTGGATCACTCATCCCCGATGGCAAAATGGGGTACCAAGGTGGGCATTGATGCCACCAAGACCTGGCCGGAGGAAGGCCATGCCCGGGAGTGGCCGGATGAGATTGTGATGGATGAGTCTGTAAAGGCTATGGTGGACAGAAAGTGGGAGGCGCTGGGCCTTGACTAGATTGAACCGTGATGATGACGAGGTATTTGAAAAGATTGACGTGAATAATATGACATTTTGGCAGAAAATAGATGCCCATCTCAGCAATATCGCTTTTTATCAGATCGTGTTTTCCCTGCCCTTTGCCTATATGGCGGTGCTTTTGGCAAATAAGGCACATGGGCTGGCAACTGACTGGCAGACAGTGCTGTGGGTGACTACGACTATTGTGGCGGCACGCAGTGCGGCCCTGGCCCTGGACAACATGATTGATTTGAAATATGACAAGGATCAGCCGAGATTTAATGAAAGGCCTATGGTGGCAGGGCTGATTACCCACAGGGATGTTTATCTCCTGCTGGCCATCTGCTTCGGGGTGCTGATTTTCTCTGTGCTGCAGCTGAATCCCGTCTGCATCAAGCTTTTGCCGGTGGCGGCGCTGCCCTTCATTGTTTACCCTTATATGAAGCGGCTTACCTGCCTGTGCCACTATATCTGCGGCGTGGCGGTAGCCATGGCGCCTGCCGGTGCCTGGGTGGCTGTGACAGGTGAGGTGGAGTACCCTATGGTGGTGCTTTTCCTGGCAGTGGTGCTGTGGATTGGCGGCTTTGATGTGGTGTATGGCGCCCAGGATGAGGAGTTTGATAAGCGCCACGGGCTGCACTCCATGGCTACCCTTTTGGGGGCGGAGAAGGCGCTGCTTCTGGCCAAGCTTACCCATGTGGCTACCCTGGCGGTGTTCTTTTATCTGGGACAGCTTTTCGGGCTGGGGTATTTATATTACATAGGTGTGGGTATTGCAGGGGGAACCCTGTACTATCAGCACAAGATTATTGATGTAAGGGGCTTCAAGGCCTTTACACGCCGTTATTATGTGCACAACGGCATCGTGTCGGTGGCAATTTTTATCTGCACGCTGCTGGATGTGCTGCTGCATGGCTAGTACACAGGCATAACGGCTGGCTAATATATTTTTCTCCGTGGAAAGGAGCGTTTTTGTATGACTGCAAGATTATTAGAGGGCAAGGTTTTCGCTGCGAAGCTTCGTGAGGAAGCAGGGCAAAAGGCTGCCGAGCTGAAGGAAAAGTATGGGATTACCCCTGGTTTGGCGGTTATTATCGTAGGTGAAAATCCTGCTTCTCAGGTATATGTCCGCAACAAGCACAAGGCATGCACTGAGCTGGGTTTTTACTCCGAAGGGGTTGAGATGCCTGAAACAACTACTCGTGAGGAGCTTCTGGCAGAAATAGACCGCCTGAACAAGGATGAGAAGATTCACGGCATTCTGGTGCAGCTGCCGCTGCCGAAGGCATTGCAGCCATACGAGTCAGAGGTGCTGGAGGCCATTGACCCTCTGAAGGATGTGGACGGCTTCCATCCGGTGAATGTAGGCAGGCTGGTAACAGGCCAGAAGGCACTGGTGCCTTGCACGCCTCACGGCTGCCTCAGGATGCTGGAGCTGGCTGACATTCCTATCGAGGGTGCCAACGCGGTGGTTATCGGCAGGAGCAATATCGTGGGCAAGCCGATGCTGCACCTGCTTTTGGGCAAGAACGCCACTGTGACCATCTGCCACTCCCGCACCAAGAACCTTGCTGAGGTGACCAAGCAGGCGGATATTCTGGTGGCAGCTGTAGGCAGGCCGAATTTCGTCACTGCCGATATGGTAAAGCCGGGAGCTGCCGTTATTGACGTGGGCATCAACCGCATTGCGCCAAAGAAGCTGGTAGGCGATGTGGACTTTGAGTCCGTCAAGGAGGTGGCCGGTGCTATCACGCCTGTGCCGGGCGGCGTAGGGCTTCTGACCATCGCCATGCTGATGCAGAACACCGTGGAGGCGGCACGGCTGCAGCTGGAAAAGTAATAAGCTAATGCTGATAATAAACTGATAATGGGCAGATGGCATTGTTTGGGGCAAGCCATACTGCTGTTATAAATAAGAGTTATTTTTAGTATATTTAGGGGGAATTGTATTTATGAAAACTGATGTTGAAATCGCCCAGGAAGCTCAGATGCAGCACATTCGCGAAATTGCCGCAAAACTCGACATTTGCGAGGACGATTTGGAAATGTACGGCAAGTACAAGGCCAAGATTTCCCTGGATGCCTGGAACAAGGTAAAGAATGACAAGGATGGTAAGCTGGTTCTGGTAACGGCTATCAATCCTACGCCTGCCGGTGAGGGCAAGACTACCACCAGCGTAGGCCTGGCTGATGCCCTGAACAAGCAGGGCAAAAAGGTGGCTGTAGCACTTCGGGAGCCATCCCTGGGGCCATGCTTCGGCCTGAAGGGCGGTGCCGCAGGCGGCGGCTATGCCCAGGTGGTGCCGATGGAGGATATCAACCTGCACTTTACCGGTGATTTTCACGCTATCACCACTGCCCACAACCTGCTGGCAGCAGTGATTGACAACCATATTCAGCAGGGCAATGCCCTGGATATCGATGTGCGCCGGGTGGCCTGGAAGCGTGTGCTGGATCTGAATGACCGTGCCCTTCGCCATGTGGTTATCGGCATGGGTGGCAAGGCTCACGGGGTGCCTCGTGAGACCGGCTTTGACATCACCGTGGCCTCCGAGATGATGGCCATCCTCTGCCTGTCCTCTGATTTGGAAGACATGAAGAAGCGGCTGGGGCAGATTGTGGTGGCTTATACCCGTGATGGCCGTGCCGTGCGGGCTGACGAGCTGAACGTAACCGGCGCCCTGACCCTGCTCTTTAAGGATGCCATCAAGCCGAACCTGGTACAGACCTTGGAGGGCACTCCTGCCCTGATTCACGGCGGCCCGTTCGCCAATATCGCCCACGGCTGCAACTCCGTCATGGCTACCAAGTTCGCCCTGAAGTTTGCTGATGTGGTAGTAACCGAGGCAGGCTTCGGTGCCGACCTGGGTGCTGAGAAGTTCCTGGATATCAAGTGCCGCTTTGCCGGTATTCATCCTGATGCGGTGGTTATCGTGGCTACTGTCCGCGCCCTGAAGATGCACGGGGGACTGCCGAAGACGGAGCTGGGCAAGGTGGATATGGCTGCTCTGGAAAAGGGCCTGGCCAACCTGACCAAGCACATCGAGAATGTGCAGAAATTCGGCCTGCCTGCCGTGGTGGCCATCAACGCTTTCCCGACGGATACCAAGGAAGAACTGGACTTCGTGGAGGAGAAGTGCGTGGCTATGGGGGCTTCCGTAGCTCTCTCCGAGGTATGGGCAAAGGGCGGCGAAGGCGGCCTGGAGCTGGCTGACAAGGTTATGGAAGCCATGGAGAAGCCAAGCAATTTCCGCTTCATGTACGAGGTGGAGCAGTCCATTCCTGAGAAGATCGGGGCTGTTGCCAGGGAGATTTATGGCGCTGATGGCGTGGACTTCACCGGCCCTGCCAAGAAGCAGCTGGCTGAGATTGAGGCCCTGGGCCTTGACAAGATGCCTGTCTGCATGGCCAAGACCCAGTATTCCCTGTCCGATGACCCGACCAAGCTGGGACGCCCGGAGGGCTTCCGCATTACCGTGAAGGAGCTGAGGATTTCTGCCGGTGCCGGGTTCATCGTGGCACTGACGGGGGATATTCTCACCATGCCGGGTCTGCCGAAGAAACCGGCTGCGGAGAATATGGACATTGATGTGCAGGGCAAGATTACAGGTTTGTTCTAAAATTTTATTAGGGGATGTGATGTGTTAGTGGGAAGGATTTCAGTTGAGCTGGTTCCACGCAGTCCTGAGGGGCTGCGTGAGGATTTGCAGATGATAAAGGACAATATTCATGGGGTGGATTTAATCAATATTCCTGATTTGCTGCGGTTTGAAACCCGCAGCTGGCAGGGGGCGGCCATTGCCCAGGATTTTTATCCGGCAGTGATGCCCCACATCAGGGCTATTGACGTAGATTTGACCCAGCCTCTTGCCATGCGGCCGGAGCTTCGGCAGAGCGGCATTACGGAGGTGCTGGTCATCGAGGGGGATCCGCCCCAGGATATGAGCCACAAATTCTATCCTACTGTGACTACTGATGTGATTCAGAAATTTCATCAGGAAATGCCGGAGGTAAAGGTGTATGCCGGCATTGACCAGTACCGTGGCAGCATGCGCCAGGAGCTTTACCGCGTCCAGCGCAAGCTGCAGGCGGGGGCGGTGGGCTTTTTCACCCAGCCGTTCTTTGACATGCGGATGCTGGAAATGTATGCTGACATGCTGCAGGGGCAGAATGTGTATTGGGGTATCACACCTGTTGCCTCTGAGCGTTCCAAGAGCTATTGGGAATTGAAGAATAACGTGATTTTCCCAAGGGACTTTGAACCGACTCTGGAGTGGAGCATTTACTTTGGCCGAAAGGTAAAGGGCTTCATTGAAACTACAGGCGACAATCTCTATCTTATGCCTATTAAGGGGAATTTGCAGGCATACCTGGAGGGGATTCTCGGCAGCCAGCCGGAGTAATTCCGCCGCCGCGTCTATGTAAAAGGAGAGTATGAAGATGTTCAAGATTTTGAAGAAGCAGGAGCTTTCGCCCGGGATTTTTCATTATGACATTGAGGCACCGAGAGTTGCCAAAAAGGCGAGAGCAGGGCAGTTCATCGTGCTGCGTGTCAATGAGGAAGGGGAGCGCATTCCTCTGACCATTGCGGATTTTGACCGGGAGGCAGGCACCATCACCCTGATTTTTCAGGTAGTGGGGGCCTCCACCCAGCTGCTGGCAAGCAAGAACGAGGGGGAGTCTATTCTTGATTTTGTGGGACCGCTGGGGCAGCCATCAGAAATCAGTGAAAACATGGGCACCATTGTCTGCGTAGGCGGCGGCATCGGTGTGGCTCCTGTTTATCCTATCGCCCGGGCCATGCACGAGGCAGGCAACAAGGTGATTTCCATCCTGGGTGCCAAGACCAAGGATATCCTGATTTTTGAGGACAGGATGCGTGCCATTTCTGACGAGGTGCTGATTGCCACTGACGATGGCTCCTATGGCGTAAAGGGCTTTGTGACCACCGCCCTGCAGCAGCTGGTGGATCGGGGAGAGAAAATTGACCAGGTTACGGCCATCGGCCCCGGCGTCATGATGCGCAGCGTGGCGGAGGCTACCCGTCCCCTGGGCATCAAGACCATTGTCTCCCTAAACCCTGTCATGGTGGATGGTACCGGCATGTGCGGCGGCTGCCGCGTACAGGTGGGAGATGAGATGAAGTTCGCCTGCGTGGACGGTCCGGAGTTTGACGGCCATCTGGTGGACTTTGACAGCCTCATGTCCAGGAGCCGCATGTTCAGGCCGCAGGAAGCACAGGCAAGGGATCACATCTGCAATATCGGGCTGGGGAGGTAAGGAAAATGGCATTAGTTATGACAAAGCACAAGATGCCGGAGCAGGACCCTCAGGTTCGTGCCCGCAATTTTCAGGAGGTAGCCCTGGGCTACGATGAGGAAACTGCCGTGGCGGAGGCCAACCGCTGCCTGGGGTGCAAGGTGCCAAAGTGCCGCCAGGGCTGCCCGGTGCAGGTGAATATCCCTGCCTTTATCGGCAAAATCAAGGAACGTGACTTTGACGAGGCCATCAGGATTGTGAAGGAGTCAAACTCCCTGCCGGCGGTCTGCGGCCGTGTCTGCCCACAGGAAAACCAGTGCGAGAAGCACTGTGTCATGGGCATCAAGGGGGAGCCGGTAGGCATCGGCAGGCTGGAACGCTTTGTGGCTGACTATCAGCTGGCCAAGAACGAGGAGATCCAGCCAATCCAGTTTGCGGAGGATGCCCAGAAGGTGGCTGTTATCGGTGCAGGCCCTTCCGGCCTTTCCTGTGCCGGTGACCTGGCAAAGCTTGGGTACAAGGTGACGATTTTTGAGGCTCTGCATGTGGCTGGCGGCGTTTTGTCCTACGGCATTCCGGAGTTCCGCCTGCCAAAGGAAAAAATCGTGAAGCGTGAGGTGGAGAACCTGCAGAAGCTGGGGGTTACCATTGAAGTGAATGCCATTGCAGGCCGCCTTTTCACCGTGGACGAGCTTTTGGGCGAAATGGGCTTTGATGCGGTGTATGTGGGCACCGGCGCCGGATTGCCGCACTTTATGCACATTCCGGGGGAGAACCTTAACGGGGTGTATTCCTCCAACGAGTTCCTTACCCGCTGCAACCTGATGAAGGCCTATGACTTCCCGAACCATGCCACCCCGATTGCCATCGGCAAGAATGTGGCAGTGGTAGGCGGTGGCAACGTGGCCATGGATGCCGCCCGTACCTCTTTGCGTCTGGGTGCGGAAAATGTATACATCGTCTACCGCCGTTCCGAGGCGGAGCTGCCTGCCCGTGCCGAGGAAGTGCATCACGCCAAGGAGGAAGGCATCCAGTTCAAGCTGCTGAACAACCCTGTAGAAATCCTGGGTGATGAGAACGGCTGGGTCAAGGGACTTCGCTGCATCCGCATGGAGCTGGGTGAGCCTGATGCTTCCGGCCGCCGTCGCCCTGTAGCAGTTGAAGGTTCTGAGTTTGAGCTGGCTGTGGATACTGTTATCATGGCTATCGGCAACGGCCCGAACCCTATCGTGGCTTCCACGACACCGGGCATGGATACCAACAAGCGGGGCAATATTATCGCTGATGAGGAAACCTGCGCCACCACCAAGGAAGGCGTTTTTGCCGGTGGCGATATCGTAACCGGCGCAGCTACGGTTATCCTGGCCATGGGGGCAGGCAAGAAGGCTGCTGCCGCCATAGATGCATATCTCAAGGCAAAGAAGCAGTAATATGCAGATTTACGGGCTGTGTAAAATGTGAAGTAATATTGTGTTTTGTGATATTGTTTTTAGGCATGAGCGTTGGGGCTTGTGCCTTTTTTCTTGACCTCCGGCAATTTTTGAGTGATAATATATAACAGATTGTGTGTATTTTTTGGAGGGATTTTCATGGAAAAGGCAAAGGTTTATTTTACGGATTTCAGGACGCCGGTGGGCACCAGCTGGACTGCCAAGCTGCAAAGGCTGTGCATTGCTGCCGGGATTAAGGATATTGATTTTGATAAGAAGTTTGTGGCTATCAAGATGCACTTCGGCGAGCTGGGCAACCTGTCCTTTTTGCGCCCGAACTATGCCAAGGCCATTGCGGACCTGGTGAAGGAGCAGGGAGGGCTGCCTTTCCTGACGGACTGCAACACTTTGTATCCGGGCAGCCGCAAGAACGCCCTGGAGCATATTGAGTGCGCCAATATCAACGGCTTTAACAGCATTTCCACCGGCTGCCAGATTATTATCGGTGACGGCCTGAAGGGCACCGATGATGTGGAGGTGCCGGTAAAGAACGGTGAAATCTGCAAGACTGCCAAGATTGGCCGTGCTGTCATGGATGCGGATATTTTCATCAGCCTGGCTCATTTCAAGGGGCACGAGATGACCGGCTTCGGCGGTGCCATCAAGAATATCGGCATGGGCTGCGGCAGCCGTGCCGGAAAGATGGAGCAGCATTCCTCCGGCAAGGTGGTAGTCAATGCCGAGAAGTGCCGTGGCTGCCGCCGCTGTGCCAAGGAGTGCGGTTCTGATGCCATCACCTATGTGGACAATAAGGCTGTGATTGACAAGGATATCTGCAAGGGCTGCGGCCGCTGCATCGGTGCCTGCGGTTTTGATGCCATCCGCAACGAGCAGTGGGATGCCGGGGACCTTTTGGACAAGAAGATGGCGGAGTACGCTCAGGCAGTAGTGCAGGACAGGCCGTGCTTCCACATCAACATGATGATGGATATTTCCCCGAACTGCGACTGCCACGGGGAAAATGATGCCGCCATCCTGCCGAATATCGGCATGGCAGCTTCCTTTGATGCGGTTGCCCTGGATCAGGCCTGCGTTGACCTGTGCCAGAAGGCGGAGCCAATCAGAAATTCCCAGCTGGGTGACAACCTGGCCAAGGCTGACTGGCACCATCACCATGACCACTTCATGGACAGCAATCCAAACGTGCATTGGAAGGAAACCTTGGAGCATGCTGAGAAGATTGGCATGGGAACCAGGGAGTATGAGCTGATTACCTTGAAGTGATTGCAGGGTGCAGGATGTGTCCTGCCACATGTTAATTAAATTGCACATGTAATTTGCATACGTCATTTGCATACGTAGATTATAATTATATTGTAAATTCCCTATATAATTGTTTCTTAAATTGCATATAAGTTCGAAAAGAAATGTCATAAGTTTGTGCTTATGGCATTTTTTTATGCCCAAAATTTCGTCACCCGCAAGACTTTATTTTTTTCGTTATAAAATAACGTAAATGTCTTGCGGGGGGGGAGTCTTGTGCTATTATAATAGACATGTGGATAAATATACCTTTTAAGTGAGATGATTTGTCTTTTGAGTGCGAATTTGTGGTGGAGAAAATACATGGGATATACTCGCAGGATAATGATGCTGCTGCACATTGCGATGGATTATCTGGCGATTGTGCTGGCGGAGCATACGGCACTGTGGCTGCAAGGGATGT
>JBJDWY010000008.1:0-4573 GCA_051866255.1 Anaerovibrio sp. | reverse complement strand
GAGCACCTGACTGTTAATCAGGCTGTCGCAGGTTCGAATCCTGCTCGAGGAGCCAGATGGCGCGTTGGTCAAGTGGTTAAGACACCGCCCTTTCACGGCGGCTTCACGGGTTCGAATCCCGTACGCGTCACCATATTATGACTCACTAGCTCAATTGGTAGAGCATCTGACTCTTAATCAGCAGGTTCGGAGTTCGAGTCTCCGGTGGGTCACCATTTTTTGGGCGCTTAGCTCAGCTGGGAGAGCGTCTGCCTTACAAGCAGAATGTCAGCGGTTCGATCCCGTTAGCGCCCACCATATATGAAATTAGAGGCTGCCGTGTGGCAGCCTTTTTGTATATTGTGTATTTGGCTTATATGTTTTTCCTTGCTTTTTTCATGGTAATCTGCCATAATAAAAATAGAAAACTAATGTGCAGTTTTGATAGTGCTAATGAACTATGATAAATGTAGCAGTTTTGAAGGGGGGAGCCCTATGGGATTTTTTGCTGATTTGTGGCACAGCATGGTGCTGAAGGACCAGACCTCTACGGACAAGGGCTATGTCAGCGCACCGGAGCAGGAAAATCTGGTGGGCAGGCAGGGCACTGTCACTAGGGAGCTGCGTCCGGCAGGTACCGTGGTGATTGATGGTGAGCCGGTGGATGTGGTCTCCGAGGGAGATTATATTGAGAAGGGGCGTCAGGTCACGGTGGTTGCCGTTACAGGCGGCCGCGTGGTGGTCAGATAGATGTTATTGTGTTTTTGAAAGGATGAAAGCGTATGATTTCCAGTATATTTTTTCTGCTAATGGCGATAATTTTTATTGCCCTGTTCATGCACTTTGTGCCTTTGCGGCTGTGGATTGCTGCCAGGGCTGCCAACGTGCCTCTGAACATCATTACCCTGGTGGGCATGCGCATGCGCCAGGTAACTCCTTCCAAGATTGTCATGCCGCTGATTAAGGCGAATAAGGCAGGTCTGAATGTGGAGGTAAACCAGCTGGAGGCGCATTTCCTGGCCGGTGGTAACGTGGACAAGGTGGTGGATGCCTTGATTGCGGCACATCGCGCCCAGATTCCGCTGCCTTTTGAGCGTTCTGCTGCTATTGACCTGGCGGGCCGCGACGTGCTGGAAGCAGTGCAGATGAGCGTAAATCCGAAGGTTATTGAGACGCCTGTGGTTTCTGCTGTGGCCAAGAACGGCATTGAGCTGAAAATCAAGGCAAGGGTAACTGTTCGTGCCAATATTGACCGGCTGGTGGGCGGTGCCGGTGAGCCGACCATTATCGCCCGTGTAGGCGAGGGTATCGTTACCACCGTGGGTTCCTCTGAGAGCCACAACGATGTGCTGGCAAATCCTGATGATATTTCCAAGACTGTGCTAGGCAAGGGACTGGATGCCGGTACTGCCTTTGAGATTCTGTCCATTGATATTGCCGATGTGGATGTAGGCCGCAACATCGGTGCGGAGCTGCAGACCGACCAGGCGGAGGCTGACAAGCGCATTGCCCAGGCGAAGGCGGAGGAACGCCGTGCGATGGCTGTGGCCAAGGAGCAGGAGATGAAGGCGTATACCCAGGAGATGGAAGCCAAGGTAGTAGAGGCCCAGGCAGAGGTGCCTCATGCCCTGGCAGAGGCCCTGAGAAGCGGCAACATGGGCGTGATGGATTATTACAACCTGAGCAACATCAAGGCTGATACGGATATGCGTGACAGCATCAGCAGGAGCACGGGCGACAGCCAGCTTACACCGCCAGCTATCAAGTAAGTAGGTGATATGTATGGAACTGCTGGATATGCTGGATATTTCCAGGCGGCTGGCACACTGGGCTGATACCCTGTCTTCCCTGATTCCCTTTTTCATGTTCGTGGTTGCCATCATCCTGGGCAATCTAGGGGACAAGAAGAAGCCGAAGGTGAAGAAGTCAAAGCCTTTTCCAAAAGATGCTCCTTTGCCGGACTTGAAGCGGCCTGAGAAGGTGACCGTGGACATAAAGCCTATACCCCAGCCTCCTGTGAGGCGAGAAAAAGCAGCCGGGCAGGCAGCTGAACAGCTGCCGGAGCACCGCCCTCATCGCCCGGACCAGTACGAGGAAGTGCACAATCCTTATCAGAGGTATCTGGAGGATGAGAGCCGGAGAAGCACCGCTGCCAAGGCTGAAGGACGGCAGGGCGAAGCCGGGAACAGAAAAAGGCGTGGCGAAAAGCCTGCCGAGGCTGCTTATGGGGAAGAAAAAGCCAGGAGCATGCCTGTGATTAATATGTCACTGGCACAGGCGATTGTTTCTGCCGAGGTATTGGGCAGGCCAAAGGCTTTGCAGCGCAGACGGCGTTGACAGTTGCTACTTGTTAATTTGATAAAATAACGCTATAATGGATACGTTATGGCGTTATTTTTTTCGGTGTCTGAATGTATAGAAGGTTCGTGTGAAGATGAAAACAATATCGATTGTGGTGCCGGTTTTCAATGAGGAAGACAATATTGAGCATTTTTATGAGTGCGTATGCAAGGTCATGGAGCCTCTGGCATACGATTTTGAGCTGATTTATGTGGACGATGGCTCCAAGGACAGGAGCCGGGAGATTTTGCGCAGCCTGGAAAAGCAGGATGAGCGGGTGCAGTCCATTTTTCTCGCCAGGAATTCCGGGCATCAGCTGGCTTTGACCTGCGGCCTGGATAATGCTGACGGTGATGCTGTTATCACTATGGACGGTGATATGCAGCATCCGCCGGAGCTGATACCTGTGCTGCTGGAGAAATGGGAGCAGGGCTATGAAGTGGTGCAGACTATCCGCAAGACTACCGAGGGCGTGTCCGCCATGAAGAAGCTGACCTCGTATTATTATTACAAGATCCTGAACAAGCTCTCCAATGTGCATATTCAGGAGGGGGGCTCTGATTTCCGCCTGATGGACCGGGTGGTGGTGAAGGCCTTCCGCCGCTATCGGGAGCATGCCCGCTTTATCAGGGGCATGATTGGTGCTATGGGATTCCGGCAGGTACAGATTGAGTTTGTGGCTCCCAAGCGATTTGCCGGGGTATCCAAGTTTTCCCCGCGGAAGATGCTGAATTTTGCCATTGACGGGGTGCTGGCCTATTCCAACCTGCCTCTGAGGCTGGGGCTGTACATTGGCACCATTTCCGGGCTGATAAGCTTGTTGATGATACTTCACGTGTTTGTGTCCAAGTATGTGCTGAATGATGCAGTGGCAGGCTGGGCCACCCTGACGGCATGCGTGCTGTTCTTCGGGGGCATGCAGATGATTGTGCTGGGCATTTTGGGTGAATACCTGGGCAGGGTATTCGAGGAAGTCAAGCATCGTCCCCTGTATCTTATTGCCAGGGGCAAGCCCAAGGACGAGATGGACAGGGACTGACAGGTGATTTGATTTAGCCATTTGTGATGCGTTCCGGTGCAGAGAGAAGTTTTGAAAAAAATAAATTGAGAAAAATTCTCAAATAATACTTGAAAATAATTCTCAATTGTGTTATATTATATTCAGGCTTGAGGAAAGCAGATCCTCTAAAAAGCTAACTCTCCTAAATATAATACACACTAAAAAAATCCCTCCGCTCATGGGGGATTTTTTTAGTGCTATCGGTATGTGTATTTTGTGGGGACATGAGACTCTTACTTCTTTCCGAAGGCAAAGATTTTTACCATCAGGAAGGTGACCGGGATGCCCAGGACAGCTGCCAGCAGATAGCTGACTACAGGCGGAAATGCCAGCATGTTGTAGAAGATGATGACGATGATATTCTGGATGAGGTAGTTGGGGATGTAGGAAATGAAGAATTTTACATAGCGTGTCAGGGACAGGCTTTCGTGAAAGATGAAGCGGCTGTTCATCCAGTAGGCGATAAGGTTGCCTGTGATGTAGCCGATGTTGAAGTTCAGGTTGTTGTAGGGGCTGAATAGACCGCACAGCCAGGCGATAAAGGTGCCGTTGAAGGTGTTGATGCAGCCCACTATCAGGAACAGGAAAAATTCCCTGGTGAGAAAGTGCCTCTTTGCTTTTTCGATGATGCTCATGGGTGATGTATGTCCTCCTGGATTATTTGTGTTACGGCATTATTATAGCAAATTTTCCTGTTTAGTGCAGAGGATAAGAAAAATTTCAGTTTGTCGTAGTGCTTGATCGTTACTTCGTGCATATACTGATGATGTAGTTTGATAGTTCGTGGACTCTGTTCAGACATTTAAAAAGGACAGGTAGCGGCAGTACCCATAGAAAACTCGCTCTCGCTCTTAGCACAGCCTCGCGCTTCTAAGCTCCTGCGTCGCTTACGCTCGCACTCGCTAAGAAGCGAGGCTGCACTCAAGGTTTTCTTTGGGTACATGCCGCACCTGTCCCTCTTTTTGTCTGAACAGATATGCACATAGTTATCAACTATACTCTGTTGTACGCTACCAAGGTAATCAACCTAACTTTACGAGCAAGCCTGAAAAGGGGGAGCCGGGAAGCTGACGAAAACTGTCATAGCCAACCGCTGTATAAACGTACAGTGCAAACAACTCTGCTCATAATAGCAGGTTGCCTTGCATAGTAGTTGGCAGTATCAGGCTTCGTCAGCTCCTAGCCACCCTATTT
>JBJDWY010000007.1:0-4621 GCA_051866255.1 Anaerovibrio sp. | reverse complement strand
AATAACCCTACCGGGGCAATTCTCTCCCGGGAGCAGCTGATTGCCATCTCCCGCTTTGCCGTGAAGCACGACCTGATTGTGATTTCCGATGAAATCTACGGTGACCTGACCTACGGCGGCGAGCGGCACATCTGCTTTGCAGGGCTGCCGGAGATGAAGGACCGCACCATCCTGCTGAACGGCTTTTCCAAGGCTTATGCCATGACCGGCTGGCGCATCGGCTATGCCCTGTCCAATCCTGACATCATTGCCGCCATGACGAAAATCCATCAGTATACCATGCTGTGCGCGCCGATTACTGCCCAGATTGCAGCTGTGGAGGCACTGCGCCATGGCGAGAAGTACATGAAGAAGATGGTTTCTGAGTACGACAAGCGCCGCCGCCTGATTTATGACGGCCTGACCAATGCGGGGCTGAAATGCTTTGAGCCAAAGGGAGCCTTCTACATTTTCCCTGATATTACCTCCACCGGGCTCACCTCCGAGGAGTTCGCAGAAAAGCTCCTTATGAAGGAGCATGTGGCACTGGTGCCGGGCAATGCCTTCGGCGAATGCGGTGAAGGATATGTGCGCTGTTCCTATGCCACCTCCGTAGCCAAGATTTCCGAGGCTATTGCCAGGATTGAGCACTTCGTGCAGCATTGCAGGTAAAAAAGATTTCAGTTTGTCGTAGTGCTTGATCGTTAGTACGAGCATATACGGATTGCAATAGTTTGATATTTCGTGGACTCTGTTCAGACATTTAAAAGGGACAGGTCGCGGCAGTCCCCATAGAAAACTCGCTCTCGCTCTTAGCACAGCCTCGCGCTTCTAAGCTCCTGCGTCGCTTACGCTCGCACTCGCTAAGAAGCGAGGCTGCACTCAAGGTTTTCTTTGGGTACATGCCGCACCTGTCCCTCTTTTTGTCTGAACAGATATGCACGTAGTTATCAACTATACTCTGATATACGCTACCAAGGTAATCAATCTGACTTTACGAAAAAGCTGAAAAGGGGGGCGGAGAGGCTGACGAAACCTGATACTGCCAACCGCTGTATAAACTAAATTTTATCCTAATGCTTTCACTATGCCCTGCTCTAATCTTTGACAGCATAACATATTATGTAGCAATCTGCCACAAAATATGTTATACTGTAACCAGCATGGAGGTGATATTATGTCAACAGTAAGTGTACGAGTAGATGCAGGACTTTTTTCCGAAGCAGCCAGCATTGGCAAAGCTGAGTACCGCAGTGCCGCCCAGCAAATCAATTACTGGGCAATGCTTGGCAAGAATGCCCTGGCTAACCCTGACCTTCCCATAGAATTTATACGCGAAATACTGGTAGCAAAAGAATTGCCTCAGGAACCATTTGAGTTCAGGGAGGAATAATTTTGCAAATTACACAATCTCCTTTATTTAAACGCACCTATAAAAAGCTGAAAGCAAAAGAGCTCACCGCCACTAACTCAGCCATCAAAGCTATAGCAGAAAATCCTTTTCTTGGTGTTGAAAAAAAGCAGGATTTGGCAGGCATACGGGTTTATAAGTACAAGGTATCCTCAAAGCAATTTCTTTTGGCGTACAGCTTTGACCCAGTAACGCTCAAGCTGATTATGCTTGGCGTACACGAAAATTTTTATCGTGACCTAAAAACTTATATAAATTAAATCTTACAAAATACCACAGGCAGGAACGAGGTAGCATTAGCTATCCGTTCCTGCCTGTTTTAGTTCCACATTATTTTATATTATTTTCCTTGCCCCACTGGCTGATTTTCTCATAATACGGTGTAGGCACATTCAGCTTCTTCCCCAGTTCCACAATGCTGTCCACAAGCCCGGCAAACTCCGACTGGCGGCCTGCGGCTACATCACGCTGCATGGATGTCATGCCTCCCGGCTTGAAGGCATCTATGAGCTTCAGTCCGGATTTTACCAGGTCGCTCTTGAAGGTCAGCCCCATGGCATCACCGATGGCCTGTACCTCCCTGATAAGCCCCACAAAAGTATCACGCACCTGACCTTCCTGCTGGAAGTCCTCGCTCTTGGCATCAAAGTACAGGCCTGCTGCCCCCATAGGCGAAACAAAGCTGAACTTCTGCAAATGGTCAGCGGCAATATTATCCGTAAAATGCCCCTCAATACCGGCTGCCTTAAATACCTGCTCCAAAGTCCTTGCCTTGGCTTCCAGACGCCTGTCCTGCCCCTTGCGGAAGCCGTAGAACACCCTCAGGATGGACTGGGGCTGGCTGATAACCCCCGGTTCCTTAATCATGCCGAAAACGTACATGCAGCCATCCAGCACCGTCAGGCTATCCGGCAGAGCCTCCTGCATGACGCCACCTGTGCCATAAACATTCAGGATAGGCAGAATAATAGTATCCTCTCCTGCTGTACGCCTTGCCAGCTCTATAGCAGCATCAATATCATAATACTTCACGCACACCAGCAGCACATCAGGCGTGTCAGCATACTCATCCATCGTGCAGGCCTTTGCAGGAGCAATTGTGAACGTACCGTTGTGCAGGCTTTCCAAAGTAAGGCCATTTTCCTGCATGACTGCTAAATGCCTGCCCCTGGCAAGAAATGTCACATCGTTGCCAGCCTTTGCCAGATACGCCCCCAGCACACCGCCTGTGCCGCCGGATCCCGCGATTGCAAATTTCATAATATACCGCCTCCAAATACTTCTTTACAAAAAAGCCCCTCGGCATAAATCCGAAGGGCATATAAGCAAAATGGCGGAGCAGAGAGGATTCGAACCTCCGCAGCCTTGCGACTCTAACGATTTAGCAAACCGTCCTCTTCAGCCTCTTGAGTACTGCTCCGAAATATGGCGGAGAGGGTGGGATTCGAACCCACGGTGCCTTGCGACATCACCGATTTTCAAGACCGGCTCCTTAAACCACTCGGACACCTCTCCACAGCCATATTATTATAGCAAAAATAATCTAATTATGTCAAATTTATTTTACTCTGCCTTTATCAGCTTAAACACGGCAATCTCCGGCTGGCAGCCAAGGCGGAAAGGAAACCAGCTGCCATTGCCAGGATGAACATACAGCCTGGTATCTCCCTGGCTGTACCAGCCCCGCAGGTATTCAAATACCGGCGGAACCAGCGGAATGCCATCAAAGCCCAGCTGGCCGCCGTGGGTATGGCCGCTCAGCACCAGCTCCGTATCATATCCGGCAGCATTTTTTACAAAATCAGGATGATGCGCCAGCAAAACTTTTACGGCATTGGCAGGGATGCCATCCATCGCTTTTTTTGTATAGGCATCTGCCAGATAGTCAAACTGGTCACGCTGCATCGGATAATCCACACCGGCAATATAAAGAGGACGGCTGTCTTCCAGCACCATGGCATTATCATTCACCAGATTGTGAATGCCTTTCCCCTCTAGGGCAATTTCAAGCAGGGGAATGCCGCGAATGTGCTCATGGTTGCCACGGCAATAATAAATCCCCTGAGGAAACCTGTCACTGTAGCTGTCCAGAAGCCTTGCCGCCTGCATGGTCATACCGGCATTGTCAAAAACATCACCAGTGACCACTAATACATCCGGCTGCTCTGCCGCAGTCCTTTCCAAAAGCTGCTGAAAATCATCCAGGCTATAAAAGCTCCCCAGATGAACATCGCTTATCTGGGCTATCCTGTAGCCCTCCAGCCGCTCCCCCAGCCCCTCCACAGGCACTGTGTACTCTACGGTATGCAGGGCATGCCTGCCCACGAAGCTGCCGTACAGGCTGAGGCTCAGAGCCACAGCCGTCATAACTGCCACCACACAGCTGCCGCTTTTCATGCCGGAAAAAATGTCCCTCTTTTTGCTTTTTGCCAGCCAGCTAAAGAGAAGTTTGGCCACCAATGCTACAGACAACAGCACAATCAGAAAAATTTGCGTCATAAGCCAAATAGTAACAGACTGAATAATAATGGCTGTCAGCTCCCCGGCATTTTCAGGCTTGAAGCCCATACCAATGCCGATAATGGACAGCAGATTCAATATCAGGCAGCCCCTGTGTATTCTTTTGCCCTGCAGCCCCATAAAGCTGCGCAGCAGGATATACATAGCGACATTCAGAAATACCACAAACAAAGCAGAAATAACAAGAAAGCCCATACATTCACCTCGCTAGAAAAAAAGGCACTAAAAAACCGAGCCTTGAAGCCCGGATACCTAAGAAACAATATGGTGCGGTTGATGGGACTTGAACCCATACGACCTGAGATCACTACCCCCTCAAAGTAGCGCGTCTGCCAATTCCGCCACAACCGCATATAATGTTTTAGAAATAAAAATGGTGCGGTCGAGAGGACTTGAACCTCCATGATATTGCTATCACTAGCGCCTGAAGCTAGCGCGTCTGCCAATTTCGCCACGACCGCATGTTACTTGTTTATTCTAACACTTTTATGAAGTGTTGTCAAGCGTTTTTTTATTTTAGTACCAACTTTTTTGCTGGTGCCGAGGACCGGAATCGAACCGGTACGGTTGTTTCCAACCGCGGGATTTTAAGTCCCGTGCGTCTGCCAGTTCCGCCACCCCGGCAGCAATTTACTGGAGCGGGTGATGGGAATCGAACCCACGTGACCAGCTTGGAAGGCTGGGGCTCTACCATTGAGCTACACCCGCAGG
>JBJDWY010000006.1:0-21051 GCA_051866255.1 Anaerovibrio sp. | reverse complement strand
CTTACATATATCGCCAAAGTAACGATCAAGCACTACGACAAACTGAAATTTATATACTAATGACTATTCATTTCAGGCAATTTGTGTTAAAATGGGACATAAGAATAAAAAGCAATGCTTTTCAAGCAGTTTTTGATAAGGATTCAAAACAGGAGGGGTAAATTTATGCAGAGCTTTGAGTATTATAGCCCGACAGAAATCATCTTTGGCAAGGGGGCCGAGGAAAAGACGGCAGAGAAGGTGAAGAAGCATGGCGGCAGCCGTGTGTTCATAGTATATGGCGGTGGCAGCGTGGTCAAGAGCGGCCTTCTGGCAAGGCTGCAGAACCAGCTGGAAGCAGCCGGCATCCCTTATGACTCCATTGGCGGCGTGCAGCCGAATCCGCTGATGTCCTTGGCGAGAAAGGGCATCCAGCAGGCACTGGAGTTCAAGGCTGATTTCATTCTGGCAGTAGGCGGCGGCAGCGTAATCGATACATCCAAGGCTATTGCCCACGGCATTGCCGACCCGGAGGTGGATATCTGGGAGTATTGGAGCGGCAAGCGTCCTATTACCAAGACTACTCCTGTGGGCGTGGTGCTGACCATCTCCGCGGCAGGCAGCGAGACCAGCAATTCCGCTGTGCTGACCAATGACGAAATCGGCAAGAAGTGCGGTACCAACACGGATTTGAACCGCCCTCGCTTTGCCATCATGAATCCGGAGCTGACCTATACCCTGCCGCCTTATCAGATTGCCTGCGGCACCGCTGACATCATCATGCACACCCTGGAGCGCTACATGACCCACACCGAGGGCAACAACTTCACTGACCGGGTGGCAGAGGAGCTCATCAAGAACGTGATGAAGTTCGGCAAAAAGGCCCTGGCCAACCGCAAGGACTACGAGGCCATGAGCGAGCTGATGTGGTGCGGCAGCGTGTCACATACTGGCTTTACCGGCCTGGGGCGTGTCATGGACTTTGCAGCCCACAAGCTGGGGCATGAGCTGGGGGGCAAGTTCAACATCACCCACGGTGCCTCCCTGACCATTATGTGGCCTGCCTGGGCAAGGCATGTATACATGGACAAGCCGGAGCGCTTCGCCCAGTTCGCCGAGAGGGTATGCGGCGTCAACTCCGGCACTGTGGAGGAACGTGCCCGTGCCGGTATCCGCACTATGGAGGAGTTCTTCAAGAACGACCTGGGTCTGCCGACCTGCTTCTCCGAGTCCGAAATCGGCGTGCAGGAGGAGTCCGTGCTGGAATACCTGGCTGATATGTGCACTGGCGGCGGCAAGAACAAGGTTGCCAACTTCCGTCCTCTGGACAGGGAGAACTGCCTGGCTATCTATAGGGCTGCCAACCATTAAGCCATCTCCTTGCCTGTGATGGGCTGGTTCCATCAGGGCTTCTAATTTCTGGCAATAAAAAACTCCGCTATTTATCATAATCCTGAGAGAGGCAGGTAAATAGCGGAGTTTTTATTTATTTTATTTTACAGCGTCATAGCCCAGCTGCAAAGCCTTCATGTTTGCCTCGATGGTATGAGGCGGTACCCGGTGGGAAACGGCAGTCTTGACGGTTTCCAAATCTACCAGGCCGATGATTTTGGTCAGTACGCCCAGAGCCACGATGTTGGCAAAAAGGGACTTGCCAACCTGCTCGATGGCAATCTTGGTAATCGGCACACGCACCACGTTCTTGAAGGCAGGAGGCTCAGGCACCAGGTCGGTGTCCAGCACCAGGATGCCGTCCTCATGCAGGTCGCCATAATACTTGTCTGCAGCCTTCTGGGTCATGGCAAGCACCACATCAGGAGTCTTGACATGCGGATGATAGATAGGGCCGTCATCGATGATGACCTCGGACTTGGAGGCGCCGCCCCGGGCCTCCGGGCCGTAGGACTGGGACTGAACTGCTTCCTTGCCCTCTGCTACAGCAGCCTCGGCATAAATAATGGCAGCGGTGATAACACCCTGACCGCCGGAACCGGACAATCTAATCTGCTTTCTCATTACTTTGCACCTCCAGCTACTTCAATTACATGGTCATAGGCAGTAGCGTAGTCCACGCCCTCCTCCTGATACAGGAGGCCGATAGGGAACTTGTCGCCGGTCTTCTTGTCCTCAGGCAGCTTGTCCCAGGCAGCCTTCATCACGGCATTGTCCCGCATCCACATCATCAGCTTGGCAGGATCTGCCATCTTGTTCTTGCGGCCAAAGGCGGTCGGGCACTGCACCATGGCCTCGATGAAGGAAAAGCCCTTGTTCTCGATGCCGCCGGCAATCATGTCGGTGAGATGCGGCACATGGTAGGCGGTGGAGCGGGCCACATAGGTAGCACCGGCAGCCTCTGCCAGCTTGCAGGCATCAAAGGTCGGGTCCACGGCACCATAAGGGGCGGTGGTGGCCTTCTTGCCGGTCGGGGTCATCGGGGAAGCCTGTCCGCCGGTCATGCCGTAGATGTTGTTGTTGAACAGGACTACGGTCAGATCCACGTTGCGGCGGCAGCCGTGGATGAAGTGATTGCCGCCGATGGCGGTGCAGTCGCCGTCACCGGTGATGACAATGACATTCAGCTCAGGATTTGCCAGCTTGATGCCGGTGGCAAAAGGAATAGCACGGCCATGAGCGGTGTGCAGCGTATCAAAATCCATGTAGCCGGAAGCTCGGGAGGAGCAGCCGATACCGGAAACGATGATGGTCTTATCGCGGTCCAGCCCCTTCTTCTCGATGGCCTGGACAATAGCTTTTGTGGCAATACCGTTACCACAGCCTGGACACCAGAGGTGTGGCAGGCGGTTCTGGCGAAAATACTGTTCAAAGGATCTTTCCATTATTTATTACCTCCTGCAACAAGGTCTTCAATACCCTCAAGGATTTCCTCAGGCTCGAAGATAGTCATATCATACTTAGCACAAAGCTCAACAGGGCACTGACCGGCAGCGGCACGCTCAACCTCGCCAACAATCTGGCCGTAGTTCAGCTCTGCCACCAGGATGCCCTTGACCTTTGCAGCCAGAGCCTTGATTGCCTTGTCAGCAAAAGGCCAGATAGTTACAAGGCGCACCATGCCCACCTTGATGCCCTTCTCACGGGCAGCCAGCACGGCCTCATAGGCGGTACGGGCAGTGCCGCCAAAGGCAACAACGGCATACTCCGCATCCTCCATGCAGTATTCCTCTACATGGGTGATCTCGTCACGGGCGATATCAATCTTCTTGTGCATGCGGTCGATGGCCTCGCGGGTAACCTTCGGGCTGCCTACAGGGAAGCCGGTCTCATCGTGAATCAGGCCGGTTACATGAATATGGTAGCCCTGGCCGAAATCAGCGATATTCGGTACCAGGTCCTCAGCCGGAGCGTATGGCTCATAGCCCTCCGCACGGGTCTTGTCCGGCTGGCGGCGAGGATAAACCTCAATCTCGTCAGCAGATGGCAGCTCCACCTTTTCACGGAGATGGCCTACAATCTCGTCCATCAGCAGGATAACAGGAGTGCGGAATCGCTCGGAGTAGTTTACTGCCATGACAGCGGTATCAAAGGCCTCCCGGACGCTCCAAGGGGACAGGGCAATCATCGGATGGTCGCCGTGGGTACCCCAGCGTGCCTGCATAACATCTCCCTGGGAAGGGGCGGTCGGCTGGCCGGTGGAAGGGCCCACACGCTGCACGTTGACGATAACGACAGGAATCTCCGCTGCTGCAGCGTAGCCGATCAGCTCCTGCTTCAGGGAAATGCCCGGGCCGGAGGAGGCAGTCAGAGACTTCTTGCCTGCCAGGGAAGCACCCAGCACAACGCCCATGCTGGCAATCTCGTCCTCCATCTGGACGAACTTGCCGCCAACCTGAGGCAGGAGCTTCGCCATGCCCTCGGCAATTTCTGTGGAAGGGGTAATAGGATAGCCGCCAAAGAAACGGACACCGGCTGCCAAAGCACCCTCGGCACATGCCTCATTACCCTGCATCAATCTAGCTTTACTCATTTTGCCACCTTCTTATCTACAAAAATCGCATAATCAGGGCAGCGCATCTCGCACTGGCCGCAGGCTATGCAGTCATCAGGATTTTCGATAACAACCTTGCCCAGCTCGGAAAGCCCCAGCACCTTTTTCGGGCAGAAGGCCACGCAGATGCCGCAGCCCTTGCAGCGAGGCAGCTTCACCGTAATTTCAGAATTCATATCTGACCCTCCAATACACATACACATTATACATTACCCATCCTAAAACGTGCATAAATATGCACACAAGGTAAAGCAAAGCAAAAACACACGAAGCAGTCCCAGCTTTTCGCTTTGCTAAAGCTGAGCACTGCTTCATTGCAAGAGCTATTATATCACTTTACAGTGGACTTGTGTAGTATTTTTTTGATATAAATTGGAAAAAGATAAAAGAATAATGTATACAAGCTATATTAATATTATTATGGCTTGTATATGAAAGAAGTTACATCTAAGCAGAAATCTTTTTCATGAAATATATGATGCCTGCTGTTGAAACTAAGGGAAAATAGCGTAAAGTAACATAAAATGACGTAAAATACGAAAACGCCGCCTGCCTGACGGCAGCAGCGGCGTCTCCTGATTGGTGATTGTGTATATTTGGAGAGTATATTATAAAAAAGTGAAAAGCAAAAAATAATCAGTCGGCAAACAGGGAAGTGGACAGGTAGCGGTCACCGGTATCCGGCAGCAGTGCTACGATGGTCTTGCCCTTGTTGGAAGGCCGCTTGGCAAGCTCTACGGCGGCAGCCAGGGCTGCACCGGAGGAAATGCCGATCAGCACGCCCTCTGCCTGGGAGAACTGGCGGCCAAACTTGAAGGCGTCCTCGTTCTCGATAGGAATAACCTCGTCATAAATCTTGGTGTTCAAGGTGTCAGGTACAAAGCCTGCGCCGATGCCCTGAATCTTGTGAGGGCCCGCAGTACCCTTGCTGAGTACAGGGGAGGTGGCAGGCTCTACAGCCACTACCTTTACATCAGGGTTCTTGGTCTTGAGGAACTCGCCGGTGCCGCTGAGGGTGCCGCCGGTACCTACGCCTGCTACGAAGAAATCAACCTTGCCCTCAGTATCCTCCCAGATCTCAGGGCCGGTAGTTGCCTTGTGAGTGGCAGGGTTAGCCTGATTGGTGAACTGGGACGGGATATAGGAATGAGGGATGGAAGCGGCCAGCTCCTCTGCCTTGGCAATGGCGCCCTTCATGCCCTTGGCACCGTCGGTCAGGACGATTTCTGCACCATAAGCCTTCAAAAGGTTGCGGCGCTCCACGGACATGGTCTCAGGCATGGTGAGGATAGCCCTGTAGCCCCGGGCTGCCGCCACGCTGGCAAGGCCGATGCCGGTGTTGCCGCTGGTCGGCTCGATGATGACGGAATCCTTGGTGAGCTTGCCCTCGGCCTCAGCCTTCTCAATCATGGCCTTGGCGATACGGTCCTTGACACTGCCTGCCGGGTTGAAATATTCCAGCTTCACCAGGATATCCGCCTCCAGGCCGTTGGCCTTGATAAAGTTGTTGGCACGGAGCAGCGGGGTATGCCCGATGAGTTCAGTTACGCTATTATATACCTTTGACATAAAAACATCTCCTTAAATATTATGCAATACTTTATAAACATATATGATTGATATGCTTATATGATAAACTAGATTATCTACTTTGTCAATAGGTAATTGGAAAATTTTTATAAAACATATTATTACTGTATGATATATTGATTTTATATGCGTTTTTTGGTATTATAGAGGCAGTAAATCTTATATTGAAAGGATTGATTTATATGCGTATTTCTGCAAAGGGCAGGTATGGGCTGGCTGCCATGGCACACTTGGCACTGAACTATAGCGGCGGAAGCCCGATTACCATTATCAGCATCTCAGAAAAGATGGGGATTTCCAAGATTTATCTGGAGCAGGTTTTTGCGCTCCTAAAGCGTGGCGGCCTGGTTCTGTCCCTCAAGGGCTCCCAGGGGGGCTACCAGCTTTCCCGGGCCCCGAAGGACATTACGGCCTACGATATTCTCGCTTCCATAGAAACCTCCATGATGGAACCGGCGGACAAGACGGTGGCGGATACCCAGCCCAAGCTGGAAAATGCCCTGCAGGAGCTGGTATTTGACAGGCTGGACGATGCCATCCGGGCATCCCTGGCGGAGGTAAATCTGGAGGACATTCTGCTGGATATTGAGAAGAACAGCTCCCCTGACCAGCTGATGTATTTCATATAAAAGGATGTGGCAGTATGGAAAGCGAAAGCAGGTGGCTGAGTCAGTCACCTGTTTTTTACGTTGAAGTTTATTTTTCATCAAGTAAAAATCAATTCTACTTGACATATTTACTTCCTGATAAGTATACTTGAGTAAAGATAAGCGAAGGAGGGAAGCGGATGAGCAGCCAGGCGCAGGTTGTTGAGAAATTTATATTGAAGCAGCCAGAGAATAAGATATTGACCGCAAATAAGATATATGGGCAGATGCCGGAGCATTTTTCTGAACAAGCTTTTTACCAGACCCTTACCAGGCTTACGCAAAAGGGCGTGTTATGCCATCTGACCAAGGGCCTTTACTATCGGCCGCGTCGTTCCCGGTTTGGTGTGGTTCCGCTGGGGGAACAAGCTATTATTGACCATTATATAGAAAATGGTCAGGGGATGGTAATCGGATATAGGTTATATCGTCAATATGGCTTGACCACGCAAATATCCAAGAATGTTGAGCTTCTTTCAAATGTTTTGCAGGAAAATAAAAAAACTGTCAGAAGCGTAAAAGTCAGCAGATTGGACTTAGATTTTGATGCCGCCATCTGCAATGCTGTTGCTACGCTGGAAATCCTTCAGAACTATCGTAACATCGAAGATATTAACCGTCGGCAAATGGCAGAGTATATGAGGAAATTAGCCTTGAATTATTCCGATGAGGCTATGTTGACAGTACTCAGGCAGCGTAAATACAAGAAAGCAACTATTGCATTGCTAGCCTCATTTCTGGGCTTTTGGAATACGAAACACACTTTGTGTCAGTATTTATCACGGCTATCTGATTATGCTATTCCTAAAATGGAGGAATTTTATGTTGTTGCATGAACACCCTATTGACTTCCAGGACCTTCAGGAACTGACGGCAGATTACATCGGGATTCCGCCGGTAGCTGTTGAACGTGACTATTACATAGTAATGCTGCTGGAAAAGCTTGCTCAAAGTCCGTATGCAAATAATTGTGTCTTTAAAGGCGGCACATCGTTGAGCAAGTGCTATCCCGGCTCAATTGAACGATTTTCAGAAGATATCGACCTTACATTTCTGCCACAGGAGCAGATGGGGAACAAGCAGTATGACCGCCGTTTGAAGCAGGTTGAAAAAGTTATGTCCAGCGGCTTCAGGCTTGAAAAAATTGCAGATGAAAGAAATGACCGCAATAAGAGTGCTTACGTATGGTTTAATGACCAAAATGGAGCAAATGGACGAATTAAGCTGGAAATTGGTTCCAGCATTCGTCCTGACCCTTATCAACCAATGGCTGTAAAGACATATGTGCAGGAATTTCTTGAAGCAAAAGGGATGCTCAAAGAGGTCAAAGAATATGGTTTATCACAGGTTATTATCAATACGTTAGCCATTGAGCGAACATTTTTAGATAAGGTAATGTCTGTAAAACGCCATGCTATATGTGGCAGCCTTACGGAGAAGATCCGTCATGTTTATGATGTAGTTGCGTTGTTTTCGCGGGAAGACATACAGGGATTTCTCAATGACAAGCTAGAGCTTAAACGTTTGTTGGATATTACCAAGCAAACGGATAGTTTTTATCTTGAAAAACGCAATACACCGGCAGGGTATACGCCCTTGGGAGCCTATGATTTTCCCATGTGGCGTGAGAAATTCAATGACGCAGCCAGGGAACGATATGAAAAACTGCATGAAACTTTGCTTTACACTAACAAAAAGCAAGATTTTGAGCTGGCTATCAGCACGTTTGACAAACTGAATCAGATTTTTGTTGATGTTGGAGAGTAATGGGAAGCTAGCCGTGACAGGATAGGTACTGACATATTAAGTATAAAGAAAAAGACCACACAGCCGGCATTGTAGTCAGTTGTGTGGTCTTTGCTATTTACTATTTACTTGGTGTTCAGTATCAGGAGAACAGCGGCTTCAAGGCAGCTGCCAGCTCATCCTTCTGTGCTTGTGCCTCAGCCAGGTCCTTGCCAAGGGTGGTGAAGTAGGTCTTGATTTTCGGCTCGGTGCCGGATGGGCGCACAATGGCGGTAGCACCGCCCTCCAGCTCATAGAGCAGAACGTTGGCAGGCGGCAGGCCGGTTTCCTCGGACTTCTTGAAGTCCACGGCCTTGGTTACCTTGTACTTGCCGATGGCGGCAGGCGGATTGTTACGGAGCTCCGTCATGATGCCGGCCATCTTGTCCATGCCGGTGAGGCCAGGGAACTCGAAGCTGTCAATCTTGTTCAGATAGCGGCCGTACTGGGTGTAGATTTCCTCCAGGCGCTGCTTGATGCTGGAGCCTGTTGCACGGTAGTAGGCAGCCATCTCGCAGATCAGCATGGAAGCAACAACTGCATCCTTGTCACGGACATAGGTACCGGCAAGGTAGCCATAGCTTTCCTCAAAGCCGAAGATAAAGCGTTCTTCCTCGCCCTTCTTCTCAAGGCCAAGAATCTGGTCGCCAATCCACTTGAAGCCGGTGAGCACGCTGCGCAGCTCTACGCCATAATGCTCTGCTACAGCCTTGGCCAGCGGGGTGGATACCAGGGACATAACGGCTACAGGGTTCTCCGGCATGGTGCCCTTCTCGATGCGCCCGGCGCAGATGTAGTCCAGGAGCAGCACGCCCATCTCGTTGCCGGATACCAGCTCGTAGGAGCCGTCTGGGCACTTCATGGCGATGCCCACCCGGTCAGCATCAGGGTCAGTGGCCAGCATCAGGTCAGCTCCGCATTCCTGTGCCAGCTTCAGGCCGGACTCCAGGGCGGCATAAATCTCAGGATTCGGGTAGCTGCAGGTGGTGAAGTAGCCGTTAGGGTATTCCTGCTCAGGCACGATGGTAATATCGGTGATGCCGATATCCTTCAGCACCTGGGTAACAGGCACCAGGCCGGAGCCGTTCAGCGGGCTGTATACCAGCTTCAGGCCGCTGGTCTTGGCAAGGCCCGGACGCACCTGCCGGGACTCGATTGCCTCGTAGAAGGCCTTCTTGCAGTCATCTCCCACGAAGCGGATGAGGCCGTCCTCCACGCCCTGGGCAAAGGAAACCTGCTTGGCGCCATCCAGCACATCAATCTTCTGGATTTCCTCATACACAATATCCGCCGCCTGGTCAGGCATCTGGCAGCCGTCAGGGCCGTAGGCCTTGTAGCCGTTGTACTTGGCAGGGTTGTGGGAGGCAGTCACCATGATACCGGCGTTGCAGTTGTAGTACCTGGTGGCAAAGGAAAGGGCAGGCACCGGCATGGCGGCATCATAGATGCGTACCTTGATGCCGTTGGCAGCCAGTACCCCTGCGGCAGTCTTGGAGAAGACGTCGCTCTTGAGGCGGGTGTCGTAGCTGATGGCCACGGTCTGGGTGCCGCCCTGGGTCTTTACCCAGTTGGCAAGGCCCTGGGTAGCCTGGGCTACCACATAGATGTTCATGCGGTTGGTACCTGCTCCCAGCACACCACGGAGACCTGCGGTACCGAACTTCAGGGAAACCGCGAAGCGGTCCTTGATTTCCTCATCGTTGCCCTCAATGCGTCTCAGCTCAGGGCTCAGGTCGGCATCAGCCAGGTCAGCTGCCAGCCAGCGTTTGTATTCTTCGTTGTACATCATATAACCCCCTATTTATGCAAATATTGAAATACAGATTAGTCAGCCGATTATTTATATAACCCCATATAAAATCAGCCTATATATGTTTATAATTCGCAATAAAATAAAAAAATCCTGCTTTTCCACAAAAAAATGTTGCGAAAAAAACAGGATTTTTTGCACAGCCCCCTGAAACAGGGGAGCCTTGCCCTTGTGCTTTGCTTCCAATTGTTCCCAGCAGCTCTGATAATGGCTGCTTATTGCATCTTTGACAGGTTGTCAAAGCGGGTATATGCCTTCTGGAAGAACAGCTTTACCGTGTCTACAGGGCCGTTGCGGTGCTTGGCCACAATGACCTCGGTGATGTTCTTGTTGGCGGTTTCCGGCTCATAGTAGTCCTCACGGTACAGGAACATGACGATGTCCGCATCCTGCTCCAGGGAGCCGGACTCCCGCAGGTCGCTGAGCATTGGCCGCTTGATCTGCCGTGATTCCACGCCGCGGCTCAGCTGGGACAGGGCGATAATCGGCACGTTCAGCTCCCTGGCCAGGGATTTAAGGGAGCGGGAGATTTCGGCGATTTCCGCCTGGCGGTTGTCGCCGTTTCCCTTGCCGCTGCCCTGCATCAGCTGCAGATAGTCGATGATAATCAGGTCCAGCCCGTGCTGGGATTTCAGCCGCCGTGCCTTGGAGCGCAGCTCGTTCACCTGGATGCCTGCCGTATCATCAATGTAGAGAGGGGCTTTGCCGATAACCTCCGCCACCATCATCAGCTTGTGCCAGTCCTCGTCCGGAATATCGCCGATGCGCACCTTCTGGGAGTCCAGGCTGGCCTCGGAGCAGAGCATGCGCTGCATGAGCTGTGTCTTGGACATTTCCAGGGAAAAGAATGCCACGGATTTTTTTTCCCTGATGGCCACATTGGAGGCGATGTTCAGGGTAAAGGCGGTTTTGCCCATACTTGGCCGGGCCGCCACCAGGATTAAATCCGAGGGCTGCAAGCCAGAGGTCAGCTTGTCCAGATCGGTGAACTCCGTAGGGATACCTGTCAGGCCGCCCCTGGATTCATAGACGGTATTTATCTTGTCGATGCTTTCAATGACAATCTGGTTTATGGGTGTAAAATCCCCGGACATGTGCCGGGAGGAAGCGTCCATAATCCGCTTTTCCGCCTTGTCCAGAATGGTAGGCACATCCTCCTCCCCATCAAATGCCATGGCGGTAATATCGCTGGCAGCGTTGATGAGGTTCCTAAGGTCTGCCTTTTCCCGGACGATGTTGGCATAGTAGGTCACGTTGGAGGCGGAGGGCACTGCGTTGGCAAGGCCTGCAATGAAGGCAGGGCCGCCTACCTTTTCCAGCAGGTTTTCCTTGTCCAGCTGCTCCGACAGGGTGACTATGTCCACCGGCACGTTGTCGTTGGACAGCTTCAGCATGGTTTCAAAGACGATGCCGTGGGCATCACGGTAAAAATCGCTGCGATTCAGCAGCTCCGCCGCATCTGCCACGGCGGATTTTTTCATCATCATGGAGCCGAGGACAGCCTGCTCCGCCTCAATATTGTTGGGGGGCACCATTTTCATTATGTCATCCTGAGTTGCCAACTGCTATTCCTCCTTTGCCAGAAGCAGGTCAAGAGCCTCCTGTGCCGTGCTGACCGGGAAAATCTCCAGCCCCAGATGGTGCTTCGGTATGTCCTTGGTGTTTTCGGACGGGATAATCAGGCGGCTGATGCCTGCCTGTTTGGCGCCATAGGCCTTTTCAAAGACGCCGCCCACAGGGCGTACCCTGCCCTGGAGGGAAATCTCCCCGGTGACGGCAGTGTCCTGCCGGATTGGCCGGCCTGTGATAGCGGAAATGATGGCGGTGAGGATGGCGGTACCGGCGCTGGGGCCGTCAATATTGCCGCCGCCTACCACATTGATGTGCAAATCGTAGTCGTGAATGTCCTTGCCTGTCACCATGCGCACTACGGAGGCCGCGTTGAAAACGGAGTCCTTGGCCATGGAACCGGCGGTTTCGTTGAAGCGGACAGTGCCCTTGCCCTTTTCATGGGCTTCAAAAGCCACCGCCTCGATTTCGATGACGGAGCCCAGGAAGCCTGCCACCCCCAGGCCGAAGATGTGTCCCACCTCGCACCTGTCAGATGCCTTTTTGGTTACATAAGGGCTGAGGCGGCTGACCTGCGCCACCTTGTAGATATCGGCACGCTCAATGACCACGCCCCTGGCAGTTTCAGTGCCTTCACCAGCCTCGTCCCTGGCTGGCTGCTGGCTGCGCTCCAATGCCAGGCTGTAGGCATCTGCCAGGATATTGATGGCCTTGCGCCCTTCTATGGTATACTCGCTGATGAGCTTGGCAACTCCCTCACCCAGGGTGGCCGAGAGCCTCTTGGCCGCCCGATGGACGATTTCCTCAATGTGCTGGGGCGTCAGGGGCTCAAAGTAAATCTCGGCACAGCGTGAGCGCAGAGCCGGATTGATGGAGGAGGAGTCCCGGGTAGTGGCGCCAATCAGCACGAAATCAGCCGGCGCCCCTTCCTCAAAGAGCTTCCTGATGTAGGGCGGTACTTTGTCATCTGTAGGGTCATAATAGGCTGACTCGAAGAAGGCACGCTTGTCTTCCAGCACTTTCAGAAGCTTGTTCTGCAGCATGACATCCATCTCGCCGATTTCATCAATAAAGAGAATGCCGCCGTGGGCGTCAGTTACCAGCCCCGGCTTTGGCTCCGGGATGCCGGTGTCCGCCAAATCCCGGCGGGCACCCTGATAAATCGGGTCATGGACGGAGCCAAGCAGGGGATTGGTCAAATCCCGTGGATCCCACCGGAGGGTGGTGCCGTCCGTCTCCACGAAGGGGGCATCCTGCCGGAAAGGGGACAGGGGACGCTCCTTGGAGGCTTCCAGCACCAGCCTGGCAGCGGTGGTCTTGCCTACACCCGGCGGCCCGTACAAAATCAGGTGCTGGGGATAAGGTGAGCTGAGCTTTGCCAAAAGGGAGGCAACGGCACGCTCCTGCCCCACGATGTCCTCCAGGCAGTCAGGCCGCAGCAGCTCCATGACGGACTGGGTGAGCTTGACTTTTTCCAGCTCCTCCAGCTTTTCCCTTTTCTGCTGCTCCATAGGGGTTTCGTAGCCCTTTTTTTCCTCTTTCAGGATCTGGCGGCGGATATCCTGCACATAGTCCTGATGGTTTTCCTCCAGCCGGTCGGCGATTTTCTGCTCCAAATCCGCTTCAAGGCTGCGGCGGGCCAGAAGGTCCGACATTTTTTCAATCAGCTGGTCCACAAGCTGGGGAATGTCCTTTTCCTCCGGCACAGCCGTCAGGGTAGGATTGTCGTACATGATTTTTTGCAACGCAAGGACGCGCTCCCCCTTAATAGGGGAGCGTATCAGCTGCAGAGCCTCCATCTTGCCGGCCTTGATGACCAGCTTGTCGGAGCCGTAGTATTCCACCATCAGGGAAAGAATCATGTCAATCTTGCGATCCAGTTCGTCCTTGACCTCGGTGCCTCCATCGCCAGGTGACGCCATATTTTGCACCGAAGCCCTGGGAGCCTTTCCCCTCTGGTCATTTTTCAGGTTAAAAAATTTGGAAAAGAAATTGCTCATTAGTTAGCCACTACCTCAACCTTGATTGTGCTGGTGATTTCAGGGTGTACCTTGATAACAGCCTCGTAGAGCCCCGGGCCGGTAATCTCGGACTTCAGGGCAATCTTGCGCTTGTCCATGTCGATGTTGTGCTGCTTTTTCAGCACATCGGATACATCCTTGCCGGTTACGGAGCCGAACAGCCTGCCGTTGGCACCCACCTTCACAGGGATTTTGACGGTCAGCTTTGCCAGCTGGGCTGCCATGAGCTTTGCTTCGTCATTGTCCTGAGCCTTCTTGCGGGCGGCGGAGCCAGCCTTTGCCTTTGCCACATTCAGGTTCTCGGCAGTTGCCTCCTGGGCAAATTTCTTCGGCAGCAGGAAATTCCTGCCGTAGCCCTCGGAAACCTCCACGATATCGCCTTTATTGCCTACTTTTTTAACATCCTGCAGAAGTATTACTTTCATCTTTCTCATTCTCCTCTATAAATAATTGTGTTGCATTGATAACATCGTTATAAACATTTTCAAGCGGGGTGCCGTTAATCTGGGCACCTGCCACGTTCTGATGGCCGCCGCCGCCAAACTGCTCCATGATCACCTGCACGTTGATGGCACCGGTGGAGCGGGCACTGATGCCCACCGTATCCGGGGACAGCTGGAACACCACCATGCTGGCGTTGGCTCCTTCGATGCGCAGCAGGGAGTCCGCCACCTGGGCGGCAATCACCTGGATATTGGGCAGCTCGTCAGCACATTTGGTAATAATCAGGCCGTTTGGCAGCATCTGCGCCCTGGCCTTGGCTTTGGCCTTGGCCTGTTCCGTCTCAAAGTCAGAGCGGAACATCTGCCGCACCACGATAGGGTCGGCACCGCAGCGGCGCAGGTAGGCAGCCGCATCAAAGGTGCGGACGCCGGTCTGTACAGCGAAATTCTTGGTGTCCACCAGAATGCCAGCATAGAGGGCAGTTGCTTCCAGCCGTGGCAGGTTCATATCCTCATTGAAATAATATAGAAGCTCCGTTACCAGCTCGCTGGTGGAGCTGGTGGCAGGCTCGCTGTAGGTCAGCCTGGCATTCTTGATAAAATTGGAGCTGCGGCGGTGGTGGTCGATGACCACCACATCCTTGATGCGGTCAAGAAGGTCTGGGGAAGCCGTCAGGTGGGGGATATGGGTATCCACCACGAACAGCACCGGCTTTTCCGCCGTGATGTTGATCAGGCGGCTGGCAGGCAGGAACAGCTCACCGTAGCCCTCCTTCGCCTTCAGTCCCTCTGTGAACTTGCTGATGCCTGTGTTGAAATCGCTGAGGATGATGTGCACAGGCTTTTTCAGCTGCCTTGCCATGCGGGACACCCCCAGGGCGGCTCCCAGGGCATCGAAGTCCTCATTCTGGTGCCCCATGATGAATACCTCGTCGGACTCCTGAATGATTTCGTGGATGGAGTTGGAAATAATCCGCGCCTTGACACGGGTGTATTTCTCCACTGCCTTGGTCTTGCCACCGTAGAAGTTGGTCTTGCCTCGCTGCAGCACGGCAACCTGGTCACCGCCCCTGCCCAATGCCATTTCCAGCATTGAGTAGGCCTTGCCCCCCAGCTGGTTGATGGTCTGGCTCTCAGCCACGGCAACGCCGATGCTGAGGGTAACGGACAGGTGCCGCACCGGGTTTTGCAGGGTGCGTACCTTGTCCAGGATGTCGAACTTTTCCTCCAGTGCCGTGTCCAGGTTGCGCTGCTCCATGACTACGATGTACAAATCATCGGAAACCTTGCGGAGAAAGCCTTCCAGATGGTTTACCCAGTCGGTGATGGCCTTGTTGGTCTCAAAAATCAGGCTGTTCTGCTCCGTATCGTTCAGCCCCTGCAGTACGTCGTTGTAGTTGTCAATCTGCACATACATGAGGGTGGTACGGGAGTCGGCGTGGATGCGCTTCAAAATCTCCAGGGCGGAGGCGTCCTGAATGTACAGTGCCATCAGGCCGCAGGCACTCTCCTTGGTGGCCACAGGCCTGTGGATGGTATGGTAATGGATGTTTTCGTGGACAAAGACCAGGGTGCCGGTGCGTCCCCAGATAGTCTCCAAATCCAGCTCCGGCCAGAAATCCGACACTGCCATATTGTAGGAAGGCTCCAAATCAATGTGCTTTTCCAGCTCCTTGTTGAACCACTGCACTCTGCCAGCCTGGTCCGTCATCAGGATAATCTGGGGCATCTGCTCCAGGGCGTAGTTGGCAACGCTGTTGACGTTGCTGATGACCGTGTGGCAGTAATGGTCAAATTCCTCGCTGCGGCACAGGCAGCGTTCCCGGGCAAAGAACAGCAGGCAGAGCCACACCACTCCTGCCACGGTGCCGACAAATAGATTGTAAAAAGCCAGGATACCTGTCAGGATAAGGGCTGCAAAGAGAATAAAGCAGATATCCAGCCAGGCATTTAAGTTACGCGGCATAATATTACCTCTCGTTTTCTAAGTCACTCTTAGTCACTCTAAGTCACACTAAGTCACTTTAGTCGCGTGACACAAAGTATCACCATTTATCCCCTGCTCCGTCTGCCATTTGCCATTATATTTATTAGCCGTTGGCAGGAAGGCATAAGCAGGCAGTGAGCTGCTATTGGCTGTCAGCTGCGCCTGAAACGCTTGCGGTAGTCAAAGAGCATGTCGAACAGGCCGCAGACTGCCAGTATCTGGGAAATGGCGCCATTCAGGAAGACGAACAGCACGATGAGCCAGAACAGCCAGCGGCTGATGCGGTTTCTGGCAAAGCTGCTGATGACGGCTGTCCCCTGGATAAAGCCGGCCAGGGTGGACAGCACATAGGCGTTCAGGGACACCTGCTGCAAGAGCTCTATTTCCCTGGTACTGCCCCAGTAGAGCCCCACCAGGGAGAAGCCAAAGATGTAGAGGATGGCCTTTGGCAGGTGCCAGTCGTCAAACTCCGGCAGGGTGGTAACGTGGTGCCCCAGGCGGCGCAGCACCTTGCCACCTACGGCAAAATTCAGCCAGGCGGTAATCATGCCGCTCAGCAGGAAGACCACCGGCAGCAGCAGGGTGACATATTCCATGGCCTCCATGAACTGGGTTTTGGTCTGTTCCAGCTCGCTGGCAGACATGCCCAGGGACTCGTACATCTGAAAGGCGGCCCCGGCTGCTTCCTTCATGCTCTCCACCTGTTCTGCCATGGCCAGGGGATTGATGCCGGTAATGAGCATGGTGAGCCCTGCCGTCAGGAACACGCCCACCAGGGATGCCACAATGCCGTAGAGCAGGATGCGGGCTGCGGACAGCCCTTTGTAGAAGCCGTAGCCCAGGGCCAGGCTTGGAGGGCCGAAGGCCGCCACCATGTGCACGGCGCTCATAGGGGAAATCAGGATGGTCATGATGATGGCGGCGGCAGCCACGCTCAGCACGCCGTACTGCATGCCGTGCCGCACAATCAGCACGATGATGGGCAGCGGCCACAAAAGGGTGGCGGCAATGCCTACGATAGGCAGGTACACCGCCATCAGCGCCATGATGACCGTAATGGCCACCAGCAGGCCGCTTTCCGTAGTTGATTTTACTTTAAAGCTTCGCATATATTTCGTGTTTCTCCTTTGGTCGAATATAAGTCGAATATAATCAGTGGAATATAATCGAAATTACTTAATTAAGACATTATAGCACTTTATGGGCGTTATGGCTAGATGGGAAGGCATTATAGCAAGAGTATGTTTGTGATTTGCCTATATACTGAAAACATAAATGTAATGTATGCGTTGATGAAAATGTCATAACCATGTATAATTTATAATAGGATTGTTTTGTTAGGCGAGTACGCGAGAGGAGTTTTGATTTCATATGACAGAAAAAGAATTGATGAAGCTGCAAAATGGCAGCGATGTGCGTGGCATTGCCCTGGAGGGGGTTGAGGGGGAGGCGGTGAACCTGCGGCCGGAGGCAGCCAACCTGATTGCCGCAGCCTTTGTGAAATTTTTGGCGAAGAAGCTGGGCAAGGCTGCTGGTGAGCTGAAAATCGCGGTGGGGCATGATTCACGCCTGTCTGCCACCAGCCTGAAGGAAGCGGCTTTGCAGGGCATTCTGGCAGAGGGAGCTCAGGCCTTTGACTGCCGCATGGCTTCCACTCCTGCCATGTTCATGTCCATTGTCTTCCCGGAGACACAGATGGACGGCTCCATCATGATTACTGCCAGCCATCTGCCATTTAACCGCAATGGCTTGAAATTCTTCACCGCAGATGGCGGCCTTGAAAAGGAGAATATCATTGAGCTTTTGCAGACGGCGGCAGGGCTTGAGGAACGCAGTGCCGACTTGGGGCAGGCAAAGCCTTTGGCGCTGATTGATATTTATGCGGCCAGCCTTTGCGAGAAAATCCGTCAGGGCATCAACAGCAGTGAAAACTACGAGAAGCCTCTTTCCGGCATGCACATCGTGGTGGATGCTGGCAACGGTGCCGGGGGCTTCTTTGCCGGCAAGGTGCTGGCGGAGCTGGGGGCAGATACTTCCGGAAGCCTGTATCTTGAGCCGGATGGCAGCTTCCCGAACCACATCCCGAACCCTGAGAACCAGGTAGCCATGGATGCTATCAAGGGGGCGGTGCTGGCGAACAAGGCAGACCTGGGCATTATCTTTGATACGGATGTGGACCGCATGAGCGCGGTGCTGCCGGACGGCCAGCAGATCAGCCGCAACGCCCTGATTGCCATGATGGCGGCTATTTTGGCACCTGATTATCCGGGCAGCACCATCATCACTGACTCCGTAACCTCTGATGAGCTGGCGGATTTCCTGGAGAACAAGCTGCATCTTAAGCATCACCGCTACATGCGTGGCTACAAGAACGTCATCAACGAGTGCATCCGACTGAACAAGGCCGGTACTGTATCGCCTCTGGCCATTGAGACGTCCGGCCACGGTGCCCTCAGCGAGAATTATTATCTGGACGATGGTGCCTATCTGGCAGTGAAGCTTCTGATTGCTGCGGCCAAGACCCGGCAGGAGGGCAAGGTGCTGGCAGACCTGGTGGCAGACCTGAAGCACCCTGCCGAGGAAAAGGAATACCGCCTGAAAATCAAGGGCGTGGAGGACTTCAGAAGCTACGGCAAGAATGTGCTGGCTGAGTTCGAGAAGCGCGCCAAGGCTCAGGGCATCCAGATGGCTGTGCCGTCCTACGAGGGTATCCGTCTGGTGTTCCCTGGGGAGGGCTGGGTGCTTCTGCGCATGTCCCTTCATGACCCGAACATGCCGATGAATATGGAGAGCCAGCAGACAGGCGGCTGTGCTCGCTTGACGGAGAAGGTCAGGTCCCTGGTGGAGGGCTTTGAGAACCTTGACATCAGCGTGCTCAATGGCTGATATACTCTATCTGCATATTGTGTACAGTTGTTGAAATAATGTGTATACATACATGAAAAAATGTGAAAAGTTGTTGTGCAATTAGGCCTTTTGTAGTATAATATTGCCATCAGTTATATGTAAGTGAGTGACTAAGGCAGTCTGGAAGCTTTGCTTCCCGGCTGCCTTTTTAGTTGCAGGAGAAGGATTTTTTACAAGGGAGGCCTGTATATGAAGCTGAAACAAAAATTCACCCTGCTGGCACTGATGGTAGGCACTATAGTCCTGCTGGTGTCCGCCATCGGATTTTATACTGCCTATACAAATTTGAAAGAGGATGTGGAGTCGGAGCTGTCCCTGACCATGGCAGGGCAGGCAGGTGAGCTGGAGGGATGGCTGGCAAAGAAGTCTGCGGCAGTTGACCACATGGTAGCCATCAGGGAAAATCTTGGGGCAGGCAGTGAGATTGCTGATATGCGGGAAATGCAGGGGCTGATTGCTGAAGACAAGGAGTTCCTTGATTTTTATTATGGTCATGAGGATGATGGCAAGGTGGTATTTTTTTACGGCGGTGATGTGACGGACAAGATGGACCCTAGGAGCCGCATTTGGTACAAGGAAGCCAAGGCTCAGGGGAAGATGATTGTCACCGAGGTGTACCAGGATTTCAACACGGGCAAATTCTGCGTGACGATAGCCCGTCCTTATAGCTATGATGGCAGGCTGGCAGGAGTGGTAGGTGCCGACCTTTCTGTGGATATTTTGCAAGAGCAGGTAAAGAAGCTGAATTATCACGGTGAGGGCAGGGGATATATTTTTGAAAAGAATGGCACCCTGCTGGCGGCCAGCGGCAGTGATGAGCTTTTGCAGAAGGCGGAGGATATGCCGGAGTTCCGTGACCTTTTTGGGGAGATGCAGTCAAAGGGGCAGGGCTTCGTGACGATGGATTATCAGGGGGAAAATCATTTGGTGGCTTATGCCACCGTGCCAGCCAGCGGCTGGATTGTGGCGCTGGCGGTGCCTGATTCCGTGCTTTATGCGCCGGTGGTAACTTTGGAATGGATTTATGGCGTGCTGACGCTGGTGGCAGTGCTTCTGAGCATCCTGGGCTGCCTGAAGCTGTCCGGTCAGATTTCCCGGGCGATTGTGGAGCTGGAATGCCATGCACGGGAGCTGTCCGGCGGCAATTTGCAGATGGAGGAAATGAAGATTACTTCTGATGACGAGATTGGCTCCATGACCAATTCCTTTAATGAGATGAGCCGTCATCTCAGGGAGCTTCTGGTGAAGATGGCGGATACCTCCCAGCAGGTGGCGGCATCATCCCAGCAGCTGACCGCCAATGCCCAGCAGTCTGCTGACAGCTCGGTGAAGATTGCGGAGCATGTGACGGAGGTCAGCGAGAATATGTCCGGTCAGATTGGCGATGTAGGCAGGGCAAAGGATGAGGTGGATGCCATTGTCGAGGATATTGGCAGGATGGCGGACAGGGCAGGAATTGTCCATGCTTCCACTGACAAGATGGCGGAGGAAGCCCATGTGGGAGCTCATCTGATGGCAGATGCCATGGAGGCTATGAGCAGCATCGAGAGCAGCGTGCAGGAGTCAGAGCAGATGGTGAACATGCTAGGGGCGCAGTCAACTGCTATCGGGCAGATTGTGGAGTCGGTATCTGCTATTGCCGACCAGACCAACCTGCTGGCACTGAATGCGGCTATTGAGGCTGCCCGTGCCGGTGAGGCCGGCAAGGGCTTTGCAGTAGTGGCGGACGAGGTGCGCAAGCTGGCGGCGGAGTCCCATGCGGCTGCCGAGAATATCAAGGAGAAGATTGGCACGATCCAGAGGGCAACGGACAAGACCGTGCAGGTTATGGAAAACGGCACGGCAAGGGTGGCAGACGGTACGGCTTCTATTCGTCAGGTAGGTGAGCAGTTCCAATTCATTATTGAGCGCATTGACGATATCCGGGGGCAGGTAAATGATATTGCTGAAGCCATCGAGGTGGTCAACAAGGGTGCCGGCAATATTGTCCATGCGGTTAATTCTATAGATGCTGCTAGCTGCAAGGTAGGTGAAAGCACACGGGTGATTTCAGCGGAAACCCAGCAGCAGTCCGCTTCCAATGAGGAAATCGCCGCGGCTTCCCAGGCACTGGCAACCATGGCAGAAGAAATGCAGTCGGCAGTGAACAAGTTCCGTGTATAAAATGGGAATTTCAGTTTATCGTCGTGAATGTACGAGACTTTTGGAACATTAACGGATGAGTTTTGTTAGTTTGTGGATTCTGTTCAGATTAAAAATGGGCTGAGCGGGACAGCTACCCATAGAAAACACGCTCTCGCTCCTAGT
>JBJDWY010000005.1:0-21350 GCA_051866255.1 Anaerovibrio sp. | reverse complement strand
CTTTCCCGGCTGATATTGAAGCGGATATTCTATCTCGTATGTTGTACCCTTTCCTTTCTGCACTGGTAATTTACTAAACTCAACTATGCGCGTATACCCTTCTGCTTCCGGATAAGCTACCACAGCCGCAGGCTGCTTGCTTTCTATATCCTCATGATGCCACTCAAACCTTAATGACCTATACGGAAGTGCCCCTAAATCTGCTCCGAAAAGTTCATCCAAGGCTCCTGTATAAATAACTGTATATGGGCACTTGATTCCATCAAGCAAAATAACATTATTTTCCTTATCTACTGACAAATGCTCCAAAGCTTCAATACCAAGCTTTACTTCAATATTGTCATGTGACAGCATATTTTCAAAAATACTTGTAAAGGATTCTTTTGGCATCATTTGATACTCATTTTTGAAATATCCCGTTTCATAAGAAAACCTCAACGGAACCCTCTCAAAAATACTTGCGTCCACCTTGTCCACCGGGATTCCCCACTGTTTGGCAGTATAAAGGCTGTAATCATTTGCAAACAAAAACTCACCATATTTGCGAATGATTTCGTCAGGACATTCCAATACCTCCAGGACTGTAGCTTCACTTCTAGTGCCAAAGTACGCTTTTATCCTTGCCTTGAGCATTTCTGCTTCTGCCGGAGCATAGAAATCATCTATAGTCTGAAAATTAAATGGCATATGAGTAAACTTTTTTAGAAAATATGCCATACATTCAAGATTATATGAGTCCCATTCCCCCCACATATTCATATAATCATAAAGGAATTTCATCTTTGTATGAAATATGTGTGGGCCATATTTATGCACCAAAATGCCATATTCATCATGATAATCATACATATTCCCGGCAATATGGTTTCTGCGTTCCCAAATCATCACCTTATTACCGCGTTCAGCTAAATGCCTGGCAATAACTGCCCCTGATAAGCCACAGCCAACAACAAGATATTCCATGTTAAAATGCTCCATATTTTTCTACAAAATCCCGAAAACTCAGCAAATTTTTATCCTTATCTGCTAAAATCACCTTGTCTGCCCCGCCAATCTTATCCAACGGCCATTCTACACCAATTTCCTCATCATTCCACAAAATACCATCATCGTATTCACCATAGAACTTTTCTGCACATTTATATGACACAACAGACGGCTCTAACACCAGATAACCATGTGCGCAGCCAGCAGGAACCAGTATCTCCTTCTGCCTGTCCCCAATCAAATCAAAGCCTACCCATTCCTTGAAAGTAGGACTATCCTTTCTCATATCTACTACTACATCAAAAACATGCCCCGTAATACACCTCACCAATTTCGGCTGCTGCTTTTCCCTCTGAAAATGCAGGGCACGAATTACCCCCTTATGGGAAGTAGTATAAAAAACCTCCTGCAAATCATGACTGATACCATTCTGCTCAAAAACTTCTTTGGAATAATCCTTTGTAAAACTTCCCCGCACATCGTCCGCATTAAAAGGAGTAATCTCCATCAAGCCAGCTATTTTCGTTTTTTTAAACTCAAATTTCTGTATCATTTTCCTTCTGCCTCCATTACGCTCACAAGCCAATCCCTTGTTTTTCTGCATCCATCAGCGAAACTAATCTCAGCTTTAAATCCAGTATCCATCTCTGTTTCCTTGCAGGAAAAGCTCTCTATCGGCAAATTAATACCTGTAAACGGAACATCACCGAATACAAAATCCAGATTTTCAGCAATAGCCCCTTTCATTTCTAGCAAAAAATCCTTCAATGGCCTTGCTGTAGAACTTCCTATCAGGTATTCGTGAAAAGGCTTGCCATTTTCCGCAATCATGTAAAAAGCACGCGCCACATCATCAATATACACAAAATCATAATTCTGTGTCCCGGCAGTGAACTGAGGACTCTCTCCGTTTATGCATTTCCTGATGGTCGTATTTACCATTCTGGGGCTCAATTCTCCTGCACCATAAGCATTGGTAATAGAAGGCCATACCAATTCTATTCCTAGCTTTGCCGCTACCGACATGCACATCACATGGGCAATCAGCTTGCCCCCTCCGTAAATATACCCCAACCCCGGCATATTTCCCTGGGTGTATGCCGCTGCCATAGTTTCATGCTCCATAATGCTTCCAGCACATACGAACCTCTTACAACCAAGGGCATGAGCAGTTTCCAGTGCCTCTACCGTCCACTGAGCATTTTGCAGCTGCAGCTTAGTATCTGCCCTGGCAGAACCAGAGCATCCCTGCCATGCAAAATGGAAAAATACATCATACTCACCTTCTGGAATTTCCTGCTTGATACCAGAAATATCTGCCAATTCCAAATTGTATTTTTTTATTAATGGTGACTTGGGAATATTGCTGTCATGCCCTGCATGGCATAACGCCAAAACCTCAACATTTTGGCTAACCAGATATTTAATAACATTGCTGCCAATAAAGCCATTTGCGCCAGTTACTATTGCCCTTTTCATCTCACATCTCCCACAAATACAGCAATCTGCCTATCCATCTCAGCCCTGACATCCTGCTTATTTAAATAAGCTTTCGACCATTCAACAGTCTTACATATTGCTTCGTCTATATGCCATCGTGCCTGCCAGCCAAAAACTTTTTTAATTTTAGAACAATCCAATTTCAGGAAATTTGCCTCATGAGGGCCGTTGTCACTCTGATTTATCCATTTTATACTGCCCCACTTCTGACAAAAAATATCCACTAGCTCACCAGTAGTCAGGCAATCACATTCGTCCGGACCGACATTATACCAGCCAGATAACGAAATATCATCATACTGCCGTGCTGCAATCATCAAATAGGCAAATAATGGCTCCAATACATGCTGATACGGTCTTGTTGATGCAGGATTTCTAACAATAATGTCCTTTCCTGACTCTGCCGCACGAATGCAGTCAGGTATAATGCGATTGGCCGCAAAATCACCTCCGCCAATTACATTACCAGCCCTGGCAGTAGAAATTGCCACATCCCTATTAGCAAAAAAGCTGTTTTTATAACTGTGTGTCACCAGCTCTGAGCAGCTCTTGGAATTTGAATATGGGTCAAAACCATCCAACGGCTCATTTTCCCTATATCCCCATTCCCACTCATTATTCTGATAAACCTTATCAGTGGTTACATTCAAAAATGACTTCACAGTACTGCTCTGACGTACACACTCCAGTATATTCACTGTCCCCATTACATTGGTTTCATAAGTGTACACAGGATGCTCATAACTATCCCTGACCAAAGGCTGTGCTGCCAGATGCAGAACTATTTCCGGAGCAGCCGCATCAAAAGACTGCTTCAATTTGGCAAAATCACGAATATCGCCAACGATGCTGGTCATTTCATTTTCAATGCCAGCCAATTTAAATAATGAAGGCTCTGTCGGCGGTTCCGTGCTATAACCTGTAAGGATAGCACCTGACTTTATCAAAATTCTTGACAACCAGCTTCCCTTGAACCCGGTGTGCCCTGTTAAAAAGACTTTCTTTCCATTGTAAAAACTCAAATCAAACATCATTTTTCCACACCTTCCACGGAGCATTGCCAGTTGCCCACAGTTTTTCTAATTTCTCCCTATCCCTAAGGGTATCCATGCACTGCCAAAAGCCATTGTGCTTAAATGCCATCAGCTGCCCTTCCTTAGCAATACGCTCCAGCGGTTCCCGCTCAAAAGTCGTACTATCATCAGAAATATAATCAAAAATCTTTGGTTCCAGCACCATATAACCGCCATTAATATACCCGACATCATTTTTGCTCTTTTCACGAAAAGACTTTATTTCTGAGCCATCAATATCCAGGATTCCAAACCGGCCTTCCGGCTTAACTGCCGTCATAGTGCAAATCTTGCCATGACTTCTATGAAATTCAACCAGCTTGTCAATAGGAACATCACAGACACCATCACCATAAGTGAGCATAAAAGTTTCATTTCCAACATATGGGGCAATCCTTTTAACACGGCCTCCTGTCATTGTATTAAGCCCTGTATCAACAATAGTAACATTCCAAGGCTCCGAAGCATTCTCGTGTACAGTAACCTTATTCTCATGCTTAAAATCAAATGTGATATTGCTGTTATGCAAATAATAATTGGAAAAATATTCTTTTATGTATTCCTGCTTATAACCTGCACACACAATAAAATCATCATAGCCAAATGCAGCATATTCTTTCATGATATGCCACAAGATAGGCATTCCGCCTATTGAAATCATAGGCTTCGGCTTAAATTGTGACTCCTCACTGATACGAGTTCCAAATCCTCCTGCTAATAATACAACTTTCATTCTTACCCTTCTTTCTCCGTACCGCCAAAAATATTCTAATAGTCATTAACACTTATTTAAACAAATTAACTATGTTCGACCAAATTACGCCCCCTAACTTTGAAATAAAGTCGTTTTAACAATAAATTTCTCCTTGTACCCGTTGGAAAGAATATTTTTATAAATGCCTTTAATCTATATTTGTAATTTACTGTTTGAACCAATGTATGCTCATTTTCAAACGAAATATTTTTTACATTCTTTACCATTCTATACAATAGTATTTCATAAAACTCCGTTTCTCTCGCTCTTTCCCAAAAGTCATTAGCAAACTCCAACTCTGGATTTAACCAAGGCTTATTTTCACTAGCATAATGGATAATATAGGGAGTTTTTTTAGCTTCGAAATATAAATTCCTTGCTTCTTCAGGAGCATGACTTATTGCTTCTCCCACTGGGCCGTCAATGTAAATCATATGATTCCATCTCACATCTAAATGCTTTATCCTATTAAACAAAATCTTATTAAATATATCTTGATCAACAACTCGAAGTTGATAATTATTCAGATAATGCAATACCAATTCTTTGGTTATAGTTTTTCTGTATTTATCAAAATCTAATAGAATTAGACCACCATTAATACAATTAAAAGGATTTTCAATACACAGGGCATGTTTGTAATAATCTAACGTATCATTATTTTTATCACTTAACCACCCCAAAAGAATAACATCATTAACGCCACCAGCAATATTGCCTTGCAAATCTTCCCTATACAACTCTGCTAAATCTTTTTTGACTATCATATCGCAATCCATAATTATTGCTTTATCATAATTAGTAAGTAAAAATGGCATCATTAAACCATAGTATGTTTCTTGTGAAATTCTGTCGCTATTAATATAAAATTCAATATCTTTCATTTCTGCTCTTACATTGTAAAAGCGAATAGAAACATTCTGTCTTCCCCTTTTTAAATTCAACAGCTTCTTCTTATTTTCGCTTGAAATGCCTCTTTCCAAAATTATAATATCATAATTATTTTCATTTGAAGTGTGATCTATTATTGATTTTAAACACACGCCTAAATATACTGAAAATTCATTACTGGAAGATAACGCTATTACCACATTCTTATCTTTATATGCCGGACAAAAGTCTTTTACACTATTCACCTTTTAGTTCTCCTTTTCATATATGATTTAATAAAACGTTTTTGATTATTACTAAAGAAAGTCTCTACCAGATTTTTTGCAAAATATCTCATTATTGAATATAAGCATTTATCTGAATTCTCAAAAAACACCAAACTTCTATAAGCAATTTTTTTATTAGTCTTCGAGATTCGATATTGAAATACACCAAAAAGTATTTCGCCCATATATCCCATAGTTCTAGGATATTTTTTTATAAGTTCAGCATCTAGCTTTTCTTCTAAATCAAATAACACACTAAATTCAAATTCACACATAGTAAAAAACAAATTTTTATGCATAATATAACAATTATATCCCCTGTGTTGAGTTGAATTTAAGTAGTCTATTGCATCTTTATAAAACGCAGGCTGTACACTCTTTATGCACTCAAGTAATATATCAATTGTATTTTTATCAAAAAATACGCCTTCATGTGCACGCCATAAATCCAATACAGATGCTGGATTTGCTCCCATAGATGTAATATTTTCCACATAAGCAGGTTCTGGAAAAATAGCATCATATTCTTCGCACATTTTTCTTAATATGTCTTCATTACTTATATTAAATTTTTTAATTATGCCAGATGTTATAAATGGTAAATATATTTGATTTTGTTCATTTTTCTTTGCATTTATAGCATTTAGCGAAAAATACCTTCTATAGTGACACAAGCCATAATAATCTATGTTTACATTTTTCCAGGCCCAATATTGAACGGTAAATTCACAAAATGATTCACGTTTAGATGATATATTATCTCCAGTATTATCCCCTATAATACCTTTACTCCATCTATCAACTTTATATGTTGCTCCACAATATATTGGTGTAAAAATATTATTTACTATTATTGGGCTATTTCTATCAATCCTATGTGATATGAACAACTTAATATCCACATAATCACCTATCTTCAATGACTAAAAATACACATTACACATTACACATTACACACTACCCTAACATATAGCGATTATATTTTTCATGTACCACCTTAGGTAGACCTATCATCTCTATATATCCATCTTTAATCCAAATTGATTTATCACAAAATTCCTCTATCTGCCCTAAAGAATGTGACACTATCACTATTGTTGTTCCTGTCTCTTTGATCTCCTTTAATTTTTTAAAACACTTTGCTTGAAAATGTGCATCTCCAACAGCTAATATTTCATCTATAAGCAAAATATCAGCCTCAATATTAATAGCTACAGCAAAAGCAAGGCGCATATACATACCACTAGAATAGGTACGAATTGGGTCATCTATGTAGTCCCAAAGTTCTGAAAAATCTATTATGGTTTGCAATTTTTTATCTATTTCTTTACTACTTAATCCAAAAATAGATGCATTAATGTAAATATTTTCTCGCCCACTCATATCAGGATGAAAACCTGCTCCAAGCTCAATTAAACTAACAGTTCTTCCACTAACCATAATATCTCCTGAATCAGGATACATAATTCTACTTAACAATTTCAACATGGTGCTCTTTCCAGAACCATTCTTACCTATAAGGCCTACTGCTTCCCCTTTTTTTATATCAAAACTAACACCTTTGAGAACTGCACGAACATCATATGAATTTCGTTGCCAAAAAAGCAATTTTTCTTTAAGGCTATAACCTTTGTCACGATATACTCTATAGTTCTTTTTTACATTATTTACTGAGATAACTACTATCATAATTCCTCCGCAAACCTTCTTTTTAACTTATTAAAAATATACGAACCTGCTAATAAAGAAAATACGCCAAATAGAATAGCATGGACTAATGTACCGCCATCAGGTATCTCTCCATAATACAGAACGCTTCGATAAGCGATAATTATAGGTGTCATGGGATTAAGATTTAAAATATCTACATAATTTGCAGGAACAATTGATAAAGGATACATCACTGGTGTTAAAAATTGCCATGCCATAGTTATTACACTCAATATATGTGTTAAATCTCTGCAATAAACTGTTAAAGAAGAAAAAATCAAGACAAGACCTAACACCACAATATATTCTGTAAATGCTATTACTGGTAAATATATCCAAGCAACTAAATTTAGATTATCGCAACATGCAATAACCACCACAAATACAACAACAAAACAATACAACATATTTATAAAATTACTGGTCACCACTGCTATTGGAATAACCTCTCTAGGAAAATATATTTTAGTAACCAAATTTTGATTGTCCAATATGCATGTCGAGCCCCCTAGTATGCTAGTAGCAAAAAACATCCAAGGTATAAGTGTTACAAACAAAAAAATGTAATACTGATCTATCCCCATTCGCATAAATACAGAAAAAACTAAACTGTACACTATCAATTGCAACATTGGATTTATAAAAGTCCAGACAAATCCCAAAACTGTACCTTTATATCTGCCTCTTAAATCTCTGCGTATTAAATTTATCAACATTTCTCTATATTGATAAATTTCCTTTATTTTATAAACAATTTCCAATAGCTATACATCCTTTCTTATCCACAATCATTTCCTGCCAAAAAATTTGCGTTTCAGCATCTTTATTCCCTTGCATACAGTGTTGTCCACACCATAGCAGACCATACTTTTCTCAACATATTTGACCTGCCGTGCTTCCAGCCACACATCCAATAACCTCTCTCCGATATATCCCAGACAACGTGGCTCCTGATTGTCAGGCAAACGAAGTCCAACTTCCAGCAATATGTCAAACAACCAGCTGCAATACTCATTAAAATAATCTTTACGCATGATACACATATTGCAGATATGAGTAGACCTGCGCTTTTTAAGATTTTCAAATGCACTATAATATTCCGGGTATTTTTCCTTCACGACACATCCTGCCACATCCAAATTCATCACATCATGTGCATGAGCAAACTGGCTATATACTGTTTCTACATAATAATTCCTTTTTCTAGGCAAAATCACAGGTGCAACACGCAATAATGCCTGAACATCATCCATATTCGCAATTTCCTTAAATCCCTCAACACCCATGCCTCTAAAATACCTGCGATAATGAACCAAACCGATATAATCTGCATTAACGTTCTTCCATGCCCAATACATGCCTGTCAGTTCAGCAAACATATCGTGCTGATTGGAAATATTCTCGCCAACATCATCCCCCTGAATCCCCAGCCCCGGACTCCCAGCGGCTCCCACCTGCAAAGGAAGATACATATCATCTGTAGGCATAGCCGCCTGTTTATGGGTTGCTACAACAATTTTTATCTCCATCAATACGCACCTTTTTTACTTACAACTGCTTGAAATGTCTTCATCAGATACTTCATATCAATCCACACTGACCAGTTCCTCACATACCATGTGTCCATCTGCACCCGCTCCTCATAGGTGGTATCGCTCCTGCCACTGGTTTGCCACATGCCGGTGATGCCGGGGCGCACCATGAGGTATTCACGGATATTCTCGCCATACATTTCCATCTCTGCCTCCACAATAGGCCGGGGGCCCACAAGGCTCATTTCCCCCTTCAGCACATTGACAATCTGCGGCAGCTCATCCAGGCTGGTTCTGCGGAGAAATGCACCTAACCGCGTTACCCTGGGATCATTAGTCAGCTTGAAGCTGCGTTCCCACTCTTTTCTGGCAGCTGCATTTTCGGATAGATACTGTACCAATGCCTTATCAGCATCCTTCACCATGGTCTGGAATTTGTAGCAGGAAAAAGGCTTGCCATTCCTGCCCACCCTGCGATGGGCAAATATTATCCTGCCCTTATTGTCTATGCCCACCAGCAATGCCAAAAGCAGGATAAAAGGCGAAAGCAGGATGCTACCTGTTACTGTCACCGCTATATCAAAGCAGAATTTAAACCAGCGGTTATACCAGCGGGACAGGTTATTCTTGCTCTTTATCACAGCCACCTGCTCCACAAATAGTGTGCTTATCTCCACGCTGCCAAGGGGCGAGCCCACAAGGCTCGGCGTAAAAAGCACAGTATCCGTAAGATGCTGTATCTCCATCAGCAGCTTCCGCATGCCATCCTCGGAAAGCCCCGGCGCAGCAACGATTACCGTCTGCACCTCCTGCTCCCTTATCACCCTGGCGGCATCCGCAAAGCCGCCCAGCAGCGGATACTGCCGGGGCAGCTTCTTCGACACCGGGTGGTCATCCAGCACACCTATCACCTTGTAGCAGTAACAAAAATCATCCTGAAATGCCGACAACAATCTCTCTGCCGTCTTTCCTGCACCTATCAGCAGCACACGCTCCTGCAAAGCTTCCGCCTTCAACATGATGTTGCCCACCACATATCTGCCCAATGCCACATACACAAAGGTAAACACCCAGAAGCACCCGGCATAATACCTTGAAATCTGCATACTGTTCCGCATCAGGAATATCAGCAGCATGTACATCAAAAAGCCAAAGCATGTCCCCCGGAACACATCCCGTGCCATCTCCAGGGACGGCCTGTTGAACCTGTAGCCCTCTGCCAAAAGCATAATCAGCAAAAACATGCCCGGAATATATAAATACTGGTAATCCCAGGGCATTGCCATCATGCTGCTGGCATTCACCCGAAAAATTCTCTGCAAGCCAAGTGCCGTTGCCTCGGCAGCCAGCAGGGAAAGATAATCCGCCACTACCAGCAGCCAAACCGCAATCCTGCGCCCTTGAGCAATATTTCCTTGTTTCAAAAACTTTCCCACCATAACTTAACTCTGAAAATAACTAGTATTAACTCATCTATGTCCATTATAATATCACAATCGCCCCCCCCCGCAAGACATTTACATTATTTTTATTTTTTTACTGCGCAAAGTCTTGCGGATGTAACTTTGGGAGAAAGCCGGGCTAACGATTTTTTGCAAAAAAAAATACCTGCCGGCCAAGTATCCTCTACTTAGCCAGCAGGTATCTGCTTTCTGCATAATTACTATGCACTTTCTGTACAGCTTATGTGCCAATTCAATGCAACATCAGCCACCATGCATCCTTCGCATATTATGCTATTGTCTCAATCCACAGGGCGGATGCCGGTCTTGCCGGTAAACTTGTGATAATTGCCACCATTGTGACGATTGATAAGCTCGGAGAAAATCTCCTCCGGCTTGATGTTGTGGTAAGCCAGCAGCACCAGGCAATGATACCACAAATCGCCCATTTCATAGACAATCTCATCCTTGTTGAGATTCTTTGAGGCAATGACGGTTTCCACCGCTTCTTCGCCCACCTTTTTCAGGATCTTGTCCTGCCCCTTCTCAAAGAGGTAATTGGTGTAGGACCCTTCCTTCGGGTTGAGCTGGCGGTCCTTGATGACAGCATACAGCTCATTCATGATGCCTGCCAGGGCATTTTCATCTGCCACAGGCTGCTCCACTACTGCCAATGCCTTGTCATTTGGCAGCAGCCGACGGCCGCTGAAGCAGGAATAAGTACCTGTATGGCATGCCCCGGAGCCCTGCTGATGAACAATAACCAGCAGAGTATCTCCATCACAGTCATAGTACATATCCTTGACCTCCTGCATATTGCCGGAGGTTGCCCCCTTGTTCCACAGCTCCTGACGGCTGCGGCTCCAGAACCATGTTGTCCTGGTTTCCAGCGTCTTTTGTAGTGACTCCTGGTTCATATACGCCAGCATCAAAACCTGACCGTTTTCCTCCTGCACCACAGCCGGAACCAGCCCACTGGCATCAAACTTAATCATAGAAATATCCAGCATCAGAATCTAACCTCCACTCCGCGGGATTTGAGATAATCCTTCACCTGGCGCACGGTGTACTGCCCATAATGAAATACAGAGGCAGCCAGCACGGCATCTGCCTTGCCCTCGGTCAGCACATCATAAAAATGCTCCATCCTGCCCGCACCGCCCGAAGCAATAACAGGCACATCCACAGCCTCGGACACCGCCCTGGTCAGGGGAATGTCGTAGCCGTCCTTGGTGCCGTCAGCATCCATGCTGGTCAGCAAAATCTCTCCTGCCCCCAGCTCCGTGGCACGCTTTACCCACTCAATCACGTCAATGCCGGTAGGAGTCCTGCCTCCGTTGACATAGACCTCCCACTTTTCCTCGCCGCAGCGTCGGGCATCCACGGCCAGCACAATGCACTGACGGCCGAACTTCTCCGCCCCCTGGCGGATGATATCAGGATTTTTTACGGCAGCCGTATTGACAGAGGTCTTGTCCGCTCCTGCCTTCAGCATTTTCCGCATATCATCGGTGGTGCGGATGCCGCCACCGATAGTAAATGGGATAAACACCTGGGAAGCACAGTCCCTTGCCACCTGCACGATGGTATCACGCTGCTCATTGGAAGCGGTAATATCAAGAAAAACCAGCTCATCGCACCGTTCCAGGTCGTAGCGGTGTGCCAGCTCCACCGGGTCCCCGGCATCCCTGAGTCCCACAAAATTCGTGCCCTTTACCACGCGCCCGCCCTTAACATCAAGGCAGGGAATAATACGCTTTGTGTACATAATTATGCCTCCCCGGTTCCTGCACCCTCAGCCAGCGCAACAGCTTCCTGCAAATCAAGGCTGCCGGTATAAATGGACTTGCCCACAATCACGCCCTCGATGCCTTCCTTTTCATAGGGCAGCAATGCCTTAATATCATCAAGGGATTTCACGCCGCCGGATGCTACGATTTTTACACCGCTTTCCCTTGCCAGCCGTGCAGTTGCCTCCACATTGACGCCGGACAGGGTGCCATCACGGGAAATATCCGTGTAGATAATGGTTTTGACGCCAGCCTTTGCCATCTCCCTGGCAAGGACTGTTACTTCCACATCGCCGGATACGCCCCAGCCATCCACTGCCACGATGCCGTCCTTGGCATCAATCCCTACAACCACCCGGTCACCGTACTTCTGGCAGGCTTCCTTCACCAGCGCAGGATTCTTTACTGCCACGGAGCCAAGAATGACGCGCTGCACCCCTAGGGCTAATACCTCATCAATGTTCTCCATGGTGCGTATGCCGCCGCCCAGCTCCACAGGAATTTTGACGGTATCTACAATTCTTCTGACAACATCCAGATTGACAGACTTGCCGGCAAGAGCCCCGTCCAAATCCACCAGATGCAGGAACTTGCCGCCCTGAGCCTCCCATTTGGCAGCCATTTCCTCCGGCTTGTCACTGAACACCGTCTCCTGGGCAAAATCACCCTTGAACAGGCGGACACACTTGCCGCCACGAATATCTATAGCAGGAAAAATAACCATATTTCGCTCCTATCAGTAACCACTACATCTCAATAAAATTCTTCAGAACCTGCAGCCCCACATCCCCTGATTTTTCAGGATGGAACTGGGTTGCCATCACATTGTCCTTTGCCACAGCTGCCGTAAGCTGCTCACCGTACTCCGTCACCGCCGTAATCACGCTGCTGTCCTCCGGCACGCAGTGATAGCTGTGCACGAAATAAAAATATGGGTGCTCCCCCAAATCCTTGAACAAAGGATGCTTTGGCTCAGAAAAATTGACGGAATTCCAGCCCATGTGAGGAACCTTTAGCCCGGGTGCATTGATGCGGCGCACCATGCCCTTGAAAAGCCCCAGTCCCTTAGCTCCCGGCGATTCCTCGCTGCCTTCAAACAAAATCTGCTCGCCGATGCAGATCCCCAAAAGGGGCGTGCCCTCCGCAATCTTTTTCCGGATAGCAGGAATAAGCCCGGTAGCCTCCAGATTGCTCATGCATTCGCCAAAATCACCCACTCCCGGCAGCACCAGCTTGTCTGCCGCCAGAATCAGCTTTTCATCGCCTGTCACTACCACATCGTCCGCAAACTGCAACAGCGCCTTCTCCACGCTGAACAGGTTGCCTACACCATAATCTATAACTGCAATCATCTGCTGCCTCCTAACGCCCTTTGCGGCACAAGCCTCTTACAACATTCCCTTGGTAGAAGGAATTTCATCTGCCGTCTCCGGATTTATCTTCACGGCAGCATGCAGGGCACGCCCTAATGCCTTGAAGATTGCCTCCACCTTGTGATGGGAATTGGTACCGTACATCACCTTGACATGCAGCGTAATGCCTGCATTAAAGGCAAATGCCCGCAAAAATTCCTCCGTCAGCTCCGTATCGTACTGGCCAATCATGGGTGCCATCTCGCCCCCTGCATCATAAACCAGGAACGGCCTGCCGCTGATGTCCAGAGAAACCATCACCAGGGTCTCATCCATTGGCAGGAAAAAGGTACCATAACGGGTGATGCCCTTCTTGTCCCCCAGAGCCTTCTGCACTGCCTGACCCAGGGCAATGCCGATATCCTCCACGGAATGATGCCCGTCCACTTCAATATCGCCATCACAGTTCAGCACCAGGTCAAAACGCCCATGGGCTGCGAACAAAGTCAGCATGTGGTTAAAAAAGCCGATACCGCTTTCCACATCAGCCCTGCCGCTGCCGTCCAAATCTATAGTCAGGTCAATCTTCGTTTCCTTGGTCTCACGAATTACATTGCCGCTTCTCATTTACGCTCCTCCGCCTCTGCAAATGCCTTGACCGCCGCAAATACCGCATCGTTTTCCTCTCGTGTTCCCATGGAAATGCGGATGCAGTCCTCTAGCCCGGCTGCACTGCCAAAGCAGCGCACGCCAATCCCCTGGGCAGCCAAAGCCTCATTCAGCTCATCTGCCAGATTATAACGCACCAGAATAAAATTCGTCTGGGACGGATACACCTTAAAGCCCGGCAAGGTCTTGTACTGCTCCGTCATACGGTTGCGCTCTGCAATCATCTGCTGGATACGCGGCACATACTCGTCCCGCATCTGAAAAACAGTATCAGCAGTTACCAATGTCAGCACATCCATGTGGTACGGCATGAAAGTCTTCTTGACCATATCGATCACTGCTTTATCCCCCAGCAGATAACCGCAGCGGATAGCCGCCAGCCCGTATGCCTTGGAGAAGGTGCGGGCCACCAGAAGCTTCGGGTACTTCTTCAGCAGGCAGGCTGCCGACTGGCCGTAGAACTCCACATAAGCCTCATCAATCAGCAATGCACAGCTGGTGTGCTGGGCAATATCCTCAATCTGCTCGATAGTCAATGCATTGCCGGTAGGATTGTTCGGGTTGCATACCACTGCCAGGGATGCCTTGGAATCATTTACCTTCTGAATGTACTGGCGCACATCCAGGCTGTAATCCTCAGGATTCAGCTCAACGACAACACTCCTTGCCTCGGCTGCCTGGGCATAAATGTGATACATGGAAAAGGAGGGCTGTGGATACGCAATCGTCAGGTTCCTGCCACCAAAAGCAAAAAACAGCTTTTCAATAATCTCGCTGGAACCGTTGCCAATCAGCACATTTTCCTTTTGCAGCCCATAGTTGGAAGCAATCGCCTCCATCAGCTGCTCCAAATCCTCATTGGGATAGCGGTTAAAGGCAATGCGGCTGAGACGCCCCATCACCCTGTCCTCCACCATCGGTGGCAGATTCATGCCGCACTCATTGGCATTGACCTTGATTTTCCAGTCCCGCTCCACCACATCATAGGATGGCATGAAGCTGAGCTTGCTTCTATATCTCAATCTCTTTAACTTCATCAAAATCACTCCTTCTTAAAGCTTTCTCAGCCTTACAGCATTGGCATGCGCCTGCAGTCCCTCCGCCTCTGCCAGCCTGATAACATCATCGCTGACCGCATCAAGCTGTGCCTGAGTATAGGAAATAATGCTGGTACGCTTCATAAAGGTCTCCACGTTCAAAACGGAATAATACCGTGCCGTACCGCCGGTAGGCAGCACATGATTCGGGCCGGCAAAATAATCCCCCAAAGGCTCCGGGGAATATGCCCCCAGGAACACAGCCCCTGCATGGCGCACATAAGGCAGCAGCTGGAATGGCTGCTCCGTCAGAATCTCCATGTGTTCAGGTGCAGAAACATTTGCCAGCTCCACTGCCTGCATAATGTCCTCAGTCACGATAATCAAACCGTTCCTGTCCAGGGAAGCACGGGTAATCTCCTCCCGCGGCAGCTTTTTCAGCTGCTTTTCCGCTTCCTCTGCCACCTTGCCAGCCAGCTCAGCACTATCAGTAATCACAATGCTGGATGCCAGCATATCATGCTCAGCCTGGCTGAGCATATCCGCCGCAGTATAGGCAGGGTCAGCTGTCTTATCCGCCACAATCAAAATCTCGCTAGGGCCTGCCAGCATATCGATGTCGCAGTGGCCGTACACTGCCTTCTTGGCAAGGGTAACAAAGATATTGCCCGGGCCGGTAATCTTGTCCACCCGCGGAATGGTTTCCGTGCCGAATGCCATAGCCGCAATAGCCTGGGCACCGCCAATCTTGAAGATTTTGGACACCCCTGCCTCCTTTGCTGCCACCAGCACATAAGGATTGATTTTGCCATTTTTCGGTGGCACCATCATGATGATTTCCCTGACACCTGCCACCACTGCCGGCATAGCGTTCATGATAACCGAGGACGGATAAGCTGCCGTGCCACCCGGCACGTAGATGCCCACCCTGTCAAGAGGGATAACGGACTGCCCCAGGATAGAGCCGTGGTCACGATAGGTCATCCAGGAATTTGGCTTCTGCTCCTGATGGTACTGGCGCACATTCTCTGCCGCTCTTTTCAGGGAAGCTACCACCTCCGGGTCTGCCTCCTCATAGGCAGCCTGATACTCCGCCTCTGTTACCATAAATTCTTCCGGCGTGAACTCCGTCCTGTCAATCAGCTTGGTATACTTGATAACAGCCGCATCACCGTCCCGGCGCACTTCCCCTACGATGCGGTCCACAATCTGCGCCGCAGTCAGGTCCTCACCAAAGAGCTGCTTGTTTGCCTCCCTGATGCGGGGATTCAGCTCCACCTGGTCAAAAGCAGGCTTCTTCAATAATTTTTCAATGGCAGCAATGCCCATATCCTTTACATTGACGATTTTCATAGCTTTTCCTCCTTCGCCAGCTCCAAAATCTGCCTCAAATCCTCCGTCAGCTGGTGAATCCTGTCAAATTTCAGCTTGAAGCTGACGCGGTTGCAAATCAGGCGTGCCGTAGCATCCATGATGTAGGCAATCTCCTCAAGATTGTTCTCACGCAGGGTAGTGCCCGTCTCCACAATATCCACAATGCTCTCGGAAAGCCCCACAATAGGCCCCAGCTCAATGGAGCCGTTCAGCTTGATGTACTCCATCTGCATGCCCTTGCTGTTGAAGAACTTCTCTGCAATATGGGGGAACTTGGTTGCCACGCGGGTATGGGCATAATCAGTCAGCTTCGGCCGCTTGTGCTCCTTGTGCACCGCCATCATCAGATGGCACCTGCCAAAGCCCAGGTCCAAAAGCTCATATACATCCATGCCGGACTCCAAAAGGACGTCCTTGCCGATGATGCCGATATCCGCCGCACCGTACTCCACATAAGTAGGCACATCGGCAGTCTTGCTGATGATGAACTTGATTTTCTTTTCCTCATTGGTAATCACCAGCTTGCGGGACTTCTCGCTCAAATCCTCCGCCGTGTAGCCCACCTTCGCCAGCAAATCCGCCGACAAGCCGAACAGCTTGCCCTTGGGCAGCGCGATTGTAATGTAATCCATATTGTTAGAAGTCATCTGTACGCCTCCATCAATCTATTGTTTTTATTTTTACTCTTTACCTTATTAAAGTGCTAACGTGTAACATGATAACACAAAAAGCCTCTTTAGTCAATATTTCACAGGCAGAAATATGCTAACAAAATACTGACAGAAAACAGGCTGCCACTTTTGTGTGACAGCCCATTTCTCCGAAATATTTAATCCTCAGAAATTATGACATGAACTCCATAGCCGCCATTATTCTGGCTAATCAGTTTCTTGAGCTCCGAGATGTTTTCATTATGCAAACGAATACATCCCTCAGAAGCATTGGTACCGATACTGCCAGGATCATGGGTACCATGTATCCCAATGCCATTCCAGCCTGTGTTGAGCGAAATAAACCACGGTCCATACGCACCGGCAATTTCACCCATGCCATCGCCAAAATCATGAGTCCAGTCAGCTGCATAGCAAATTTCTTCCACCCTGAAAGGCACCTTGGCAGAATCAGTGCCCGGCTCTGCACCTACCATGGAGCCTTCGACACCGCCCCAGCTGGTAGGAGTGGTGTTGTCACCGGATCTGTGCTTATCACCCAAATTCTTGGCCACAGCACAGCCATAAGTACGAATCGGCTCGCTAACACCCTTTTCGTACAATTCCAAGGTATGGGAAAGCTTGTGGATATGAATACGATAGGTCTGCTCGCCAAACATGGCTTCATCATCTGCCGATGCAGCAACCTGAGAAGCTTTGTCCTCACTTTCCTGCTGTTTCTGCTTCTCCTGCCCGGCATCCCCATCATCAGCAACCTGTGTCTCCACAGCTGCAGGTGCTTCAGCCTGCACACCCTTTTCATCAGAACTACCTGAAAAGAACAGCATCCATATCCCTGCAACAGCTATTGCAACAACTGCCACAGTAATGTACAGCCATCTATAGTTATGTCCTTTCCTGTGCCTGACATTGAGTTTTATATCATTACCCATTTCTCTATATCACCTATTTACTTTACTGAACAAAATTTGTCAGAAACCCAGCCTACAGCACCATTGCTCCGGCGCACCTGAATCCAGCCAGGACTGCTGCCCAGAATGTCTACACGCTCACCCTTGTTGAAGAAGCCCAGTACACTGCCATTGCTTCCAGGATTAGCACGCATTCTGACCTCACTGCCAGTAATATAACCTACCGCTGAAGGAGCTGGCGCACTTGCATTGTTAGAACCAATTGTATTATTAGAGCCGTTTGCACCGTTGGAGGAACCTGCACTAGATGCAGCCGCTGGTTCTATCTTGTTAGACACGCGCTTGAACACTTCAACGTTTGCCTTGTTGTAGTAAATAGTTGCTACAATCTCATCATCGTCATTGTATTCATTGGTCTTTCTATGTGCATAATGCCCATCAGTAAACGCATCAATCTGATCCTCGCCGGTGCCATAATACGCAGTCTCAGACAGACGGCGCTTATCATCATAGGTCATGCGCACCTCGGCACATTTCAGCACATCAGAGACAATCATATTGCCATCCTTGCCAAACATAGTGAACCTGTTGAAGTTGCCTGTATCATCATACCCGCATTTTACCTCAACTACGTTGGAGCCCAGCACCTTGGCATCAATAGCCACAGGGGTATCATCAGGTGCCAGGGCACTAACGGAAGAAATCATATTATGCTCATTATACTTGATTACAAAAGAAGCCATACTGCCCCATGCCTTGATGGCAAGCGGCTGCTCATCCTTTCCATAGAAGGAAATCCTGGACGGCCTGATATTGTCACCCTCATAGGAATACTTGGTAATGGCACCTGCACTGATAGAATCAAATGCCACATCCACCTTTGGCTCAGGCATGTTCTTTTCCCTCAGCGCCTCATCAGAACCAAAATGACGCGCTTCTGTCAAACGGCCCTTGTCATCAAAAGCATAAGTGGTCTTTGCTACGCCATATTCATTCACCATCAGGGCATCATCTTTGCCATAATTAGCAATCTCTGATGGATGGATGCTTCCTTCGCCATATTTGAAGCGGGTCTCATAATCCCTGTGAGAAGTTACTACCCTGTCACCATTGCTGTTGGCATACGCTACCTTTGACAAATTTCCTTTGTCATCATAGGTAAACAGCAGCTGCGAATAGCCACTTTCATTAACAGCCTGATCATTCTTTTTATTATACAAATAAGCAATCTTCCTGTTATTCTGTTCATCAATTTTGTAGCGGATAGAATATGCACCGCAATATCCCTTGGTTGCATTCATACGGGAATTCTTGAAGTTGTATTTAATGTAGCCATCCTGATACTCCAGCGTGATGCATGCCGCATTAAATTTGCGATTCTGAATATCACGCCATTCCGTATTGATAGCGGAACCGGCATACATGGAGGTTACCTTCTCCACAGCCTTATTATCATTCAAATCAACCTTGTAAACCACGCCGCCACCAGCAGCATCAGACTCGGAAATCTTATCCTTTACCAGAAACTCACCATTTGGCAGCAAGACAAGATCTTTGTAATACCCTGCATCTTTAGCTATAGTATAGCCATTGGTAGAACCAAATTTGTCTGCAACACCGCCACAGCCTGAGAAAATACCGATTCCCAGCATAATGCTAAAAATTGTCAATAATAATTTTTTCATAACACATCTCCCTTTTCTACATATACTGCCAACCATGCATAATCCTAAAAACATTCCCTCCCCACATCAGCTAATTAATGAAAACTCAAAAATAAAATATGTATTCACTTAGAAAAAGTGGCAATCATATCCATCTTTTTCTTCCGCGGCAGTTTTTTTATAGCATATTCACGCCGCATAGCCTCGCGCTTGGTGGCAAAAACCTCATAATACACCAGCCTGACCGGAAGGCGGCAACGGGTATACTTGCTGCCTCGTCCTGTATTATGTGCATTCAGCCTCTTTATTAAATCAACTGTATACCCGGTATAAAGCGTACCGTCACTGCACTCCAAAATATAAGTATACGCCCCGGCTTCCCTGCTAGAAACCGGGGCTGTATTTTTTTTCATCACTCAGCAGCCTTGATAGTAATCTTGTTGATTACAACATCATGCACAGGACGGTCCTGAGCGCCGGTCTTCACATGACCGATTTCACGCACTACCTCCATTCCCTTGATTACCTTGCCGAACACGGTATGACGCCCATCCAGCCATGGAGTTGCATCCAGGGTAATGAAGAACTGGGAACCGCCGGTATGCGGACGGCCGGTATTTGCCATAGACAGGATTCCCTCGCTGTCATGGCGCAAATCAGACCTGAACTCATCCTCAATGGTGTAGCCAGGGCCGCCCATGCCGGTGCCGGTCGGGTCGCCCCCCTGAATCATGAATCCATCAATAATGCGGTGGAAAATCACCTCATCATAGAAGCCTTCCTCTGCCAGCTTGATAAAGTTGCCGGTAGTAATCGGGGTCTTGTCCTCAAACAGCTCAATTTCAAACTCGCCCATGTTGGTATCAAAAACTGCAATACGATTTGCCACTTTATTCTCTCCTTCGCTTTTCCTGAAATCAAAAAATGAACCTGCGGCACAAGCGGTAGTCATAAATGCCAGCACCAGCAGCACACACATAACTATTTTCTTCATTTTATGCACTCACCATTATTTCCACTACTTCACACCGGCACCAGGCAATGCCAATGCCAGCTGCCAAAACAGGCTTCATCTGCGCTCGGTCACGAACCTGATGAACTCATGCACTTCCTGCTCGGTTTTCAGCTTGACGGTATAGCACTGGTTGCCCATCTGCGGCACCATCATCTCAGGCATGCGCTCTGCCATGACAATATCGTTGCCGTAACGCCTGCTGATTTCCTCCGGGGAATGTACATAGCTGAACTGGTCGCGCCTGCCCGCATACACGCAGAAGCGGTCATCCTGCAAATCAGGCTGCAAACGGCGGTTGTCAGTAACCATATCCGCCCAGATCTGATACACATCCATGCTGTGGGCATAATTCATCATATCAGGGGTGTAGCCGCCGGCAGGGCGCATATTCACCTCAAGACCAACGAAATCACCGGCCTTGCCCAGCCCCGGCTTGTCAGCCTCCAGCTGGAAGAACTCCAGATGCACAAAACGGCTCCTGACATTAAATGCCTTGACTGCCGCCCTGCCTGCCCTGCGCAGTGCCTCCGGCACATCAGCGCGGACAAAATAAGCCAGATCCAGCTTGTCAGTCACGATATTCATAATGGATGGCGGCCACTCCGTGCAGGACTCCATCAGAGGCTCCGACTGATTGTCCAGGATGGCATCATAGGAAAAAATCTTGCCCTGCACAAATTCCTCCATGACATAAGGAACCTCAGGATAGTTT
>JBJDWY010000004.1:0-4740 GCA_051866255.1 Anaerovibrio sp. | reverse complement strand
CAAACAGGATATCGGACTTGATGCCATAGGCACGGGCAATCTCCCCGAAGGAATAGATATCATTTGCCATGCTCCCTACCAGCTGGTCACGGGTAGCTGTCAGAAGGTCGATGATTTTGCGCTCCCTGGCTGTATCACAATGTACCGGCAGGGTTTTTACCAGCATGGTCACAGCCCTTGAGAGCCTGGAATCATTTCTGCCGTTGTAGACAGTGGTATAAAGCGCCTCATCTTTGTTGTTGTATTTGGACAGCACATAACCAAAGGCACCATTAAAGAAGGCATTCATGGTCAGGTCATGGTCTGCACAGAATTTCTCTATTTCAGCCACGGACAGGCTGCTTTCATAGCTAAAATAAGCTACCGATGGTTCAGGAAGCTCCCGGTCATTGACCGGCAGGTAATCAGTCTCACAGCCGGCAAACACAGAATCATAATATGCCTTTGCCTTACTATGGGCATCGGTTTCCCGCAGCCTCTGTTCATCCAGGGCTGCCTCAAAGCCGGTATAATCTTCTGCTATCAATTCCTCACCGGCATAAGCGCGGTTAATATTCTCCATCATAATGCTCTGGGAAACTCCGTCGCTTACAATGTGATGGAATTCCAAAAACAGATAGCTGCCCTCGCCAGTCTCATATACCTGTGCCCGGTACAGCCTGTCCCCCAGCAGCTCATAAGGCAGAATCAGCTCCTCATTGGACGGCAGCTTATCACAGGCAATCAGCTCAACCACCGGCTCAGCACTGTCATTTCTGGCTGCCCTGACCTCCCCCTGCTCATTCAGGAACAGGGTTGCTTTCACATACGGATGTGCATCAATAGCCTTCTCCACCGCCAGCTTCAGCTTTTTGGCATCCACACCGGTTCCCAGGCGATACAGCGTAGGAATGTTATAGATGGTGGTGCCGGCATTTGCCACAGACTCCACAAAAACACCGCTCTGAGTCTGTGTCAGAGGATAATCCGCGTACACTTCATAAGCCACCGCCCTGTCGGCACTGACTACAAACTGCTCCAGCTTCTCTACAGTATTATTTTCCTTCAAGTCCTGATTGCGGATTGCCACATCAAAGGCTTTTGCCAGCAGTGCATTCAGGCGGATAGCTCCCAGGGAAGTTACGCCCGCCTCGTAAATGTCTGTAGTGATGCCAAACCCACGATTGCCAATTACCTCTGCAATGCAGTCAAATATCCTCTGCTGGGTTTCATTTTGTGGCGCAACAATATTCTCTGCCTTCCGTTCCGGTTCCGGCAGAGCCTTTCTATCAATCTTGCCGTTGGCATTCAGCGGCATGGCATCCAGCTGCATCAGGGCAGACGGCACCATATAGTCTGCCAGGGATTTCTTCATGTGCTCAACCAGCTCTGCCTTGGCAACCTCTTTCTCTGCTACATAATAGCCGCACAGGAACTGCCGCTCGCCCTCTCCCTTCACAACAACAACGGCATTGGTAACAGACGGACAGGTACACATCACGCTGGCAATTCCCTCCAGCTCCACTCTAAGCCCCCTCAGCTTCACCTGATTATCCATTCTGCCCACGAAGTAAAGCAGGCCGTCATGCCCCCATCTTGCCAAATCACCGCTTCTATAGGCAGGCAATCCCAGGAAGTTGATGAACTTCTCCCTGGTCAGCTTCTCATTGCCTACATAGCCGCGACCTACGCTGTCACCCAGGATAGTCAGCTCTCCCGGTACTCCCGGTGGCATAATGTTGTCGTACTTATCCAGTATGTAGACCTTGTAATTGGACAACGGCCTGCCGATGGCAACCCTGTTGTTCTCCATGCAATACATAGATGTAGTGATAGTCGCCTCAGTAGGGCCATAGCCATTATAAATTTCGGCAGTAATGCCTGCCTCCCGCAGCTTGTCATACACATATGGCGGGAATGCCTCTGAGCCGACAGAAAAGGCCTTGATCTGCCTCAAAATCTCCTCTATCTCCGGGATATCCATCAGATTTACCAGATTTGCCAGATGGGGCACCGTACACATCAGCAGGTCAACGCCGTTTTCCTTGATGGCCTGCGCCAAAAGGAGCGGATTGTGGATTTCCTCCTCCGTAGCGAGAACCACTGTTGCGCCGCGATAAAGAGGCAGGGTTTCATCCAGCACGGAAAGATCAAAGGTCAGTGCCGCCATGGCAAGGGATACCGTCCATGTTTCGCAGAATTTCCCGGACTGGACGTCGCAATGATTATAATTGACAAAATCTATCAAACCGTTCACCAAACAATGATGCTCTATCATAACTCCCTTTGGCCTGCCGGTAGAACCTGAAGTATAGATGCAGTAGCACAGGTTCTGCGGGGTAATGTCCGGCTGCGGATTATCCGTCTGCTGACAGGTGAGCATTTCCTCTATAATGCACACCTGCACACCACAGCCTCTTAAAAATTCTCCCCGTTCCCTTGCCAGCTGCTCCGTCGTGATGAGCAGCTTCGCACCGGAATTGGACAGGATATAGTCAATCCTGTCATCAGGATATTTCGGGTCAATAGGCATGAATGCACCACCGGACTTCAATACGCCCTGCCTTGCCGCGTAAGTATGAATGTACCTCGGCACCATGACGCCTACCAGCTCATCCGGCTTCACCCCTGCCTGCATCAGGCAGTGGGCAATGCGGTTAGCATTCTTGTTCAGCTGGTCATAAGTAACCTTTTCCTTATTGGAAATAACCGCCGTTTTATCCGGGTGCAGGGCAGCCTGTTTCTCAAACAGCTTATTGCAGGTGGTCGGCGCAATGGGTACCTCTGTGGCATTAAAGCCCCTGAGAATTTCCTCACTTGCCGGGGAAAGCATGGAAACCTCTTTCAGATAGTTCTTCACCATAAACTCCCGTGCTGTCTGCACAAGGCACTCGGACAAGCCCTGCATGGTTTCCTCTGCATACACATCACTGCGGTATTCAAAGATAAAGCCCACCTGGTTCTCCCTGATTACCGCTTTGATTGCCAGCAGGGACTTGGCAGCATTCAGTGCCAGCGGAATGCTTTCAGCCTTTTCCCCGCACAATTCCCCGAAGTCAAACCCATCTCCCTGATAAGCAAACATGATATCAGTTTTCAGATTGTATTCCCTGGCAATCTCAGCAAAAGAATAGAGGTCATTTGCCATGCTGCCTACCAGCTGCTCCTGCATACCTGACATATAATCAGCAATCTTGCGTTCTCCGTCTGTGTTGCAGTAAACCGGCAAGGTCTTGACCAGCATCACCACGCTATCTGCCAGCCTGGCATCATTTCTGCCGTTATAGATGGTAGTATAAACCGCCTCGTTTTTATAGTTGTACTTGGCAAGCACAAAGCCAAATACGCTGTTGAAAAAGGCATTCAACGTCACCTTGTTCGCCGTGCAGAAATCTTTCAGGGAGTCTGCTTCCAGCCCGCTCAGGTAATAATACTGCCCCACAGATGGCTCCTTGCCATTTCTGTCAGCAGGAAGCAGGAAATCCGTATCACAGCCCTTGAAGATAGCATCATAATACTGCTTTGCCTTCTCATAGGCATCAGTTCCCCGCAGCTTTTCCTCATCCAGAGCTGCTTCAAAGCCGGTATAGCCCTCTTTCTCCAAGGCTTCCCCTGCATAGGCACGGTTCATATCACGAATAATAATTCCCTCAGAATTACCATCGCAAATGATATGGTGGAAATCCAGGAACAGATAATTGCCGTCCGCAGTCTGATAAATCCTGGCGCGATAGAGCCTGTCACCCAGTATATCATAAGGCAGAACCAGTTCCTCATTGGCTGGCAGCTTCTCGCATGTGATAAGCTCAACCACCGGCGCAGCCTCATCATTTCTAGCAGCTCTTACAACCCCCTGCTCATTCATGAACAGAGTTGCCTTCACATAAGGATGTGCCTCAATAACCTGCTCCAGGGCAGATTTCAGCCGTGGCAGTTCCACCCTGTCACTGAGCCTGAACAGGTATGGAATATTGTAGATGGTAGTACCTTCATTGACCATCGACTCCACAAGAACGCCATTCTGCGTCTGAGTCAGCGGATAATCCGAGTACACTTCATAAGCCACCGCCCTGTCGGCGCTGACTACAAACTGCTCCAGCTTCTCTATGGTATTGTTTTCCTTCAAATCCTTGGTGCGGATGACCACATCATCAAATGCCTTTGCCAGCAGCACATTTAGGCGGATGGCACCGATGGAGGTCACTCCTGCCTTGTAAATATCCGTGGTAATGCCAAACTCCCGGCTGCCAATTACCTCCGCAATGCAGTCAAATATCCTCTGCTGGATTTCATTTTGCGGCGCAGCAATTTCCTCCGCCTGCCGCTCCGACACAGGCAGAGCCCTCTTATTTACCTTCTGGTTCTGATTCAGCGGAATGCTGTCAATCTGCATGGTCACTGCCGGAACCATATATGGCGGCTTCCGCTCAAGGATAAAATCATTCAGCTTGTCAATGTCAATGACATCATCAGACACCACATAGGCTGCCAGGAACTTGCCGCCCCCTGCAGCATCAAAATCTGCTACAGTGGCATCCTTGATGCCGGGGTACTGGCGGATAACACGCTCCACCTCGGACAGCTCAATGCGGAAGCCGCGCACCTTCACCTGTCCGTCATTTCTGCCGATGAAGTCCACGCTGCCATCCGGCAGGAAGCGCACAATGTCCCCGGTGCAGTATACCCTGTCATAGCCGGCATCCTGAGAGAACGGATTCGGGATAAATGCCTTCGCCGTCTGCTCCGGGCTGTTCAGATAGC
>JBJDWY010000003.1:0-21514 GCA_051866255.1 Anaerovibrio sp. | reverse complement strand
CCGTGGTTATCAACTAAATACAGCAGATAAAAAAACAAGGCTGAAGCAGTTTCCCTCTGCTCCAGCCTTATTTTATTAGAAAAGCATCTCTTTACAGAATTTTACAGGACAAACGGCAAGCACTTCCTTGCAACAAGCTCCCTTACAAAATGGCACGCTGCCTGCTCGCCTCGTAAAGCACAATGGCAGCTGCCGAAGCCACGTTCAAAGACTCAGCCTTGCCGGACATAGGTATGTACACCTTGCTGCTGGCTGCCGCCAGGATTTCAGGCGAGATGCCGCTCCCCTCGTTGCCGAAAACGATAGCGGTAGGGCTGTTATACTCTGCCAGGTAATGCTTCAGTGCCAGCTTGTCCAGTGCCGTAGCAATCATGTTCAGCTCATTGTCATGGCAGGCATCAATAAAGGCACTCCTGGAAACATTGTCCAAAAACGGAATGTTAAAGATGGAGCCCATGGATGAGCGGACCACCTTGTCGCTGAACATATCCACCGTGCCTTCCAGGCAGACCACCCCGGTACACCCCAGGGCATCTGCCGTGCGGATAATGGTCCCGGCATTGCCCGGGTCCTGAATGCCATCCAGCACAGCCAAAAGAGGCGCATCCCCCCTTGGGCAGCTCAGCACCTCCTGCCAGGTAAAGAGCCTCTGCCCCATGACCAGCAGCAGTCCCTGCCCGTTCACCGTATCGGATGCCTTGCTGTACAGGTCACCATCCAGCTGATATACCGGGCATTCCCGTTCCTGCAAGAGCTCCACCGCCTTCACCACCCTGGGATTTTTCAGGCCGCTGTCGCTGACAAAGGCAAACCGCATAGGCCACCTGGCCGCCAGTGCCATCTCCACCAGGCGCACCCCCTCCGCCACAAAGAGGCTTTCCTCCTTGCGGTACTTGTGGGCATGCAGCTTGGCTACCAGCTTTATTTTTGCATTGGCATTACTTTCTATACGCTCAAGATTTTTCAATATACGCTCCCCTTGCAATACACAAAATCAACTAACAAACAAAATCATAACTTTACAAATTAATCAACTAACAAACAAAACTACAATACAATAAGCATTATCAGCCTGGCACTGGCTTTCATTTCAGCATGTGGCTATACGCCTCCGCCAGCGCCCCGATGTCCATGCCGGTGGTATTGATGCAGACATTATAATTCTGACGTGCCCCCCACTTCTGGCCGGTATAAAAATCATAATACTTGGCACGGCTTTCATCCACATTATTTATTTTTTTCTTCATTTCCTTCTCCGTCAGCTGCTCATCAGGCGTACTGCGCTCCATGCAGCGCTTGATGCGTGACGGCATATCCGCATAGACAAAAATCTTGAAAGGATTGTAGGAACGCAGGATATAGTCGGCACAGCGGCCTACAATCACGCAGTCAGACTGCTCCGCCAGCTCCTGCAGCACCTCGGTCTGAGCGGTGTACACGGACTCCTCCACCATCAGGGGATAATACACCCCCACTGCCGCAAAGGTAGCCCCAATGGTCATAGGAAACAGGGGCATCGGCCGCTTCTCCACCACTTCCTTGACGTAGCCCTCGGACAAATCCGCCTTTTCTGCAATCTTGCTGATAATCTCCTTATCATAATACTTGATGCCAAGATTTTCTGCCAATCGGCAGCCAAACTCCCGGCCACCGCTGCCAAACTCACGACTGATAGTAATAATCTTGTTCATATAAATCACTGCCTTTCCAAATGGACTTCTCGTCATCCAGCCGTCCAGCCCTTCAGCCAGCTTTTATAAGCCTGGCTGTCCTCTGTGCTTGTCTATAAACTCTCTATAAACTCATTTTATTATATATTCAACAAAAACAGTGAAAAATCCTTCTTTTGGCGGTGAAAAAAGACGCCAAAACCTTAAAAAAGTTTTAGCGTCCTGCATTTTTCTATTTCCTTGCAGCAAAATACCCGATTTCCACACCGATGAGGGCCGGCACCAGCCATCCTAGGCTCACCGAGTAAAGTGGCAGATACTGCGCCAAAAGCTCCTGCAAGCCTGCCAGCTTTATATCAGCAGCCTGCAAGCCATCCAGGATGCTGAATGGCAGAGTCATGCCGATGCTCCAGCGGTACACGCTGCTGCTGCAGCCCAGCTGCCTGTCAAAGAGGGATACCAGCACCAGCACGATAAAAATCGGATACAGGGCCACCAGGAAGGGCACAGATATCCGGATCAGCTCCGTCAGCCCCACATTGGAGGCCAGGAAGCTGAAAAATACCGCTATCTTCAGCAGCGTCTTGTAAGCCACCCTGCCGTCAAAAACGTACTGATAGTAGCTGGCAAAGGCGGAGCTGACACCGATGCTGGTAGTCAGGCAGGCAAAGCCGATGATAAAAGCCAGCACCAGCTTGCCCGTATCGCCAAAGAAAAAATAGGTGGCCGAGGACAGGATGACGCCGCCATTGGCAGAGTACCCCAGCACCGACGGGCAGGTAGCTCCCAGATAAGCCAAAGAAACGTACACTATGCCCATCAGGACTACAGCGATAATGCATGCCCTGACACAGGCACGGCAGATATCGGCATTCTCCGTCAGCCCCTTCTGCCTGATAGCAGTAATAGCCAGAGTGGCAAAAGGCAGTGCCGCCAGCATGTCCATGGTCAGATAGCCGTTAATGAAGCCAGAGGCAAAAGGCGAAACAGCGTATTCCTCCACCGGCTCCAGAATCCTGCCGATAGGCTCATAATAGGTACGGGCAAAAAGCACGCAGAGAAACAGCAGCAAAAGGGGGCTCAGCACCTTGCCCACCCTGTCCACAATCATGCTGGGATTTGCTGCCAGCCAATAGGTGACCAAAAAGAAAATCGCCGTGTAAATCAGCTCGCCGGTATTGGCAGAGCCCACCGCCAGAAAAGGCTTGATACCGATTTCAAAGGACACGGCACCTGTTCTCGGCACCGCAAAGAGGGGGCCGATAGTCAGGTACAAAAGACCGAAGGAAATGGCCCGGAAGACGGGATGCACCCTTTCATCTATCAGCTGGGTATACCTTCCCCCATGCTTTGCCGTGGCAATTAAGCCTAAAAGGGGCAGGCCGATGCCGGTTGCCAAAAAACCCGCCATGGCAATTGGGAAGCTGGTACCTGCATTCTGGGCCAAAAAAGGCGGAAAAATCAGGTTGCCTGCCCCGAAAAATATGGAAAATACCATAAAGCCCACGGACAACAGCTCTATTTTTGATAAATTATGCATCAAAAGCACCTCTATCTTTTATATTAGCAAAAAAGAGCTGCCGAAGCAGCTCCTTATAGCATAACACCTTCACAGGCATTGTGTATTACTGGTTCTCCTTAGCAACAGCTACCATCTGGGCAAATGCATTTGCATCATTTACAGCCAGGTCAGCCAGCATCTTGCGGTTTACCTCAACACCAGCCTTGGTGAGGCCGGCAATCAGGCGGCTGTAGGAAATGCCATTAGCACGAGCTGCAGCGTTGATACGGGCAATCCAGAGACGGCGGAATACGCCCTTCTTGGCACGACGGTCACGACGTGCATAGTAGAGAGCCTTCATAACGGTCTCATTTGCCTTCTTAAACTGCTTGCTCTTGGAGCCCTTGTAGCCCTTTGCTAACTTCAAAATCTTCTTATGGCGTCTATGTGCACTCACACCAGTTCTAACTCTTGGCATGTTCTTATCCTCCTAAACAATAAAGTAATCAATCAAAAATTATGCGTATGGCAGGCACTTCATAGCGCGCTTCTTGTCAGCAGCAACTACCAGGGCAGCCTTGCGCAGGTTACGCTTGCGCTTCGGAGACTTCTTCTCCAGGATATGGCTCTTATAAGCCTTGTTTCTTCTAATTTCGCCACTACCGGTTAAAGTAAAGCGCTTTGCAGCAGCTCTGCGAGTCTTCATCTTCTGCATTACTGTTTTCCTCCTTTAGATGCGGCCTTTGGGGCCAGAATCATAATCATATTTTTACCTTCAAGCTTAGCATCTCTTTCAATAGATACTGAATCCTTCAGCTGCTCGGCAACCCGGCCTAAAATCTCACGGCCCAGCTCCGGATGAGACAGCTCACGGCCACGGAACATGATGGTTACCTTGACCTTGTTTCCTTCTTCCAGGAAACGAACTGCATTCTTCAGCTTGACGTCAAAATCGTGCTGTTCAATGTTTGGACGCAGCTTCACCTCTTTTACAGAGATGACCTTCTGCTTCTTGCGGGCTTCCTTCTCCCGCTTCTGCTGTTCATATCTATACTTACCAAAGTCCATGATACGGCAAACAGGCGGCTTTGCCTTCGGCGCAATCTCGACCAGGTCGAGATGCTGGTCAATAGCCATCTGCAGTGCATCACGCACCTGCATAATGCCCAAAGTCTGCCCCTCAGCATCAGTCACACGGATTTCGCCGCCGCGAACCCGGATTTCCTCATTGATTCTTGCGATTTCCTTAGCTATGAAAATACACCTCCCTGCAGATATTTCCAAACGGCAGCCATTGCAGCAGCTGCTGCCCAAAACAAAAATAGAGGCGGCACAAAGCCACCTCTACCAAAAAATCTGATATAAACCCGACTGATCTGTACCAGCAGGTGAGAAGTGGCAACTTCTGCTTCAATCACTTTTGTTATATTAGCATAAATAACAACGCGTGTCAAATCTTTTTTATGAAATTGCCACCTATTTTTCTGCCCCAAATATTTTTAGGACTTTTATATAGAACATATTGTGTTTTTCAGCCATACATGTTATACTACATCTGTACTAGTATTTTTTAGGAGGTAATATTCATGCTGGATTACATTGTCACCCTGCTGAGCGGTCAGCAGATGAACGGCCTGGACTACGGTGCCGTAGGCGGCTTCATGGTCTACAGGCTGCTGCAGCGCTCCATCAACCGCATCCTGATAAAGCTGGAAAAAATCATCGTCATCTACATAGCCATCTTTATCGGCTACAAGCTTTATCAGCTTTTAGGCTGACACGCCCCTCACAAACTTCACGCCCCGCATATCTCATGCCTCTTACTGCCCCACAATGCCCGGGCTGGTCATGGCCATCGGAGACATGACCTCATTCAGCCGTTCCTCGCTCATAATGCCCTTTTCCAAGATGATTTCCCGGATAGGACGCCCGGAGCTATATGCCTCCTTGGCAAGCTGGGCGGACTGCTCATAGCCGATGTGGGGCAGCAGCGCCGTCACCACGCCTACGCTCCTATCCAGCCAGTGCTGGCACTGCTGGCGGTTCGGCTCCAAATCCTTCAGGAGCTTGTCCACAAAGCCATTGACAGCATTGGTGAGGAATTTCATGGAGTTGAACATGTTGAACGCCATCACCGGCTCCATAACGTTCAGCTCAAACTGGCCATTCTCCACCGCCAGGCTTACAGCCAAATCGTTGCCCACCACCTGATAGCAGGTCTGGTTCAGAACCTCGGCAATTACAGGGTTCACCTTGCCAGGCATGATGGATGAGCCCGGCTGGCGCATCGGCAGCTTCAGCTCATAGAAGCCATCCCTAGGGCCGGAAGCCATCAGGCGGAAATCATTGGCCATCTTGATCAGCACCAGTGCCGTATTCTTCATGGCGGCGGAAACATCCGCAAAGCCGTCTGTGTTGTTGGTGGCATCAATCAGGTTGGCGGCTTCCTCCCACTGCTCCCCTGTTACTTCGCTCAGCTTGTCAGCAATCACAGCCAGGTAGGCCGGCTCCGCATTGAGGCCTGTGCCTACAGCAGTTCCCCCCATGTTGATATAGCGGATCTCATCAAGGGCATGCTGGATGCGCCTCATGCCACGGCGCACGGAGGAAGCATAGGAGCCCATCTCCTGCCCCAGGGTAATCGGCACCGCATCCTGCAGATGGGTACGAGCCATCTTGAGGATATCCTTGTATTCCTCGGACTTGTTTTCCAGCTCCGTGGCCAGATAATCCAGGGCTGCCAGCAGCTTCTTGCCCTTCTGTCTCAGGCATACCTTGATGGCAGTTGGGAAGGTATCATTAGTAGACTGGGCCATATTGCCGTGGTTGTTGGGGGAGATGATATCATACCGCCCCTTTGCCTGCCCCGTAATCTCCAGGGCCCTGTTGCACAGCACCTCGTTCATGTTCATGTTGAAGGAAGTGCCTGCGCCCCCCTGAATCGGGTCTACCGGGAACTGATCCAGGAACCTGCCGCCAATAATCTCCTCCGCAGCCTGCATTAGAGGCTCCCCGATAGCCTTCTCCAGCCTGCCGGTGGACATATTGGCCATCACCGCAGCCTTCTTTACCTGTGCCATGGCAATAATAAAATCCGTATCAACCCTCTGGCCGGTAATCTTGAAATTCTCCACCGCGCGAATGGTCTGCACGCCATAATAAACCTCATCAGGAACACTCAGCTCTCCCAGAAAATCATGCTCTTTTCTCATTGTGTCCGCCTCCCTGTATGACCTTATTTTTTATGCTTGTATTTTGTATACAATATTCTTTACCTATAAGATACTACAGAACAGCGAAAAAGAAAACTACCAATTAGGTATATTATCTATGACTTTTATAATATAATAAACAAAATTTATTATATTACCATATCCCTATCACTTTATTTAATTTAATTTGATTTTTATTTTATGCCTCTACCCACAGAGCCGGACGGATGCCTCCCCGCACATCCCGGACATAGCTATAGGAAAAAGTCCCGTCCTCCCAGACACTGGCGGCATTTGCCTCATTGAAGCCCGGGGAACGAAGCCACCACCAGCTTGGCCTGGCCCCAGCCTTTTTATCAGCAAAGCAATAAGAGCACCTTCTGTCCAGATTAACAGGAAAGTACCTTTCCGCCTCCACGGCACTGAGCAGGAAAACCTTGTCCCTGGTATCCCTGCCCGGGTCGGTATTGCACATGGGATTTTCATGAGCCTCCACCTTGGTGGTAGCAATAATAAAACGCTCCTTGTCCGAAAAAGCCCTGGCAAGAAAATCCCCGTTCAGGTACTTGCGAACGCTGGCACTCTCCCAGGTTACCAGCCCCCACTTGTCATGAAAGGCACGATACTCCAAAATATCCTCGCTCAAAAGCAGCACCCTGCCCTCCTTTACATCCAGCACCTTCCAGGACATAGGCTCGTCCTTGCTGATATGCCTGCCAAACAGCACCACATCCCCGGCCTGCACCTGGGAAAAATCCGTCTCTGCCAAAAGAGTCCTGCCCTCCTGCTTCTGTCCCTTGTACAAAAGCTTGTTGGCAGAGTCCAAAACCGCAGACAATATTTCCAGTGCCTCCCCATCACCGTTCAAGGCAGCAGCCTCCATATAACGCAAGCCTTCCTCCAGCAAAACCTTTCCCAGCTTCCTGCTTGCTGCCAAGTCCCCATCCTCGGCAGCCTCCCTATACCGCTCCAACGCAGTCTGATAGTTTTTCATGTGTATCCTCCCCCTAACCTGTCACAATACACAAACCCAAAGCTTATTTCATAAAGCTTATTTTATTACAACATCATTATATTATAGGGCATTATTCCTGCATTTTCAACCTCTGAAAATCTTTCCAAACAGCACAAAGGACAGGATAACGTACCAATTATCCTGCCCTTCGGCTTGATGTTTTATATGGGGTCATATATATATAAAAGGCCGATGTCACAGAGAGGGTGGAAAGGAAAGTGTCTCACAACCACCGGCCTCTTATACCAAGTTTATGCCGTATAAATCTATATCAATATATGTATCAGCACTTAATCCTGATACCCTTCCGGGTGCTGCTGATGCCACTTCCAGGCCGTGCCAATCACAGCCTTTACATCTGTAAACTTCGGCTGCCAGCCCAACACCTTCCTGGCCTTTTCGCTGGAAGCGATAAGCTGTGCCGGATCCCCGGCGCGGCGCTCACCTATCTCCACCTTGATATCAAGGCCGGTGGCTTCCCTTGCTGCCTCAATCATCTCCTTGACGGAGAAGCCCTGGCCGTTGCCCAGGTTGAAGATGTTGCTCTCACCGCCCCGGCGGAGATAATCAATGGCCAGCACATGGGCATTTGCCAAGTCCAGCACATGGATGTAGTCCCGGAGGCAGGTTCCGTCAGGGGTAGGATAATCCTCCCCAAAGACGGTAATATGGTCACGCTTCCCCAGAGGCACCTGCAAAATCAGCGGAATGAGATGAGTCTCCGGGCTGTGGTCCTCGCCGATGGAGCCATCCTCGATAGCCCCGGCTGCGTTAAAGTAGCGCAGGGACACATAGCGGATGCCGTTGGCAAGGCTCACCCACTTCATCATCTTCTCCATGATGAGCTTGGACTGGCCATAAGGGTTGGTCGGCTCCGTGCGGTCATCCTCCATGATAGGGATGCGCTCCGGCTCCCCGTAGGTTGCTGCCGTAGAGGAAAAGACAATCTTGTCTATGCCGTGGCGCACCATGGCCTCCAGCAGCACCTGCATACCATATACATTATTGTTGAAATACTTCAGCGGATTGGTCATGGACTCCCCTACCAGGGAATTGGCCGCAAAATGCACCACCGCATCAATCTTGTTTTCCGTAAAAATCTGGTCGAGAACTGCCGCCTCACGGATATCTCCCTTGTAGAACTTGGCCTTGGGATTCACTGCACCCATGTGGCCGGTCTGCAAATTATCCACGATAACTACATCCTCGCCCTTTTCCACCAGCTGGTGGACTGTGTGGGAGCCGATGTAACCGGCTCCGCCGCATACCAATATAGACATAATCTCAGTTACACTCCTTTACAAACCTGTCAAAGGCTGCCATACCAGATGCATCCCGCTTGAATACCCCGGCATCCGTCAGCACCTGCATGAACACCTTGCCGATTTCATCCCTGATGATCTGCCCGGCATTTTCCTCATCTATCTCAGGATGAGCCGCCCGGACCTCCTGATACCAGTCAGCATGGACAGCCAGCTGCTCATCGTCGGCAACGGTTTCCCTGCCGGAGAGCAGAGCCGCCTTGATTTTTGCCATGTTCTCCTTCAGCCGCGGCGGCAGCACCGCCAGACCCATTACCTCAATCAGGCCGATATTTTCCTTCTTGATGTGGTGCACGTTGGCATGAGGATGGAAAATGCCCAGCGGATTTTCCTCATCAGTGCGGTTGTTGCGCAGCACCAGGTCAAGCTGGTAGGCACTGCCCTGACGGCGGCAGATAGGGGTAATGGTATTGTGAGGCTCCTCACCGGAATAGGCCAGCACCCCTGCAGACTCATCGCTGTACCCGCGCCACTTGTTCAGGATGTGCTCCGCCAAGTCAATCAGCTGCTGGCGGTTCTCAGAGGTCAGGCGCAGCGCACTCATCGGCCACTTGATCCTGCCAGCCTGCACCTCCGGGAACCCGGCAAATTCATATTCCTTTTCCAGAGGCGCAGTTGCCATGGCAAAGGTATAATGCCCTCCCTGATAATGGTCATGGGACAGGATGGAACCGCCCACGATAGGCAAATCCGCGTTGGAACCTGCAAAATAGTGAGGAAAAATCGTCACGAACTCCGTCAGATTCTCAAAGGTGGCACGGGAAATCTTCATAGGCACATGCTGACCGTTCAGGATGATGCAGTGCTCGTTGTAGTAGGTATAAGGAGAATACTGCAAAAACCATTCCTGGCCGCCAAAATCCAGCGGTATCAGGCGGTGGGTCTGACGGGCAGGATGATTGGCATGCCCCGCAAAACCCTCGTTCTCCCGGCACAGGAGGCACTTGGGGTAGCTGGAGGACTTCACCAGCTTGGCCTTGGCAATATCCCTTGGATCCTTCTCCGGCTTGGACAGGTTGATGGTAATATCCAGCTCCCCATACTCCGTGGCGGTTTTCCATACCACATTCTTGTCAATCCGCGCCTTCCTGATGTAGTTGGAGGCAATACTCATCTGGTAGTAATGCTCCGTAGCCAGCTCCGGCGAAACGGCATAATCCTGCTTAAATGCTGCAATCACCTCAGAAGGCCGCGGCATAACGCAGTTCATCAAGTCGGTATCAAACAAGTCCCGCTGATTGGCCGTATCCTCAATAATCCCCTCCGCTGCTGCATAGTCCAGCATCCTGCCCAGAATCTCATCCGGCACCTGCAGTGCCTCATCCACCTTTTCCGGCACAAATTCATCCAGCCGCAGCTTTGCCAGGAGCAGGTTGGCAGAATAAAACACATCTGACTCCTTGATCAGCCCCTGCTGCAAGGCAAAATTCAGCAATCTATTAATCTCGTAATTCATACTCTCGTTCATAGCTCTATCCTCTTACTGTTATATCTACAGCCTTGCTTTCTGCTATATTTATAGCTTGACTTACAGTCTTGCTTATAGCCTTACTTGCAGCCTTGCTTACAGCTTCCTGGTACCATCGGCAATATCTGCTACATAGAAGCTAGGGGCATAGCCGATAATCTCCGTGTACTTTTTGCCCACTGCTGCCTTGAAGTCCTCTACCGCATCCTTCTTCACAATGGATACGGTGGAGCCCCCAAAGCCGCCGCCTGTCATGCGGGAGCCGATAACCCCCGGCTGCTGCCATGCCAGCTCTGCCAGAGTATCAAGTTCCTTGCAGGTAACCTCGTAATCATCCCGGAGGGACTCGTGAGAAGCACGCATCAACTCGCCAAAACGCTGGATATCGTTCAGCTCCAATGCCTCTACGGCTGTCAGGGTGCGGCGGTTCTCATACACTGCATGATGGGCACGCCTTCTCTCCACCTCATCCGTAATCAGCTCCGCGTTGAAATCAAACTCAGGGTTGGCCAGGTCACCCAGGGAAGTAATGTCCAGCTTCTCCTGCAGCTGCTTCAGGGCATGCTCGCACTGCTGGCGGCGCAGGTTGTACTCAGAATCATTGAGGCTGTGAGGCTTGTTGGTATTGGTAATCACGATGCAGGCATCCCGAAGGTCAAGCTTGCTGTAGCGGTATTTCAGGGTGTTGCAATCCAAAAGGATAGCGCAGTCCTTCTTGCCCATGCCTACGGCAAACTGGTCCATGATGCCGCAGTTGACCCCTACGAACTGGTTCTCAGCCTTCTGCCCCAGCTTCACAATCTCAATCATCTCTATCTCAAAGCCGCAGAATTCCTTCAGGATAACCCCCATCAGCACTTCCAAAGAAGCGGAAGAAGAAAGGCCCGCACCGCTTGGCAGATTGCCGTACAGGGCAATATCAAAGCCGCAGGTTGCCTTCATACCGGCATCCTCAAAGACCTTTACCACACCGGCAATATAATTTGCCCAGCCGATGGACTCATCATAGGAAAGATTCTCCATGGAAAATTCCTTGATGCCGTCCTTTTCATAGTTCAGGGAAATCGCCCTGGTCTTCATGTCCTGGCGAGGTGCCACCAGGGCATAGGTGCCCAGGGAAATAGCACATGGGAAGACATGGCCGCCATTATAGTCGGTATGCTCACCAATCAGGTTGACACGCCCCGGCGAAAAAAATGCCGTAGTCTTCTGCTGTCCAAAGTATTTTTCAAAACCAGCCTTTAAAGTATTCATAATCTCAATCATCACATTAGCCCCCTACTTTTTATAAAACATCACATATAATGAGAGCCACGAAGCAAGATATGAACTTTATCTCATTTCGTGGCCCTCGGGAGGACGGTGCAGCCTGAAACTTTGCCGCACCGGACAGGGAAAACTTATTTAATATTCTCCAGTGCGAACTTCAGGGCACCGGCAGGGTCACGGGTCAGGCCTACATATTCCTTGCCGGAGCAGGTAGCAGCAGGCACGCCCTTCTCATCACAGTCATGCTTCAGCTCATCAAACATGGAAGCCATCTGCGGAGCAAGTACAATCAGGTCATAGTCGGTAATGCAGTCCTTGTGCTGGCCATATGCCATAGCGATGGAGTCAACAGGAGCATTAGCAGCCTTGGCGCCCTTGACGATTGCCTTGGCCAGCATGGAGCTGGTAGCGCCGGAGGCACAGAGAACCAGAACCTTCTTCTCAGTCTTTGGCACAGCAGCCGCTGCAGGCCTTGCCTCAGCCTTTGGCTCCACCTTTGCCACGTTCTTGGCAGCAGGAGCCTCGATAGCATCGCCCTCATCATCAGCCATGCCGGCAGCAACCAGGGCCTCACGCTCTACCAGCTGCTTGTCATAAGCGCGGAAGAACGGATAGTAGATAACGGTATCAACAACCAGCAGCAATGGAGCCAGGATAAAGGACAGCTTTGCGAAACCGGTGGAAACAATCAAGCCGATAGTACCAGGAGTGGTCCAAGGCAGGATATAGGAGAAGGCGTTCATGCCCAGCACATCTACGAAGAACTTGAACAGCCATACGTTGGCGATAGGAGCCAGGATGAAAGGTACGAACAGTACAGGGTTCAATACGATAGGAGCGCCGAAGATAATCGGCTCATTTACTGCGAACAGTACAGGAATAATGGAGCTGCGGCCCACGGTACGGAGCTGCTTGGACTTTGCGATAAATGCGCACATTGCGCAGAACATGAGGGTAGCACCAGTACCACCCAGGGTAGCAACGAAGTAAGAAGTAGGGTGAGTCAGAATTGCAGTTGCATGGCCACCGGCCTGTACAACCTGCAGGTTCAGCTCGATGTTAGCGATATAGATAGCGGTTACAGCAGGCTCTACGATGGAAGGACCATGGATACCTACGAACCAGAACATTGCCATTGCACCATAGATGAGGGCGATACCGATGTAGCCGTCAGCAGCCTGGAACAGCGGCTTGAACAGCTCAAGGATCCAGTTGCCGAACAGCATGCCGGTGATATCCTTGAATACGAAGCTGAATACCCAGAAGAAGGTGATGGATACAGCCAGCGGAATCAGGTCAGCATAGGTCTGGGCGATGTAGTGAGGAACTTCCTCAGGCAGCTTGATGGTAACGCCGCGGCCTACGAAGAACTTGTAGATGTTTGGCACGGTGAAGGCTACCACGAATGCGGAAAGCAGGCCCTTGGTGCCCATGAACTCAGTTGCGATGCCCTTGTCCACGCCCTCAATGGAGAGAAGCAGGAAACAGATGATGGACACGATCATTACGGATACAGGGTTAATCTGACGGAGCTTTGGCAGCTTGTGATTAAAGTTGTCAGTCAAGCTCTTGGCGATGGTGGCCACCATCAGGACGGACAGGATACCCATGGAGTAGCCATAAGCCTGCCACAAAAGGCCGCTGATATAGTCATCCCACTTGAAATCCCAGATTTCCGGGATACATGCTACCAGAATGAACAGTGAGGAGAAAAGGATTACCGGCAGGCAGCTTACGAAGCCGTCGCGGATTGCTCTAAGATAAGGGTTGTTGGAAACCTTTTCAAAGAAAGGCTTCATCTTATCAACCGCTGCAATAATTGTTTCCATGATTTTCGCTTCCTTCTTTTATAGATTTTTCATTATTATGATTTATAAATTCCCATCACTGCTGCTTCTTGCTAAAGCAGCAGCGACCTTAACAATTTTTTGGCGGAAAACCGTCAATCAGTACTCCACATCCTCAATTGGCACAATCTCCTTGCGCTCAGTCATGAGCTTGTACCAGTAGGCACTCTTTTTCGGATAACGCTTCTGGTCGTTATAATCAACGTAGAACAGGCCGTAACGCTTGTTGTAGCCGTTGGACCAGGACAGCACATCCATCAGGGACCAGATGTAGTAGCCCTTTACATTGACACCCTCGGCAACAGCCTTCAGGATGTACTCCAGATGCTGGGTTACATACTCGATACGCGGTGTATCATCAATCTTGCCATCAATGAAATCATCCTTGTAGCCCATGCCGTTCTCGGAGATGTAGATGGTCTTGTAGTTCGGATAATCCCTGGCAATGCGCTTCAGCTGGTTGTACATGCCCACTGGATAAATCGGCCAGTCCCAATCGGTGGTCGGCACCTCAGGGTTGCAAACCCTTGCGCCTACGCCCTTCAGGGCAAATACGGAAGTACCCTTCTCACCGGTGGAGTTGTTGTAAATCATGCTCTCGCCGTCATGAGCCTGCAGGAAGTGGCTGGAATAATAATTCATGCCCAGGAAGTCAATCTGCTCCGCAGCCTTCTTGAAATCCTCGAAATCCTCAGGATAGGTTACCAGCTTGCCGTCATTCTTTTCCAGAATCTCGTTGATCAGTGCCATGGTCTCATCATCATAACCGCCGTGGAAGCAGGCATCCAGCATGAAGCGGTTTGCCATAGCATCATCCAAATCCCTTGCATGAATGTCCTCTGGCTTGTCAGTCATGGCCACCTTGCCCTCCAGGGTGTGGACAATGCCGATCTGCCCCGGCAGGTTCATGGACTTGTAGAAATTTACGGCCTTGGCATGTGCCACCATCATGATGTGCATCATCTGGATGGCGGACGGCATATCGAACTGCTTGTGCGGTGGGAAGTTGCCTGCAATGTAGCCGTTCTGCGGAATGGACCAAGGCTCGTTGAAGGTTGCCCACTTGGTTACCCTGTCACCGAAATTCTCGAAGCAGATTTTCGCATAATCCACGAAGTAGTCAATCAGGTCACGGTTCAGCCAGTGTCCGTTGTTGAAGAACGGCAGCGGCGTATCGAAGTGATGCAGGGTTACGAAAGGCTCAACCCCCTGCCTGATGCACTCGTTAATCAGGTCGTTGTAGTAATCAATACCTGCCTGATTGATGGCACCCTTGCCCTCCGGCAGGATGCGGGTCCAGGAGATGGAAATGCGGATGCCGTTTACCCCGAAATCATGGGACAGCTGCAAATCCTCCTTGTACTTGTGATAGAAATCACTAGCAGGATCTGCCGTGAAGCGGCTGCCCGGGCGGTTCATGTAATCATCCCAGGCGCATGGGCCTCTGCCATCTTCCCTGGTAGCACCTTCCACCTGATAAGCAGCAGTGGCTCCACCGAAGATGAAGTCCTCCGGGAACTTCGTAAATGTTGCCATGTTGTTTTACCCCCTATAAAACTCTTTTAAATTATTAACGATGATAATTGCTGATGAAGTATCTTTCTTGCCAGCCTCCCGGCTGCTTTTTTCGTTCCCTTCACCTTACATTTATTATTATACTGTATTTTTCCATAGGATGTTTTCCAAGCATGAAAACGTTTTCAAGGTTGAAAGAAAATTGCTATGGCTATTTTCAGGCAAAAAAATACCGCCCGGGACTGCTCCCGGGCAGCAATATAGACGTTGCTATTAATCAAACAAATCACTATGTGAGCCTGTTCTCTGAGCCACAAGCACCAGCTTTTCCTTATCGATGCGATATATAAGCAGCCAGTCCGGCTGAATATGACACTCCCTGAAAGAAACATAATCTCCTGTCAGGCTGTGATCCTTATATCTCGGCTCCAGTACATTTTCGTTAGCCAGTTCATTAATGACAAACTTTAAACGCTCCAAATCAAGTCCTCTTTTCTTTATGCGCTTAAAATCTTTCTTAAACTGACCTGAATACTGCACCTTAAGCATTTAAATTCTCCCACATCTCATCAACAGATGTAAACTCTCTGCTAAGATTTTTCCCAGCCAAGGTATCATCCATAGACCTTATAGTAGATGCACTATATCCATTTTTACTGAGCCTAATCTCAAAAGGAATTTTGCCCTGATTTAGAACCTGACGACAAAACATAGTTATAGCTGAGGTCATATTCAAACCCATATCGCGAAAAACTTGCTCCACATCTTTTTTAAGCTCGCTGTCCATCCTTATCTGTACAGTTGATGTAGCCATATCATTCACCTCATGTCTTTAAAGCAACAGATTATCGTATATCTGATTATATTTTAATTACAAAACAATGATATGTCAACACAATTACAGTCATAATACTCTACTACTCCGGCAGGATGCCCTGCTTCTGAGCCGCCTTGATATCATCTGCCGCCCTGGTCATATCGTACATGACCGCCTCAATGGGCGTGATTTCCTTGGTAGTATTGGAAGTCAGCGTGCTCATCAGCTGCTCCCCCGTAGTGCTGTAAACCGCCACCGAGGTCATCAGCCTGTACAGCTTTGGATTTTCCTTGTCCGCCCTGCCTGTGATGCTCACCGTGGCAACCCTGTCACAGCCATTTTCTTCTGCACGCTGGCAGGCAGCAAAAAGCGTCTCCTCCTCTGCATCCGGCATGGCAAAGGATTCATCCACCCGGATACGGCTGAACTGGCTCATGAGAATATCCCCTGCCACCACCTTCATGTAGGCGCTGTCATTGGCAATGGACTCCGGCACATCAATGGCAACAGGGGCAATATACACCCTGCCCTCCTCAAAACTACGGCTCCAAGGCAGCCTGACCTTGGCCGCCCCCTCTGCTGAATCAGCTTCAGCAAGAAGCTCCGGCTTTCTAGCTGCCAGGCCGGCAAGGCTCAAATCCCCCTGCAACACCTCATCATAATAATTGCGGATGGCCGCATCAAGGTATCCTTCTATGGCGTGATTGTACTTGTAGGAGTTTTCATTCTTCTGCCACCTGTACTCAGTGCCAAAATGCACATAATCGGCCTTCAGTGCCTGCAAGGCATTCTTTACCACATCGCCGCCCATAGTATAACGGCTCAGATCGATGCGATAGCCCTCCTCCTCCGCAAAGGCCGTATTGCCCACCGTAGGGGCGCCAAAGGTAAATACGCTGAGCCTGTCCGGCTCCACCCCCATGGAAATCAGCCGTGCCGCCAGCAGGGTTGCCACGGCGCCCCCCAGGCTGTGGCCGGTCAGGTAGAGGTGCTCACCATCCTCGTCAATAAAGCCTTTCAGCCTGTCAGCCCCCATAACGCCTTCCCCATCCGGAGTAAAAAAAGCCGTCATGGTATAATCATTAAAGCCTTGATGTACCATAGGCTGATTAGCATCTACCTTTTCCGTTGCTGCAAACTCACGAAATTCCTGAGGCGTCCTGCCGCCAAAGAGCACCTTGCTAAAACGCAGGTCCACCTCCACATCCTTAAGCTTTTCCGTTCCCGGAATAACCACCAGTGTTTCACGGCCGTTTTCATCCGCAGCAGTATTCTCCAGCGTGTAGAAGGTAGTATGAGCCCTCTTGTCAGCGTTCCTGTAATCCTTGAACTGCCAGCCAAGCTTGCCCATCTCCTGCCGCACAGCTTCATTCAGGTCGCTGTCATAGACCGCCATATCCGCCAGGGCGCAGATATACGCCATCCGTGCCTGGCCGGCTGCATCCAAAGGGCTGGCACCTGCTGCTGCCACCTTGCCCATCAGCAGGACGGCACAGCAGACGACACAAAAAGCAATCCGTAAAACAGCAGAACCAATAACGCCGGACAATCTCATAAAAGTGCCTCCTTGGCAAGCCTGTCAGCCAGCTCATTGCCCTCAACGCCGGTATGACCGGCTACCTTCTGAAAGCGTACCCAGCCAAGCCGCGGCTGCATAAAAGCCGCATAAGCCTGCGTCTGAGGCAGCTTTGCCTGCCAGTGCCCCAGAGGCCAGGCAGCAATGCCCTCATAGTCATGACAGATGGTGACACCTGTATCCTCAAGGCCCTGAGCCTCAGCCCACAATACAGCCTCCCGGGCGGCATCCATCTCACCTGCCACGTTGTGCAGCTTCGCCGCATCCTTGGAGGTACCGGCACCATTTTGGGTAGCTATCAGCTCGCCATCCTCATAAGCAGCAAAGCCCCAGCTGTACCGCCCCTTCATATAGGAGCCGTCTACAAAAATAACCGTGCCCCTGGAAAAATTGCCGTTTTCTTGCCCCTTGCCATTTACGGCAGAACCTGCTCCGCAACCTGTGCCATTCTCAGCAGGACCTGCACCATTCCGGCTGCCCATAAAGGCCTCCGCTTCCTCAAGAGTGACGAAGCCTTTGAACTTCGCCCCCTTGAAGCCGATAACCTGCCGCTGGCACTCCGCCCAGGTCTTATAAATCCCCGGCTGCCTGCCAGCCAGCACTGCATAAAAATTATTCTTCGCCTTTGCCACGCTTAACCTCTATTGACCAAATCCATTGCACAGGCATTTGCTTCGTGCAGGATTTTTTCCTCATCCAGGGTTTTCAACTCGCCCTTTTCCATGAGCACCTTGCCGTTGCACAGCACAGTATCAGCACTGCTGCTGTTGGCAGAATAAACCAGCAAAGAAACCAGGTCATGGCGAGGGCACCACTCCGGCCGGTTCATATCGTATAGCACAATATCCGCCTTCCAGCCAGCCTGCAGCTTGCCGGTCCTTGCCAGCCACAGTGCCTCGGCACCGTACTCAGTGCCCATCCTCAGTGCTTCTGCCGCAGGCACTGCCAGCGGATTCAGCTCATGCACCTTGTGCAGCATGGCTGCCAGGCGAATTTCCTCCAGCATATCCAGATTGTTGTTGCTAGATGCCCCATCAGTGCCCAAAGCTACATGCACCCCTTCAGCCAGAAGCTTCGGCACAGGTGCCACGCCGCTGGCCAGCTTCATATTGCTGCCCGGATTGTGGACAGGGGTAATCGCCTTCTCCTTCATCATGGCAATATCAGCATCATCCAGCCATACGCAGTGAGCCGCAATGGACGGACGGTCAAAGAGCCCCGTTTTCTCAATGTACTGGAATGGGCGCTTGCCGTACTGTTCCTGTATCTGCCTGATTTCATCCTGGGTTTCGGACATGTGGATATGCACATTGATGCCGTGCTCTGCCGATACCTTCGCTGCCGCCTTGCAAAAATCAGGCGGACAGGTATATGGTGCATGGACACCCAGCAAAATGCTGATCAGCCCGTCACCGGCACCATGATAGTTCTTGTACAAATCCACGTTTTCTGCCAGGCTTTTCATGGCGGTCGGTGCAAAGCCAATCAGGCCGCGGCTGAGAATACCGCGGACACCTGCCTCAATGGTCTCCTCTGCCACGGACTCCATGCAGGGACCGTACATATCAGCATAGGCAGTAGTGCCGCCCTTTACCATCTCAACCAGTGCCAGCTTTGCCCCGATGCGGATGTCATTTTCCACAATCTTTGCCTCCACCGGCCAAATCCTGTTATTCAGCCAGTCCATCAGCTCCATATCATCAGCATAGCTGCGGAGCAGCGTCATGGAGGCATGGGTGTGGGCATTTACCAGCCCCGGCACCGCAAAGTGATCCTTTCCTTCTATAATATAGTCAGCTGCAAAATCCCCGGGAACCTCCCCCACAGCAGCAATCACATCATCCGCAATGGCAATATCTGCCACGCCTGTGGAATAATCAGGCTGCAGCACATTGGCGCCCTTAATCAATATATTCATCTATAACACTCCGTACAATTATAATTCTCTGAATCAGCACTGATGCAGGTAGGCATACTGCTCAGGGGTAAGCTCGTCAATCTCAATGCCCATAGCTGCCAGCTTAATCTTGGCAATCTTGGCATTTACCTCCTCCGGCAGCACATAAACCTTGTTTTCCAGCTTATCATGGTTCTCCACAATATGCAGGGCGGAGAAGAACTGCACGCCCCAGCTCAGATCCATAATCTCAGCCGGATGGCCGTCACCGCAGGCGAGATTTACCAGACGTCCTTCACCCAGCAGGTACAGCTTCTTGCCATTTGCAAACTTGAACTCCTCAATGCCCGGCTTCACCTGGGTACGGCTCTCGGAAACCTCCTCCAGCTCAGGAATATTGATTTCCAAATCAAAATGGCCGGAATTTGCCATAACAGCCCCATCCTTCATGGACTCATAGTGCCACTTGCGGAGAATGTCCTTGTCACCAGTCAGGGTCAGGAAAATATCCCCCACCTTGGCAGCCTCATCCATCGGCATTACGCGGAAACCGTCAAACACTGCCTCAATAGCCTTAATCGGGTCCACCTCGGTGATGATAACGTTGGCGCCCAGCCCCTTGGCCCGCATAGCGCCGCCCTTGCCGCACCAGCCATAGCCAGCAATAACCACGGTCTTGCCAGCAATAACCAGATTGGTGGCGCGCATGATGCCCTCCCAGGTGGACTGGCCGGTGCCGTAGCGGTTGTCAAAGAGATACTTGCAGTAAGCATCATTGGCGGCCAGCATCGGGAATTCCAGCTTCCCGGCAGCCTCCAGGGCACGGTCACGGATGACACCTGTGGTGGTCTCCTCAGAGCCGCCAATAATCTTCGGCAGCAGCTCCCGGCGCTCATTGTGCAGGCGATAAATCAAGTCACCGCCATCGTCCATGATGATGTCCGGCTCACAGTCCAGAGCCATGTCGATATAAGCATCGTATTCTTCCATAGTGCAGCCATGGTGGGCAAATACCGTAACGCCCCCCTCTACCAATGCCGCACACACATCGTCCTGCGTAGACAGAGGGTTGGAAGCAGTAGCTATAACCTCCGCCCCGGCAGCCTGCAGCACCAGTGCCAGATAGGCAGTCTTCGCCTCAAGATGCATCGTCATCACCATACGCTTGCCAGCAAACGGCTTTGTTACAGAGTATTCCTTTTCAATGGCATTCATAACCGGCATAAAATTCTTTACCCAGTTGATTTTGTCATGACCGGAAGGTGCCAGGGAAATATCCTTAATCTTAGATTTCATGTAACATTCTCCTCTCAAAATAAGCAATCAAATTACGAAGTGAATTACCAAGCAAATTACGAATCAATATACTGTATCGTAAAGCAATAAATCTTTCATTATACCATTGCCGCATTATATTATATCATACACCGGCACGGGATTGTAGTACCGAAAAGTCGGTTTTATCCAGCTTCAGAGGGGTAATGGCAATATTCCCCCGGCAGGTCACAGCCACATCCGTATCATCGCTGTTGCCGGTCACCAGAGGCGTGCCGCCTACAGTATAAAAGACGCGCCCGTCCTCCGCCTGCTGGCGCTCATAGGCATTGCAGTAATCCCGCACACCCTGACGGCACCATACCCACTTGTACTCAGATGCCAGCTGCTGTGGGAAATTTATATTCAGAAGCTGCCTGTCCTGCTTGCCTGCCTCATCTGACTTATTCGCCTTATACGCCAAAAGCTCCGGCAATTTATCCGCTACGCATTTTGCCACGAAATCAAAATCATAACCGGCATTGTACTCAAGGGAAACCGCCAGGGAATCCAGCCCCTGCACGAAGCCCTCCGTAGCAGCCCCCACCGTGCCGGAATACAAAATATCCGTCCCCAGGTTGCTGCCATCATTGATGCCGGAAATCACCAGGTCAGGCAGCAGTGCCTTTTCCCGGCGGATAATCCCCTCAATATACAGCTTGACTGTATCCGCAGGCGTTCCAGTAATAGAAAATGCCTGTATGCCATACTGAGCCTCCAAGGGCTGATAATGCTCCACATAGAGCCTGTCGCGCACCGTGATGGCATGAGCCTTGGCACTCTGCTGACCGGCAGGAGCCGCCACAATCACCTCATGGTCAGGACAGAGTGCCTTGACCAGCGCCTCTACGCCCCGGGACTGAATACCATCATCATTAGAAATTAAGATTCGCATGATTTCCCCCTTTTTTGCACACAATTACCTAGCAATTATATATCAATATCTACAGACATACATCAATATCTGCCAATGTCCATCAGCTACATCCCCATATACTAAAAACAGGCCAGAACACCGTCCTGACCTGTCACTTGCAATGGTGACCCACCGGAGACTCGAACTCCGAACCTGCTGATTAAGAGTCAGATGC
>JBJDWY010000002.1:5643-21583 GCA_051866255.1 Anaerovibrio sp. | reverse complement strand
CTGATGAAGGGGTGAGCAGAATGTGTGAGATTATTGAAAAATATAAGGCTGAAGGACGCGAGGAAGGACGATATGAAGTTATAACAGACATGCTGCGTGATGGAATGAATATAAATACGGTTGCTAGAATTGCCAAGATGACAGTTGACCAGGTCATGGCGATAGGCAAGAAGGCAGCAGTGTTGTGAGCATGAGGCCATTCAGATGTTATTGTCTGGGTGGCCTTTTTATGTGCCAATGTACTGCTTTTATGAAGTATATGGCACTAATGTTGTGCGACTATCTGTCATTTTACAGCCTCAAATTTTTTAATCATTTTTTCATAAACGGTAATTATATTTGTGATATAATGGTATAAAATGTAACCTGCAGAGGAGATGAGAGGATGACACATAAGAGTTGGAAGCTGGCAGGCGGAGCGGTTGGCGTTCTTTGCCTTGTTTTTGTGTGCCTGTGGGGAGTGGTATCCTCTCAGTCTTTTATGTCCATGGTGGCAGAGCAGGCAGGGACTATTGCTACGGAAGCCCTGGATACCCGCATCAGCCTTGGAAGCGTTGAAGTAAAGTCCTGGCGGGAGCTAAAGGTGGCTGGCATAGATGTTTATGATAAGCGGCAGCAGCTCCTGGCTCATGCAGATGATGCGGTCATCAGGCTGAGCCCCCTGGCCATGCTGCAGAAGTCAGCGGCTGAGGGCATAAGCTCCATTGATATAAATCACGCTGATGTGACGATTGTGCAGCGGGAGGACGGTACCTGGAACTTTGCGGACCTTATCAGTGAGGACAAAAGCGATACGCGGCTTACAGCAAAGATAAATGTAGCGGAGTCAACACTTCGCAGCAGGTATAACAATCAGGATATCGTGCTGGAGAAGGTGAATGGCTATGCTGATCTGGCAAGCTATCCATCGGTCAGCCTGAAGGCAGCCTGCGAGAACAACGGCGCCTCGGCGCAGCTTTCTGCCACTATTGATACTGCTAACGGGGCAAGGCAGACTTTTCAGTTGTCCTTGCAGAATGCAGAGCTGGCGAATTATATGCCGTATATTCCGGCAGGCACCATTCCTGATGATGTGCTGAAGGATATTTCCGGCAGGCTGGAGAGCTTGCAGATTGCCGGAGAACGGGTGGGCACGCAGCTTTATTATAACGGGCAGGCAGAGCTGGCAGATGGCAGCTTTGTTTTGCTGGGGGAAAACGAGGTGGAAAAGGCAAAGGCCCTTGTTACTTTCAACGAAAGGGAGGCCCGTGTTTTTGCCAGTGCGGAAACCAGGGGACAGCAGGCAGCTGCCCATGGCAGGATTATCATGAATAACGGCAAACCGTTGCTTGACCTGACTGTTTCTTCGGAAAGGTTTGAGCCAGGGGTTCTGTTCAAGGATATTCCTTATGAGGGTGCTATGAAATTTACGGCACATGTCGCAGGTGAGGCGGCAAATCCCCGGGTGGATGCCGATATCCAGGTGGCTTCAGGCAGCATACAGCATGTCGGTTTCCGGGACTTGTCAGCAAGTGTTTCCTACAGGGACAGTATGGTGGTGGTAAACAAGGCACAAGCTAATTTGGCAGGGGGAGCGGTTTCCCTGACCGGCAGCTTTGATGCCAAAAACTATGATTTTACCGGCAATGCCGGGCTTAATGGTGTATCGGCAGGGGAGCTGGCAGCCCTGGCAAATAATTCCGGCAGTATGGCAGAGCTGGCATCCCTGTCAGGCAGTGTTTCCGGTGAGGTATCCTTTGCGGGAAATGTTAATGATATGGGCGGTATCAAGCTGTTTGGCAGCATCAGGGGCAGCAGCCTTAGCTACCAGGGGCTGCTGGTCAGCGACCTGGCAGGCTCTGTGGCAAAGCAGGGAAATAAGATAACGGTGGATTATCTCAGCTGCAAGCTGCCGGGCAATGGCAGCTTCGGGCTGGAGGGCAGCATGGTTTTGGGGGAGAGCGTTGATTTTTCCTTCTATGGCTCCAATGTTGATTTGTCCTTGCTGGACAACCTTGTGCCTGAGGCACCGATTTCCGGCTTTTTGGATATCCGGGGTACTATGACAGGTGATATTCACAACCCTGTTGTCCGTGCTGAGTATGCGGCCAGGGATGGCAGCATCTATCATCAGCCTTTTGACAGGCTGCATGGCTCGGCGGGAGGCAGCCTCCGGGGTGTGAAGATCAAGGATTTTGTCATGGAGCAGGGGGAGAAGACCAAGTGGTATGCCAAGGGCGTCATGGGCTTCCTGGGTGACAAGAAAATCAATATGCGTGTTGATACTGTCAGTGCCCGTATGGAGAACATCATGCAGGCGATAGATCCTGACCAGCAGCTTACTGGCAATGTGGATAATGTCATCACGATTACAGGCTCCTTGAAAGATCCCAATATTGTGGGATATGTGCATTTTTATCAGGGCAGCTATAACGGCATTTTTATTAACGGTATGGATGGTGACTACTTTGTCAAGGATGGCACTGTTACCTTGCAGGATTTTCATGTGTTTACGCCATGGCTGGATGTGGACTTCAACGGTACCATTGATCCCGAGTCGAGAATCAATCTGGATGCAAGGGTGCATGAGGTTGACCTGAGCCGCTATAACAAGCAGCTGCCGATGCCTTTGCAGGGCAGGGCGCAGTTCAGTGGCAAGCTGACTGGTACGGTCAGCAGCCCGTTGTTTGAAGGCAGGCTGTCTGCCCAGGATTTGTCTGTCAACGGGCAGGCAGTAACCGGCGTTGGAGGCATTGTTCAGTACAGTGGTGGCTTTGTGTTCTTCAAGGATATGTCCTGTCAGCAGAATAATGGTACATATAAGTTTAATGGTGATGTCAATGTGAGCAATCAGCGGCTGCGTGGCAAGCTGGAGGTGGACAAGGGTGACATTCACAGCCTTGTTGCGGCTGCCGGACTGCCGGATAACGGCATTAATGGAACTCTGACCGGCAATGCAATCCTTGGCGGTACTCTGAGTCAGCCTGAGGTGAAGCTTAATGGCTATGTTAAGGATGGGAGCCTGGGCAGGTACCTTCTGGATTATGTAGTAGTGGATGCGGAGCTGGATAACAGGAAGATTTTAATTAATGAATTTAGCGGTATTGAGGGAGCTGCCGGTAAATTCCGTGTAAGCGGTGCATTGGATCTGGATGGCGATGTCAATCTGCATACCTCTTTGCAGTCTTTTGATGTGGGAGCATTTGCAGAGGCTGCCGGTGTCAAGACAAGGCTTGGCGGCACAGTGGATACGGAGTTTGACGTAACAGGTACCTGTGCCGCTCCTGTGGCGGAGATTCCTGTAGCTATAAAGGATTTGCAGGTGGAGAGCACCCTGCTGGATAGTGTGGCAGGGCGGCTGGAGCTGGATGGCAGCAAGGTGAACATCCGCCAGCTCACTGCCAGCAAGAGCTACAATGGCAAAACCTATTCGCTTACTGCCACCGGGCAGGTGCCTTTCGCCGCCCTGAGTGAAGCAGTGCCGACGGAGAGCAATCAGTTTGACGTGACATTTGAGCTGGAAGATGCGGATTTGAGCCTGCTGCCGACGATTTCCCACTATATTGACTGGGCGATAGGGCCGACAGATGGCAGGCTCAGGCTGCAGGGAACGGCGGCAAGGCCTTATATTACCGGCAGCATGACAGTAGATAAGGGGGCATTTAAATTCCGCAATGTGGTGAAGCCTGTTACGGACTTCAATATGAGGGTGGTATTCACAGGCAATACCGTTACATTGGAGCGGTGCAGTGGCAATATGGGCAGCGGCAGCTTTGCCTCCAGCGGGTTTGTCCATCTGGATGGCTTACAGCCTGATGATTATAATGTGGATATGGTGCTGGATGAATTGGATGTGGACAGCCCTGTGTTCAAGGGACCTGTAACAGCCAAGGTAAATGTACAGAAGGATGTGCTGATGCTGCCGGGAGGCGAGTCCAGGCCGCTGCCGAAGGTGTCCGGGCACCTGTTTCTTGATAATGTCCTGATTTCCTTGCCGAGTGAGCTGCCTGAGTCCTCGGACGATATGCCGTTGGCTGGCATGGATTTCAGCCTGGAGCTGGGAAAAAATGTGCGCTTCCTTAGTTCCTACCTGGGAGATTTGCGGCTGGCTGGCAGTGCTTATTTTGGCGGTACTACCTGGATGCCGAATACTTCCGGTTCTATCTATGTAAAGAAGGGAACGCTTAGTTATCTGAAAACTAACTTCAAGGTTTTTGAGGGGGCCATGACCTTTGGCCAGGCAGAAACATTGATGCCGAGGCTGGTGCTGAAGGCTGGCACGAAGATTAATAAGACCAGTGTATATCTGTCCTGGGCTGGGCGGCTTGACAGGATGCAGCAGGGAAAATTCAGGCTGATGTCCAACCCGAAGATGGCGGAAGCGGAAATTATCCAGCTATTGACCTTGCGCAGTGATTATTACAATCGGGACAAGAGCGATGGCAGCAAATTTGCTTCTATGTTAAGTATCGGCCTGCAGATGACGCTTTTGTCGGAGGTGGAGGCAGCTATGCGCAATGCCCTGAACCTTGATGTGCTGGCTATTGAGCGGGATACTATTGATGGCAGCAAAAATCTTGGCAGCAGTACGGATGGCAGCAGCGCAGAAAAAAATCGTGACAATAACGACTATGAGGTGTACAATATCACATTGGGTAAATATATTTCTGATAGGGCACTGCTGAAATATACTCAGAGCGTGACTACCAGTGATTATAGCTATGGCATTGACTATGAGCTGTCGGACAAGGTGAGCCTTACCTACAGGCGCGACCAGGATAATGACTATTACGCAGGCGTGGAGGCACGCTTTACATTTCGATAAGGCCGGTTAAATTGCTGACGTGCAGGCTTGCATGGCGTGCATGATTTGCAGGCTTTGCGGTTTGTGTGATTTTTTGAGGAGGTACTTCGGTGCAGCTGGATAAATATCTTGCAGAATTGAATAAAATAGAGCTGCTGGAGTATCATGAGGAGCAGGCGCTGTGGCATGCTTACAAGGAATGTGGCAGCCAGAAGGCAAGGAAAAGGCTGATTGAATCCTATCAGCCCCTGGTGTTCAAGCTTGCGGCTCCCTTCCGCGGCCTTGACAACCTGATGGATGTGCTGCAGGAGGGAACTGTGGGGCTGATTGAGGCGATAGAAGGCTTTGATTACAGCCGTGGCGTGGCGTTCAGCCTGTTTGCCTCCTATCGTATCAAGGGGCGCATGTATAATTTTCTCAAGAAGGAAGGCCGTGCCGATGTGGCATGCCTGGAAGGCGGCAGTGAGCAGCTTTCTCCACTGGAGCTTTTGGCTGATACCGGCGTGGCTGTGGCTGAGCAGGTGGAGCTTCAGGAGGCTTCCAGCCAGCTTCAGTCAGCCATGAGCCGCCTGCCTGAGAGGGAGCAGATGGTATTGGAGCAGATATATGTCAGGTGCCATGAGGTTTCCGAGGTAGCAGAGCAGATGAATCTGAGCACTTCGTATATTTACAGATTACAGAAAAGCGGTGTGCGCCGTGTACGGGGGATGCTGTCCAGATTTATGCATAATTGGAAATAAGATGAATTTCGCAGTATGAGGGAGAAAATTGGCTGAAATTGCCGTTTTTGACCGTATTTCATGAAAAACGGCCGGCAGGTAAAGGCATGCTTTTGTGGAGTGTATCCACAAGTGATTTTTTAGGAGAAGCGATATTATGGATAAGCATAAGACAATGCGAAATCATATAGCTGCTGCTAAAGGCTGGCTTACTCAGGCGGAGGAATCCCTGGAGCAGGAAAATGATATCCGGGGGGACCTGAAACTGATGCTGGCGCAGGCTGAACTGCGGAGTGCCCAGGAGAAGCGGCCTCAGAAGGCATGGCTGCTTTGGGGCAGGCGTCTGCTGCCCTTGGTGGCTGCTCTTTGCGTGGCTGCCGGGTATGTGGCGTATCTTCGGCCTGTGCCGAAGGAGCCTGTAGTGCCGCCTGCCATGCCTGCGGCTGTCGAGCAGTCTGTGGGTGCAGGCAGGGAAGCTGATGCCGCAGCTGCGGGGCCGGTGGCCGGTGATTATCATGAAGCTCCGGTACCTGCTGTGCCGGAGATGGCTGCAGCTGAGAACCCGGGGCAGGGCAGGGACGCCCTGCTGCAACGTCAGGTGACCGGGGCGGAAGCTGTGCCAGAGGCTGCCGGGCAGGAGGCAAAACCTGCTGCCGTTCAGGCGGAGGTGCCGGATATAGAGCTGCAGAAGTTGATGCAGGCTGCCGGGAATGTTTTGCGTGAATAGGCTGATAATCAATCTTTCAGCTTTTATTTATAAATTAGTTATAGAATATATGGGAGGTATTATCCTTGAAGAGAAGTGAGTATAAGTATTTGGCATGTGCTGTGGCACTGTCCCTGAGTATTGGTGCCGGGAGCCAGACAGCGTTTGCTGCTGTGGATAGCAGTGAGGCACCGGCAGGACTGGGTGTGGATTTGAACACCGGCAAGGGCGAAAGGATGAATATGCCTACGATGGGCTCCCTTGAGCTTCCTGATGAGGACTCTGTTGACAAGGAAGAAGTACGGGAGACGGTTCCTACCCGCAACAGCGTCTGGGAAGAGGCAAAGCCTGCCGAGGAGGATGTCATTAAGTCCATTGAGGCTGTTGAGGGCAATACCATTGTGGATGTAAGGTACGAGGGTGTCAGCGAGGATGTGCTGGGCACCGTGAAGCTGGCCCAGGTTTCCAAGCCAGGGGACATCTGCTCCGGCGGTCTTTTGGCGGATGATGCCAGCAGCCTGTATGCTACCGGTTATTTTTATGACATATACCCTGCCTTTGAGACTGTGCCGGAGGGGGTTATTGTTACCTATCATCTTTTTGAGACACCTGTTATATCCAGCATTGAATTAGATGGCAATACTGATATTGAGCCGACCAGCAAGCTCCTGGGCAGGATGCAGCTCAAGGAGGGGGACAGGCTGAACCGCCTTGCCCTGAAGGAAGATGTGCGCGCTATTCAGAAGCAGTACATCAAGGATGGCTACATCATGGCGAAGATCCGCGACATGGAGGTAGGGGATGATGGCAAGCTGGTCATCAAGATAAATGAGGGCATTCTTGAGGGCTTTAAAATCAAGGGATTGAAGAAAACCAAGGAAAAGGTTGTCCTGCGGGAGCTGCGCCCGAAGGTAGGCAAGCCGCTGAACAAGAACGAGGTAGTGCGCAGCTATCAGCGCCTGACCAATCTGGATTTCTTTGAGTCCGTGGATGTAAAGCCGATTGCCGGTGTGGAGCCGAATGCCTGCGTGCTGGAAATTGATGTGACAGAGAAAAATACCGGCGTTTTTGGTATTGGTGCAGGCTACAGCAGCGCTGATGGCTTCGTGGGCATGATCAGCCTGGGTGACCGCAACTTCCGTGGCACGGGAGATTCTGTAAATGTTACTGTTTCCAAGAGCAGCACTGACTCCAGTGCCAAGGGCTTTATCTTCTCTTATCGCCGTCCATGGCTGGACAAGAAGGAGACTGCCGGCAGCTTCAAGATTTACAACCGTACCTTTGAGTATAATGAGTACAATGAGGATGGGGATTTCGTCGAGGAGTTCATGCGCAAGAACGTGGGCTTCGACATCGGCGTTTCCCGCCCTCAGAGTGAGTATACCACCAATGCCATTACCTTCCGCAACAAGGATGACAAGTACGAGAAGTACAAGAGCGGTACTGATAGGAGCGGCTGGGAGGAATGGAAGAAGGATAACTTCGGCCTTACCCGTTCCATGCTGTTCCAGCATATTACTGATACCCGCGACAATTATATTTATCCTACCGATGGCTACAGGTCTGTGCTTGGCTATGAGTATGCCGGTCTGGGCGGTGACTTCAGGTATCAGAAGTATACCATTGACGGTTCTGTCTTCCGCAGCGTAGGACGTAACCAGGTGCTGGTCTTCCATGGCAGCTACGGTCATTCCACCAGCAATCTGCCTACTGTTTCCAAGTTTATGCTGGGCGGACAGGATACCATCCGCGGCTACCGCGATGACATGTTCCGGGGCAATAGCATGGTGCTGGGTAACATCGAGTTCCGTTTCCCGCTGTCCAAGAATTTTAAGGCAGCATTGTTTACTGATTTTGGTTCAGCATGGGACGATGGCTGGAAGCCGTCCAAGCTGCATGGCAGCTATGGTGTGGGCGTAATGCTGGATTCTCCGCTGGGGCTGATTCGTGTGGATGTGGGCCACGGTACTCAGGGCAACCGCGTTCACTTTAACGTAGGTGGCACATTCTGATGCCAGGGAGATTGCAGTTGTGCCTGGCTGGTGTGCTATGCGTGCTGGCGGTCGGCATCAGCTGCTGGCTTTGCCTGCCGCCTGCTGCCTGTGCCGGTAAAACGGTGCTGATAGAGCAGGTTGATGTGCAGGTGAGGGCGGAGAAAAATCTGCCTGAGCCTGTGCGGCAGCGCATGGAAAAGAGTGTGGCTGTCATTGCCGGGCAGCTGCTGGAGGGCAGGAAGCTGACCGAGGTCGGCCAGGCCCGGGCGGAATATGCAGGCATCATTCAGCAGGTCTTTGACAAGGTGCTGGTGGGCTATACTGTAAGCCGGGTATCAGTTGATGTTCTGGATGAATCCGGCACTGCCCGGGTGCAGGTATTCCTTGTGCCTTGGCAGGATACCATACAAAAAGTACGGGTGGATGTGTCCGCGGAGGGCATGCCGAAGGTGGCAGAAGCCCTGCTGCAACAGGATGTTTCAGGCATGGAAGAAGTTTTTCAGTCCAGTTTGCAGGGCCTGCCGGTAGCGGCGGTGGACTGGTCCCATGGCCTGCTGAAGAAGCAGGTGGCCGCCTTTTTGCAGGAGCGGGCACCTGAGTTCAAGGCGGATTTTGATGTGCAGGTGGCAGCGGATACCAGTGTCAAGGTAGTGCTTTATCCCCTTTTGCCGGTGGTCCGTAACGTGGATCTTAGTATGCGGTCGGATACGGTTCTTAATGCCGGGCTTTTGACGAAGCGGCAGAAGATGCAGTCGGCAGTGAATGGGCTGATTGGCTTGCCGGTGCATTTTGTGGAGAGGCACAGGCAGGAGTTTGAGCGTTATCTGGCAGATGTGCTGAATGAGGATGCTGACTGCCGCAGGTGGTCGGTTGCCACGCAGGTTGTATTGGCTCCCGGAGAGCAGCTGAAGGTCATGAGCCGTTCTGATTCGGATATTTACAGAGTCCGTCTGGAGGGTTGGGCCGATGTGGGCAATAGCTGGGGCAACCAGCATGATACCAGCCTGAAGGCAAGGCTGCATCTGGGCAGGATGCTGTCGGAACGCAGTGAGATATTTTCCCAGCTGGATTTTTATCCACAGTCCGTGAAATGGGACTGGGATGTGGGGTGCAGGTACGTCCTGCCATCGGGAACTTCTGCCGGGATGCGGTATGACCTGCGCAACGATTATTTCAAGGCGGATGTTATTCAGCCTATCAGCCGCAAGTGGCTGCTGCGGTATGAGTATCGCGGCCTGGAGCATCACAGTGAGTACGGCATACGCTACAAGCTCCATGATTTTCTCAGCCTGGAGTACGCGGTGGATTCCCACGGCAGCTGGCTGAGATTTATCGGTTATTTTTAGCCCTGTTCGGTTGAAGGAAAAATAAGAGTTTGCTATAATGTAGTTGCCTTTTAGTTTAAAGGCGGATGCATTTGTAATATTTTACATTGTAGAAGAAGGAGAAAGAAAAATGGTTCAGTTAAAGAAAGCTCAGGTTAAGATTGTCAGTGTTCTGATTGCATTGGTATTTGTAGGCAGTGTGGTTGCTTTGGCACTTACCCAGTCTGGTACAGGTGTTGCTTCTGCAGCAGCTTCCTCTAATGTAGGTGTGGTTGACTACCGTCAGTTCGCTTCCCTGAAGATTTATACTGATGTACAGGCAGAGATGCAGAAGGCTTTTGAGCAGGCTCGCCAGGATTTCAATGAGAAGTCTGCCAATATGAGCAATGAGGAGAAGCAGCAGTATTATCAGCAGACTATGGAGCGCCTGCAGCAGCAGGAAATTGATCTGATGGAGCCGGTAAACAAGCAGGTTGAGGATGCAGTAAAGGCTGTGGCCGAGGCAAAGGGGCTTAGCGTGGTCCTCCACAAGGAGAACGTTGTTTATGGCGGTGCCGATATTACTCAGGACGTTATCAAGAAGCTGTCCAAGTAATTGTAGCAAATTGTATAGCTGACAGCAGTACCGAGCTCCCTTTGGCGCTCGGTACTTTCTTGATATCAAGCTATGAGGGCAATAGCCTATGATCATCCGGCAGGGAGGCGGTTTCGTGGCAGCAGAGCAGGAAAACAGCCAACAGGCTGCTCATAAAATAAGTAAAAGCAAAAGTGTGCTGGCTGGCGCTGCTGTGTTGCTGCTGCTTGCCTGCGGCCTGTTTTTTTATCTCTGGCCCGGAGGACAGCAGGATGTTGTTCCGGAAGGGGAAAAGCCGGCTATTGGTGTGCTGGACTTGCAACAGGCAGCCAGGGCGCATCCGGATTATGACAGGCTGGTATCCCTTCAGCAGGAGGTGGGCAGCTTGGAGGCAGCCCTGGCCGTGGCGCAGATGAAGGCGGAGCTGCCTGCAGTAAAGCCTGATGAGGCACTATTTCAGGAGGCGGCGGAGCAGAAGCACAGTCTGGAGGCAATCAAGCGTCATTCCCAGCTGGTGGAGGAGCTAAATGCCCTTGCCGAGCAGAAAAGGCAGGAGCTGAAGCCGGAGCTGGAAGCTGAGCGAAGCCAGGTGAGTCAGCCTTATCTGACCGAGGTGCTGAATCTGCGGCTGAAGATTGACAGTGCTGATGTACTGGGACTTAACCAGGAGCAGGTACAGGAAATGCTGAACCGGATTGATGCTTTGCAGAAGGAGCGCAGTGTGGCACTGGATAATCTGAATGCTGAGCAGGAGGCACGTTTCCGGGCACTGATGGAACAGGAGGCGGCAGGTCCTTTGGCGGAGCTGAGGCAGCTTGAGGCAGAGAAAGGGATGCTGGCCCAGCAGCAGGAGTTTGAAAAGGGCATGGCAGTTCAGGAGCGCAATGCTGTGGAAATGCAGCAGGCACTGCTGCCTGTGCAGGAAAAGATCAGCAATGCTAAGAATCAGACCCTGCTTGAGGCAAAGAAAATTCAGTTGCAGCAGCTGCAGGAGAAGATTTACAGCGATATTGCCGGACTGGCTGCCAAGCTTGCCGTTATGCACGGCTTGACGCTGATTTTGTCCAGCCCTGCGGAAAGCCTGCGGGGAATTGATTATGAAAAGATGCAGGTTGGTACATGGCAGCCTGGTTTGCTGCCGGTACTGAATGTGGATACGATGGATTTGACAGATGAGATGCTGCGGGAAATGAAGGTACTGCAGTGATTTTGAAAAGAGGCTTTTGGTATGAAAAATAAGAAAAGGATTATGGCTGCGTTGATGTCTGTGCTTTGTGCGGCGGCTTTATTTGCCGGCTGTGGCAAGGTGAATGTGGGCTATGTGGATCAGAGCCGCATTCAGAATGAGGCGCCGCAGATTAAGTCCTCTCTGGAAGAAATGCAGAGCAAGATGGCAGAGGTGGAGAAGGAAGCGGAGCAGAAATTCCAGGAGGCTGGTGCCAGCGGTGCTTCTGAGGAGGATATGCAGAAGCTGCAGCAGCAGATGCAGATGAAGGCTGCCGGTGTGCAGCAGCAGTATGCTATACAGATCAAGGCAAAGGTTGATGCTGCTATGGATGATATTGTCAAGGAGAAGAAGCTGGATACCGTAGTAAACAGCAATGGCAAGGATAGTGTGATTGTCAGCGGCGGTGTTGATATTACGGAGGAAGTTATTCAGAAGCTGCAATAAGCTCGGATGCTAGAGGGGATTTTTTATGATTATGACGTTACAGGAGATTGCTGCCAGGGTAAATGGGCAGCTGCAGGGAGATGCCGGGGTGGAAATTCGCGGTGTGAATAATATCAGCGGTGCACAGCCTGGGGATATTACCTTTGCAGATGAAAATCATGTGGCAGAGGCTGCCGGGTGCCGGGCAGGAGCAGTTCTGCTGCCGAAGTCTGTGGCAGCAGCCCAGAAGGAATTTCCGCTGCCGGTGATTTTTGTGGAGGATACCAGGGCGGCATTTGCCATCCTGCTGATGGCCTTTACACCGCCTATTGTCCATGAGAAGGGTGTCAGCCCTGAGGCTCATATCGGCAAGGATGTGAAAATCGGTGAGAATGTGACTATCATGCCGATGGCGTTTGTGGATGATTATGCCGTAATCGGTGACGGTGTTACCCTTTATCCTCATACCTATATCGGGCAGTACGCGGAGATTGGCAGGGATTCCATCATTTATTCCAGTGCTACCATCCGTGAGCATTGCAAGGCAGGCGAGCGGGTTATTGTGCACAGTTCTGCTGTTATTGGGGCGGACGGCTTCGGCTTTACCACCAAGGATGGCGTGCATACCAAGGTGCCGCAGGTGGGCAACGTGGTGCTGGAGGATGATGTGGAGATTGGTGCCCATGCCGGCATAGACCGTGCTACCATCGGCTCTACTGTCATTGGCAGGGGGACCAAGATTGACAATCTGGTGCATGTGGGCCATAACTGCCAGATTGGCCCTGGCAACCTGATTGTGGCTCAGACCGGCATTTCCGGCTCCACCACATCCGGCCCTAATGTTACCTTTGGCGGTCAGACCGGCACTGTCGGGCATATCACTATTGGCGGCAATTCCGTGTTTGCTGCCCGCAGCGGTATTATTGGCAATACCCCTGAAGGCGTGTTCTATGCAGGGTTCCCGGCAAGGCCTCATCAGGAGTGGCTGAGGATGCAGGCGCATCTGCAGAAGATTACGGATATGGCAAAGAAGGTCAAGCAGCTGGAAAAGAAGCTGGCGGCTTTAGAGAAAGAATAATAATAATGGCTGATACGGCTTTGCCGTATCAGCCATTATTATTTCCTGCGATACTCCTTTGGAGTATTTTTTTTTGCCGGAAAATAGTGTAAAATGGTGGTAGTGATTTTGTGAGTGCTAGGGGTTGATGAGATGTACTGGTTTTTGAAGGTGCTGAGCTGGCTGGCCTGCCGCTTTTCTATGGATACCTGCCTTGGGGTGGGGAATTTTCTGGGCAGGCTGACCTGGTACGGGGTGCCGGGCAAGCGAAAGAAGATGGGCATTGACAATGTGATGCGCTGCCTGGGGACGGATGAGCAGGAGGCGGAGCGGATTGTCAAGGCCTCCTGGGTGCAGTTCGGCCCCATGATTATGGAGGTGCTGCGCTACCCCGAGCTGATAAAGGAAGGGCGCATGCAGCAGCATGTTTCCATCGAAGGGCTGGAATACTTGCAGGAAGCTATCAATGCCGGGCAGGGAGGCATTATTGCCACCAACCACAGCGACAGCTGGGAGATTATGGGGGCAGCCCTTGCCCAGTACGGGGTGCCGCTGGTGGGGGTTGCCAAGAAGCAGAAGAACCATCAGGCGGACAGGTTCATCATCGAGTACCGGGAGCTGTCCGGCATGCACATCACCTACAGCTCCGATGTCCGGGAGATGTTCAAGATGATTAAGGAGGGGTGGATGATTGGCTTGATTATGGACCAGGACCCTAGCCTGAAGGATGGCATTATTCTGGATTTTTTCGGGCGCAAGACAAACTGCGTTACTGGTCCCGCTACCCTGGCAAGATTCCAGAATGCGCCGATTTTTCCAGGGCAGATCCGGCATCGTCCTGACGGGGGGCATCATATCACTATTTTTCCGCCGATTTATGTGGAGAAGACAAAGAACAAGCAGGAAGATATCAGGCGCACCATGCAGCAGCTGGTGAATATCCTGGAGCAGCAGATAAGACGCTATCCGGAGGATTGGTTCTGGCTCCATGACAGGTGGAAGTCTGTACGTTCCTTGGGGTTGGATTAAAATCAAGTGACATATTTACCATAATGTGATAATATTAATACGATAAGCACAAATATAGGGGAGGGATGAATTTGGCATTACAGACAACTATTGCCTCTGTAGTCAGCTACAAGGGGGTAGGACTGCATTCCGGCAAGGACGTGACTATGGAGCTGCAGCCGGCAGGGGCTGGGACTGGCATTGTATTCGTCCGGGGGGATTTGCCGGGACAGCCTCAGGTGGAGGCAAAGGCGGAGAATGTAACCTCCACCATGAGAGCTACTACCATTGAGGCAAACGGCATAAAGCTGTTTACCATCGAGCATCTCATGTCCGCCCTGCATGGCGCAGGCATTGATAATGTAAAGGTGATTATTGATGCAGAGGAACCGCCGGTGGCTGATGGCAGCAGCCGGGAGTTTTTCCAGATCATTCAGCAGGCGGGTATCAAGGAGCTGGCTGCCGAAAGGCAGGAGCTGGTGGTGGACAGGCTCTACCGTGTAGATGATGGTGACAAGTTTGTGCTGGCACTGCCTTATGATGGCTTCCGTGTCAGCTTTACCTCGATAAATCCCCATCCGCTGATTGGCATCCAGTATGGCGATTATGAGATTACGCCTGATATCTACAGCAAGGAGGTTGCCGCAGCCAGGACCATTGCTTATGAGGCAGAGGTGGAGGCACTGCACAAGATGGGGCTGGGCCTTGGGGGTACGCTGGAAAATGTCATTGTTTACAATGACGAGGGCTGGATGAATCCTTTATTGTATCCTGATGAGCTGGTGCGTCATAAAATTCTTGACCTTGTGGGGGACTTGCGGCTTGCCGGTATTGTCCGGGGGCATTTTGTGGCTGTCAAGTCCGGCCATGCGCTTAATACAGCTATGTCCAAGCTACTAAAGGAAAAGCTTGGTAAATGATACATGCAGAAATAAATAATTTATAATGGAAGAAGGTTTTTATATGGTATTGGAAATTGATGAGATAAAGAAAATATTGCCGCATCGTGCACCGTTTTTGCTGGTAGACCGCATTATTGAGATCGATCCATTCAAGTCTGCTGTGGGCATCAAGAATGTAACCTACAATGAGCCGCAGTTCCACGGCCATTTCCCTCACAAGGCTATTATGCCGGGGGTTTTGATTTTGGAGGCTATGGCGCAGGTTGGCGGCATTGCTATGCTTTATCCGGAGGAGAACCGTGGCAAGATTGCCCTGTTCGGCGGCATGGACAATATCAAGTTCAAGAAGATGGTAGTGCCGGGGGATCAGATGATTATGAAGGCAAACCTTTTGAAGGTGCATGGCGACTACGGCAAGCTCCATGCGGAGTCCTATGTGGATGATGTGCTGGCAGCCCAGGCTGACTTCACCTTTGCTTTGCAGAGACCGGAGGATTAAGCTGAAAAAGCGAGCTAATATGAGAAATTCTTAGTATTCCTGTAAAAACGGCTAAATATGAAGGAATATAGCAGTCAGCTTTTACGGTGTAACTGGTGATTGTATGTAGGATATTAGGTGTACTGACGATAAGCTGCTTCGGGGGTACTAAAGGAGTTGGGATAAATGGCGGATAACTTTGATGTTACTGCAAAGATACATAATTTTGCTGTGGTTCATCCAAATGCCAAAATTGGCAAAAATGTCGAAATAGGGCCTTTTACTGTTATTGGCGAAAATGTAGAAATAGACGAAGGCACTATTGTAGGGCCAAGCGTGGTGATTACCGGCTGGACGAAGATTGGCAAGGATTGCCATATTTTTCAGGGGGCTTCTATTGGTGAGGAGCCTCAGGACTTGAAATTTGCCGGGGAAAAGAGCTATACGGTCATCGGTGACAGGACCAAGGTACATGAATTCTGCACCATTCATCGGGCTACCGGCGAGGGGGAATACACCCGTATCGGTGATGACTGCCTTTTGATGGCTTATGTGCATGTGGCGCATAACTGTGTGCTGGGCAACAATGTCATCATGGCAAATGCAGCCATGGTGGCAGGCCATGTAGTTGTTGAGGACAGGGCGATTATCGGCGGCAAGGCCGGGGTCCACCAGTTTGTCCGCGTGGGCAAGCAGTCCATGATCAGCGGCATGTCCAGGAATATTCATGATGTGGTGCCGTA
>JBJDWY010000002.1:0-5543 GCA_051866255.1 Anaerovibrio sp. | reverse complement strand
GCAAGCAGTCCATGATCAGCGGCATGTCCAGGAATATTCATGATGTGGTGCCGTATACTATTGTTGATGGCTTCCCTGCCCGTGCCTGCGGCCTGAACAGCGTGGGGATTGCCAGGGCAGGCATAGCACCTGCCAATCGCCGCAGCATCAAGCAGGCATACCGCCTGCTGTACCGCTCGGGGCTGCGCCTCAGCGAGGCCATTGAGGCCATTGAGCAGGAGGTTGACGCCTGTCCTGAGGTGGAGCACATGCTGCAGTTCCTCAGAAATGCCGACCGGGGCATCTGTCGTCCGACGAGCCACGGCGGCGACAAGAAAAAAGAAGACCCAGAGGAATAATGCACAAGCTCATTCATTGGAGGATGATTGCTTATATGGAAAAAATTGGATTGCTGGCAGGTGTGGGCAGGCTGCCTGTGGAATGTGCCAGGGCGGCAAAGGCTATGGGCTATGAGGTGTATGCTGTAGGCCTGATTCCGGGGGTGGAGCCGGAGCTGAAGGAGTGCACCGCTGACTACACGGATATCAGCGTGGCACATTTGCAGGCGATTATAGATTATCTTAAATCAAAGGGCGTGACCAAGGTTACCATGCTGGGCAAGGTTACTAAGGAGCTTTTGTATAGCGGGCAGCATGCTGCCCCTGACATGCGCATGCTGGGACTGATGTTTTCCCTGCCTGACCGCAAGGACGATACGCTGATGCTGGCATTTGTCAGGGAACTGGCAAAAGACGGGCTGGAGGCATTCGACCAGACAGCTCTCATCCGTTCCCTTATGCCGAAGCCTGGCGTTCTGACTAAGCGACAGCCTACGGAGCAGGAGCTTCAGGATATGGAGTTCGGCATGAGAATGGCACGGGAAATCGGCCGTCTTGATGTGGGGCAGACCGTGGTTGTCAAGCAGCAGGCAGTGATGGCACTGGAGGCTATTGAGGGCACTGACGCCTGCATCCGTCGTGGCGGTGAGCTTGCTCGTGGCGGTGCCGTTGTGGCAAAGACTGCCAAGCCAAATCAGGACCTGCGGTTTGATGTGCCGGCTGTGGGGCTGAAAACCATGGAAATCATGGTTGAGGTCGGTGCGAAGGCACTGGTTATCGAGGCAGGCAGGACGCTGCTGGTAGAACAGGATAAGGTTATAGCTTTGGCTGAGGCTCATGATATTGCTATTGCAGCAATGGAATAAGAGACTTTGGACGCGGCGGATACGGCTTTGTATTCTCGCGTCTTTTGTGTGTTTTTTTGAGGGATTTTATGAAGATAATGCTGTCAGCCGGGGAAGCATCCGGTGATTTACATGGGGAAAGCCTTGCCCGTGCTATGGAAAAGCTGCAGCCGGGCGTTGAACTGGTGGGCTTTGGCGGGCCGAAAATGGCAGGTGCCGGTGTCCGCCTCTGTGCAGATATGCGGGAATATAGTATAATGGGCGTATGGGAGGTCATCAAAAATCTCAGGCGGATTTTTGGGCTGCTGAAAAAATTGCAGGAGTTTATGGCGGAGGAGAAGCCGGACCTTCTGGTACTGATAGATTACCCGGATTTCAATTGGCGTTTGGCGGCGAAGGCAAAAGCCATGGGAATACCGGTCTTTTCCTATATTCCGCCTTCGGCCTGGGCCTGGCGCAAGGGCAGGGCGAAGAAATGTGCGGCTCTTGCTGACGAGCTGGCGGCGATTTTCCCTTTTGAGCTGCCTGTGTATCAGGCGGCGGGGGCAAATATCTCCTTTCAGGGAAATCCCCTGCTTGATACGGTAAAATCATCTATGAGCACTGGTGAGGCACGAAATTATTTTCAGGTTTCCCAAAAGGGTGAGCCTGTGCTTTTGCTGCCTGGCAGCAGGAAGCAGGAGATAGAGATGCTGTTCCCGGTGATGCTGGAGGCGGCGGCTCTTTTGCAGGCAGAACGCCACAATCTGGAGTTCTTCGTGCCGATAGCTGCCGGTATTGACCAGTACATGCTGGAAAAGATGGCTGCCGGCAGGGGCGTGAACCTGTGCTTTACCCATGACAGGACATATGATTTGATGAATATCTGCAGCTTTGCCATCGCCACATCCGGCACGGTGGTGCTGGAGGCGGCAATTATGGGGCTGCCGTGTGTGTCCCTTTACCGCATGGCACCTTTGAATTATGCCATCGGCAGGCTGCTGGTGAAGATAGATCATTTTACCCTGCCCAATATTCTTGCAGGCAGGGCTGTGCAGCCGGAGCTTTTGCAGGACCAGGTAACGGTTCAGGGCATTTTTCAGGCGGCGCGGCGGTTCTATGCAGAGCCGGGCTACAGGGAGCAGGTTGTGTCTGGCCTGCAGGAGGCTGTGGGCAGGCTGGGTGAGCCGGGGGCAGCTGAGCGGGTAGCTGGCAGGATTTTGGCTGCCGCGAAAAAATACGGCAGTATGGGGGATGCTTGATGAAGAATTATTTGCGCCTATTGGCTTATATAAAACCGTACAAGAAGCGGCTGGCGGCAGCAGTGGTGTGCATCATTATGGCTGCCGGTGCCAATCTTTACCTGCCGTGGATTATCAAGGACATGATAGATGATGTGCTCATGTCCAAGGATATGCTGATGCTGAATTTGATTGCGGCAGGCATTCTGGTGGTCATGTTTACCCGTGGCGTCTTCTACTACGGGCAGAGCTACCTGGTGTCCTATGTGGGGCAGCGTGTCATCATCGATGTGCGCAGCGTGCTGTTCAGGAAGTTCCAGAAGATGCCTTTGTCCTACTATGACAGGCAGCAGACCGGCACGGTCATGAGCTACATCACTAACGATGTGTCTGCCATGCAGAGTGCCATTGTGGACAATCTCATTGAGCTGGTGACGGAGAGCTCCATCCTGATTGGCTCCCTTGCTATGATGATTTATCTGGACTGGAAGCTGAGCCTCCTGACCTTGATGACCATCCCGCTGGTGGGTTTTGCCATGAAGATATTTGGCCGCAAGCTGAAGCGTTCCAGCACGGTGATTCAGGAACGGGCGGCAGAGATTACCTCCCTTTTGCAGGAAAGCATCTCCGCTATCCGGGTGGTTAAGTCCTTTGTCCGGGAAACATACGAAATCAGGCGGTTTGAGGAGCAGAACTGGAAGAACTTCCAGGCTGCCATGAAGAACGTGAAGCTCAGCAGCCTGCTGACGCCGACGGTGGAATTTCTGGCGGCTATTGCCGTTACCTTTATTGTCTGGTTTGGCGGCTACGAGGTTGTTAATGAGGTGATTACCGCCGGTGAGCTGGTGGCGTTTCTGACCTATGCCGTAAACCTTGCCAACCCGGTGAAGCGCCTGTCCCGTGTCTATGCTGCCATCCAGAAGGCTATGGCGGCGGCTGACCGCGTGTTTGCGGTGATGGACCTGGATGAGAAGATTACTGATGTGCCAGGGGCAAAGCCTCTGCCGCCTATCAAGGGCCAGGTGGAGTTCAAGGATATTACCTTCTCTTACAAGGAAGGCCAGCCTGCCCTGCAGCACATTTCCCTCAAGGCGGAGCCTGGGCAGATGATTGCCCTGGTGGGACCCAGCGGCAGCGGCAAGTCCACTATTGCCAACCTGATTCCGCGGTTTTACGATGTGGACAGCGGCACTATTTCCATCGACGGCCATGACATCCGTCAGGTGACGGCTGACTCCCTCCGGGAGCAGATCGGTCTTGTGCCTCAGGAAACTATGCTGTTTAGCACTACGGTCATGGAAAATATCCGCTATGGAAGGCTGGATGCCACCGATGAGGAAGTGGTGGAGGCAGCCAGGGCTGCCAATGCGGAGGAATTTATCAAGGATTTGCCTGAGGGCTATGAAACCAAGCTGGGGGAGCGGGGACTCAACCTTTCCGGCGGACAGCGCCAGCGCCTTGCTATCGCCAGGGCGATTTTGAAAAATCCAAGGGTGCTGATTTTGGATGAGGCAACCTCGGCACTGGATACTGAGAGTGAGAAGATCGTGCAGGATGCACTGGATAAATTGATGGTGGGCAGGACTTCCTTTGTCATCGCCCATCGCCTTTCTACGATTTTTAATGCCGACCAGATTTTTGTGGTGGAAAATGGCCATCTGCGTGAGCATGGCACTCACGAGGAGCTGCTGGCGGCAGGGGGGCTGTACAGCAACCTGTACAACATTCAGTTCCGTCAAAATGAAGCTATGTAAGGAGAAGCGTTATGCGGCTATTGTATAATGTGGCAGCGGTACTGGTAGTCATTCTGATGATACCTGCCTTCTGCATCCGGGCTGTCAGGGAGAAGGGCTTTGTCAACAGGATAAAGCAGCAGCTGGGCTTTTTGCCCAAGCATGCCCTGGATAAGGTTGCCCGCAAAAATTGTATATGGGTCCATGCTGCTTCCGTAGGGGAGATTGTGGCGGCGAGCCCGCTTATCAAGGAGTTTCGCCGGGAATTTCCCAATACGCCTATTTTGGTGTCCGTGTTTACCAACAGCGGCTATGAAATGGCAAACCGCATCATAAAAGATGCGGATAGCATCATCCATTTTCCTTTTGACCTGCCGTGGCTGTCGGCGCATCTCTTGTACAAGGTGCGGCCGCGGGTATTTATGCCGGTGGAAACGGAGCTGTGGCCGAACTTCCTGAAGGCGGCAAAGGAACTGGAAATTCCTGTCATGATGGTGAACGGGCGCATCAGTGAAAAGAGTGTGTCCCGTTACCGCTATTTGCATGGCCTCTGGTATGATATGCTGGATACGATAAAGTATTTTGCCATGCAGTCCCCGGTGGATGCGGAGAATATCCTGCGGCTGGGGGCAAACAGGGAGCTGGTGACGGTTACCGGAAACACCAAGTTTGACCAGACTTACACTGATGTCAGTCATGAGGAAAAGCTGCAGCTCCTGAATGAGCTGGGGCTTGCTGATAATGACGGCATTTTTTTGGCAGGTTCCACCCACAAGGGCGAGGAGGAGCATGTGTTGGCGGCATTTGCGGAAATCAGGAAAACCCATCCGAAGGCAAAGCTGCTGATCGCTCCCCGTGCTGTGCTGCGGACGGGGCACATCCAGTCTATGTGCCAGCAGAGGGGCTTTACCTCGGCAACCCGTACCCAGCTTCTGGAGCAGCCATCTAAAGGGCATGATGTGGTGCTGCTGAATACCATCGGCGAGCTAGGCAAGGTGTACAGCATCGGTGATGTGATTTTTGTAGGCGGCAGCATGATACCTCACGGCGGCCACAATATTCTGGAGCCTGCTGCCCACGGCAAGGCGATTATCGTGGGTGAGCACATGTTTAACTTCAAGGATACCCATGTACTGTTCTCTCAGCGGAGTGCTGTGGTGACTGTCAGGAGCCAGCAGGAGCTGGTGCAGGCGGCTTCCAGGCTGTTTACAGATGTTGAGGAGCGACGCCGCATGGAGCAGGAAACCCTGAAAATCTGCGGGGAGAACCGGGGGGCTGCCCGGAGGACTGCCGTCATTCTCCATGAACTTCTTGACAGGTGTGAGGCAAAGGACAAAATCAAGGCTACGGACAAGCTGGAAAATTTCCAGACGTACTTTTTCCAGCTCATTCACGGCAAGGAGCCAAAGGGCTTCGGCATCAGGTGCT
>JBJDWY010000001.1:0-21640 GCA_051866255.1 Anaerovibrio sp. | reverse complement strand
TTGTATTTACAGGGGGATTGAAGTATGAAGTAGGAAATTTCGTGGCAAAGTCGGGAAGTGAATTGATGCCCCGGCAAGGCGGGGTGCAGGTTGCAGAAGCGGCATGGCATGTGCTGACGGTATTCGTCGGCTGTGCCGTGCCGTTTTTTGCTGGGGATTTTTGCCAAGCTTTACAATTTGTGCACTTATATGATATAATCTATTGTAATGAGCAGAACGGTCGATTTTTATGAAGATTTTTTTATGCTCAGTGTGCCGGGACGATTGTCACACTGGGTTTTGTTGCGTGTTTTTTTTAAGCATTTTGAGCATAAAGTATAATTAATTGAACGGTTCGACTTAGATTATTTTGTGTTAATTAAAAAATAAAATATATGGAGGTGTGATTTTTGGCAAAAGAAAAGCAAAAATTACAGATTATTCCTCTGGGTGGATTAGGCGAAATCGGTAAGAACATGACCGTGGTACGGTATGGTGACGAAATTTTACTTATTGATGCCGGCCTGATGTTCCCGGACGAGGAAATGCTCGGCATTGACCTGGTTATTCCTGATATTTCCTATCTGGTGGAGAACAAGGACAAGGTGAAGGCGATTGTGCTGACTCACGGTCATGAGGACCATATCGGTGCACTGCCGTATGTGCTGAAGCAGATTAATGTTCCGGTTTATGGTACGCGGCTGACCTTGGGCATCCTGGAGGGCAGGCTGCAGGAGAATGGCGTGGATTCCAGCAATCTCCGTGCTGTCATGCAGGGAGATACCATCAAGGCAGGCTGCTTTCATGTGAATTTTATCCGGGTGAACCACAGTATTCCTGATGCGGTGGGGCTGGCGGTAACAACGCCGATGGGGACGATTATCCACACCGGTGACTTTAAGCTGGATTATACCCCGATTGATGGCAAGATGACAGATTTCCGCCGTTTTTCTGATTTGGGCAACAAGGGCGTGCTGCTGATGATGGCGGACAGCACCAACGCGGAGCGTGCAGGGCACACCCCTAGCGAGAGCACCGTGGGGGCGTCCTTTGACAAGGCATTCCACAATGCCCGTTCACGTATCATCATTGCTACCTTCTCGTCTAATGTGCATCGCATCCAGCAGATTATCAACACTGCAGTACGTTACAAGCGCAAGGTTGCAGTGCTGGGGCGCAGCATGGTAAATGTGGTCAATATTTCCCTGGAGCTGGGGTACATCCAGGCTCCTGAGGGAACTATGGTAGATATTGACAATATCGGCAATTATCCCATGGAGCAGATGGTCATCATCACTACCGGCAGCCAGGGCGAGCCTATGTCGGCTCTTACCCGCATGTCCCAGTCAGACCATCGCAAGGTGGGCATTGTGCCGGGAGATACCATCATTATTTCTGCAACGCCTATTCCTGGCAATGAAAAACTGGTATCCCGTACCATTGACAACCTGCTGAAGCTGGGTGCCAATGTGGTGTACGGCAGGGAGAACGGCATCCATGTATCGGGCCATGCCAGTCAGGAGGAGCTCAAGCTGATGCACAACCTGGTGCGGCCGAAGTTCTTTATCCCTGTACATGGCGAGTACCGCCATCTGGTGAAGCATGCCAAGCTGGCTGCGGAGCTGGGCATGCCGAAGGAGAACATCTTCATCGGGGAAAACGGGCAAATTCTTGAGTTTACCAGGGACAAGGGCTATGTGGCAGGACGTGTGACCTCAGGCCGTGTGCTGATTGACGGCCTTGGCGTAGGGGATGTGGGCAATATTGTGCTGCGTGACCGCCGCCAGCTGTCTCAGGACGGCATTATCATCATCGTGGTAACCATGGACAAGACCAGCGGCACTGTGGTAGCAGGTCCTGATATCGTTTCCCGTGGCTTCGTGTATGTCCGTGAGTCAGAGGAGCTGATGGAGGATGTGAAGACCAGGGTAGAGGATGCGCTGGTGCACTGCGAGGAGGAGGGGATTACCGAATGGGCAGCCCTGAAATCCGCTATGCGCGACGCCCTTGGACGCTTCATCTTTGAGCGCACCCGCCGTCGCCCGATGATTCTGCCGATTATCATGGAAGTATAATAATCAGGGGAATATGGATGAAGTGTGGCAATCGGGGAAAATATATAGGGGGAGCCCTGATGTGGCAGGTTATAGCTATTTGTTTGTGGCCTGATGCTCTGTCAGGTATAGTTGTTCTGAAAGGGAGGAGTTCACCATGAAAATATCCTTGAATCCCGATGAGAAAGTTGTCAAGATGATTAAGGATGGTTTGGAGAAAAAAGGCGGTTATTGTCCTTGCCGTCTGGAAATGATAGAAGATAACAAGTGCATGTGCAAGGAATTTCGTGACCAGATTGCAGACCCTGAGTATGAGGGGTTCTGCCACTGCATGCTGTATTACAAATCCTTGAAGGACTAGAGATGTAACGAGATGTAAAAAACTGCTGGCTCGTCGTGTGTAGCGATGTGCCAGCAGTTTTTATTTCTATAAAGTTGTGTTTTTCTGTAGGTTATTCCTGCAAGAGCTCTGCCTTGAGGCGCCGGTAGGCACGGGTATAGTAGATGCCGTTCTGGGATTCCCGGTGGTCAAAGCCGTAGGCGCGGCGGCTGATGGCTATAATCGGCGGTGCCTGGATGCGCTTTGCCACTGCCATGCCGGTAAACTGGCGCCACCAGCGTTCCAAATCCGCAATAAATTCTGCCGGAGAAGGGAAATACTCAGCCACCAGCCCCGGCTGGCAGCCGATTTTTTCCTCCAGCACCCCGTCCTTGTACCATTGCAGGATATCGGCAGGGGTTGCCTTCTGCCAGTATTCCACAAAGCTGCGGAAAAGATAATCGTGATACGGATACTTGATAGGGTCTCCCTTGCCCTCATCAACATTCTGGGCACTGGAAAGCTCGGCACTTGGCACGATATCAATAGTAGCCTGAGGCACAACCTCCCTGCCGTAGACCTTTTCGTTCAGGTAGCGGGCCAGGTCATAAACCTGATACTTCCACAGGTCAGCCAGGGCACAGAGGAAGCCGGACTGGTCACCATAGAGGGTGGAGTAGCCCACGGTGGTCTCCGCCTTGTTGGCGTTGCAGGTAAAGCCGCCGCCAAAAGCCGCTGCAATGCCTGCCAGCACCCGGGCGCTGCGATCCCTTGCCTGAATGTTTTCCGCCACGAAGGAGGAAACCTTCAGGTTGAAGCTGCTGCCATCCCCCAGGAAGGTCACAGGAATGGTTTCCAGCTGGCTGATAGTGTGGTCAACTGACTCCTGAATAGGAACGATGGCGTAGTTGCAGCCAAGGTTTTCTGCCAGCTTCTGAGCCAGACCCTTGGTGGTAGCGGAGTTATACACGCTTGGCATGTTGACCAGCAGAACATTCTTCGCTCCCAGGATATGGGTGTAGAGGGCAGCCGCTACAGCTGAGTCGATGCCGCCGGAAATGCCGATGACCACCTTTTCCATGTGGATATCCGCCAGAAAGCTGCGCACGCCATAGGAAACAGCCGCAAAGATATGCCCGATGGCATCCGTCTTTTCCCGTTTGTGCTTCGGCATGGCGTCAATGCTTTCCAAATCATAATAGCCCAGCTGCTGCACATATTTCGGCAGGCAGTCTGTCATGATGCCCTGGCTGTTGTAGAGGGTAGAGGAGCCGTCAAAGGTGTAGACGGTCTTGCCGTTGTTCTGGATGCCCACGTTGTTTACATAGAAAAGGGGCACTCCTGCCTCCTTTGCCAGCCTGCCGAACACCCGGTGGCGCTTGCCGTTCTTGCCCAAGGTATAAGGGGAGGAGGAAATATCCACCAGCATATCCACGCCCTTGCTGCTCAAAATCTCCACCGGGGCCAGGTTGTAGTCATCGCTCCAGCCGTCCTCGCAGAGAAAGGCACCGATGGAATAGCTGCGCCCCTTGAGGGGGAGTTTCAGCGGGCTCAGCAGCTTTTCAGCCGTGGTATGAAGCTCCTCCGCCAGCTGCCTGAGGCTGAAAAAATGACGGGTGTCGTTAAACTCCCGGTAGTTGGGCATCAGTGCCTTGATGACGAAAGGATACGGCATGTTATCAGGTTGCACCAGCTGGCCCTGATAGGCAAGGAACAGGGCGTTGTACTTGCGCACCCTGCCGTCATTGTTCTTTTTGTTCCAGTCCGCAGCTACATTGCCGAAGATAATGGCAATATCCTTGGAAGCGGCAATAATATCCCGGCCGCATTCCTCGCAGTCCCTGATAAAGGCAGTCTGCTCCCAGGTATCACCCAGCAGGTAGCCCGGCACGGCCATTTCCGGGAAAATGATGACATCTGCCTGATTTTTCTTTGCTTCCTCAACCATGGACAGCATATTGTCGGTATTTTCATCGGGATGCCCTGGAATGACCTTCATCTGGGCAACGGCAATTTTTAGCATATTCAGCACCTCTCACATCATAGAAGCAGCCAGAAAACTGCAAGCAATAAATCTCTAAATAAAATATATCAAAATATATTATAGCAGAAATTTTTCATTTCACAAATATTGTATACTTGCCGTATTTTGTTGAAATTGCCGGGATAAAGTTTTATAATGCAGAATGGTTATGATTCTATTATCATACTTAATTGTTATTGTATATTTTTAGATTGGCAGATTAGGAAGAAGGCAAGGTTATGGAGTTGAGTTCAGCGCATCTGGTGATTATTGCCCTGACACTGTTTTTCGTCATCGGGGGCGGCATTTATGCGGCAAGGTCAGTAAAGTCGGCGGAGGGCTACAGCCTGGGTGGCAGAAGTGCCGGTGTGCCGCTGGTGGCTGGCAGCATAGCAGGTACGGTAGTGGGGGGCGGCGCTACGGTGGGAACCGCCCAGCTTGCCTATAGCATGGGGCTGTCTGCCTGGTGGTTCACCCTGGGCTCCGGCATCGCCTTTATCCTGATGGGGTTCTTTTATGCCGGCAGATTGCGTGCCACGGGGCTTGAGACCATTCCCCAGTATTTGCAGCGCAACTACGGCAGCAAGGCGGCAGAAGCAGCAGGGCTGATTTCCTCTGCTGGCATCCTCTTTAGCGTGGTGGCAAGCTGCCTGCCGGGCATACAGATTATTTCCGCCATACTGCACACCTCTACATGGGCCTCGGCAGGCATCCTCATTGCCCTGGTGGCGGCTTATGTCTTTTTTGGCGGCATGAAAAGTGCCGGTGTGGGCGGCATGCTGAAAATGCTGGTTATCTGGCTGAGCCTTTTCGTGGCAGGTATCAGTGCCTTTCGAGAGCTTTCCGCCCTGCCGGGGCTGCAGCAGGCAATGCCTCCTGAATACTGGTGGAATATGTTTAATATCGGTGTGGGTGGCGGCTTTTCCAAGCTGTTTTCAATGATTGTGGGGGTTGTCTGCACCCAGACCTATATCCAGTGCTTCTTTTCCGCATCCAGCCCCAGGACGGCTGCCGCGGGGGCTTTTGCTGCCGCTGCCATCGTTATTCCCGTGGGACTGCCATCTATTGCCATCGGCATGTACATGCATGTAATGAATCCTGATGTTATCCCTGTGCTGGTACTGCCGGTGTACCTTTTGCAGCATCAGCCTGTGTGGTTGGCAGGCATCGCCCTGGGGGGCATCATGCTGAGCCTGGTGGGCTCTATTGGCGGCCTCGCCCTGGGCATCGGAACCATGCTTACCCGTGATATCATCAGCCGCGTGGCGAATCTGGGGAACGGCAGGAAGCTTCTCTATACATTGCGCTTTGTGGTGCTGCTGGTGATGGCTGCGGCATGCCTGATTGCTATCGTCAATCTGGACTCCCAGGTATTGTTCTGGAATTTCCTGTCCATGTCCATGCGGGGCTGTGGCGTATTCCTGCCACTGACCTTGGCGATTTTTTCGCCTAGAAGCGTAGCCAAGAAATGGGCATTTGCCTCCATCGTGGTCAGCACGGTAGTGCCTATTGCCTTGGGGCTGGCTGTACCCCTGCCGGTTGATCCCCTTTATATCGGTCTTGCCATCAGCGGCATGATGATGATGGCCGGTTATGCAAGGCGCTGGCGCCCGGTTCAAGCTCCGGCGCATAGGCATAATGTATGAAAAAACAAAATTATTACAAAAATTTCTAAGATTATGATATAATGAGTCTTGTATAGAAAAAACAGGGATGTTTTCTGTGCAGGACTCTTTTTCTGCATGGGGCAAAACACAATGATGTGCAAAGCAGGTGAGGAAATGACGGTTAGAAAAGCTGTGATTTTAGGTGTTTTATTGGAGTTCTTGCTGGGGATTGCAGCGGGTGCCTTTTACTTTAAGTTTTATATTTATACGCCTACCTATTCACTGCGGGCTATGCAGAAAGCCATCCAGACCGGCAATGTGGATGAACTGCAAAAGCGGATTGACATGGATGCAATTTTCCAGGGCAGCAGCAAAAAGCTTGCGGAGCTGGTGCCGCAGGATGAGCCTGTGTATGGCAAGCTGAAGGATGGCAGCTTCGGGGATTTGTGCAGGGAGGATTTTCTGACCTACGTAAAGACGGGAAAGTGGCCGGAGCCGGAAAAGATAACGGCAGAATCCAGCTTTCAGGATAAAATCGGTTTGAAGACCGTAAGCTTCCGCAGCCTGGAGTATGTCTACAGGGATCCGCCGCCGGGCGAGGAAGACAGGAAGGATGAAACCCTGACGGATAAGGTCCTAAGCTATATCCTCACCAAAATCAATGACTACATGACCGGTGAGGAAAGCCAGGAGGTTGCCACGGAGGAAGTGGCATTGCAGGAGGAAGAAGGTCCTATCAGGGTAACTGCCGGTATCCGCGTCTACGAGCCGAACTTCGGTGATACATATATTCTGAACCTTAAGCTGCAACGGCAGGATGATGGCAGCTGGAAGCTCTATGACATTGAGAATTACAGCAGGTATGCAGATGAACTGATCAAGCAGAATGACCGTGATTATATCCGTTACAAGGACAAGGTGCGCTTCATCCTGACGGCTACCCAGGAAAAGCTGGATGAGCTGAGGGCGCAGCATCCAGAGCATGATCTGGACTGGGTATTTGAGGCGAGAAAGATATTTGAGGAGTCCTACAAGCGGATTGAGGAGCTGAATGTGCCGATTGCCGGTGGCTACCTCAATGAGCTTCTCAGGGAGCGCAAGGAGATTTCCCTGAATATGCTGGAAAGCTACTATGATGTGGCTTCTTATAACGACAACATGAATGATGCCAAGGAACAGGCGGAGGAGGCCAGGAAAGCTGGCAAGAGGCGTCCGACCTTTAATGCTGCGGTTTGGAACAACAGGCTGGCACAGTACAATGGAAAGCTGTCAGGCCTGCAGAAGCAGTGGGCGGAGAACAAGTCCAAGCTGGAAGCTGTAGTAGGTCCTGTCATTGACCGGGCAGCTGTAGCGAAGAAGACGGCCGCTTCCATGCGCAACAACGATGATGCAGCAGTAAGGGCTGCCAATTATCCTGGCGTGGCAGAGCAGAACGGTGATGCCTATAGCCTGCTGGGCGGTGAGAACCTGCCGGAGATTTCGGCCTACGGCAACGGGGCGCAATAACTGCACAATAACTGCAGCAGAATGGCAATAAAAAGGCAATAAAAAATGATGGCGGAGCAGGTGCGTTTGTTTCTTCAGGAATTTTTCCTTATCCATGGAAAAGACGGCATTTGCTCCGCATTTTTTGCGCTGGATTATAGACAATAAAAATAATTTGTGTTATACTAGCATGGATTTATGTTTTCTAAGGAAGGACAGTATGTTACAGTATGAAAAACAAGAAAACTAATGCCGCCCGCATTCTGGACAGGCTGAAAATCAGCTATGAAATCAAGGAATACGAGGTTGACCTTGACGATCTGAGTGCAGTCCATGTGGCAGAGGCTGCCGGCATGGATGTAAAGATGGTCTTCAAGACGCTGGTATGCCGCGGTGACAGGACAGGGGTGCTCATGGCGTGCATTCCCGGGGATGGGGAGCTGGACATGAAGGCACTGGCTGCCGTGTCCGGCAACAAGCGTGTGGAGATGGTGCATCTCAAGGAGGTGCTGGGGCTCACCGGCTATGTGCGGGGAGGCTGCTCACCCCTGGGGGCGAAGAAGAATTATCCCGTATACCTGAACGAGACCTGCCGCAATTATGAAAGGATTGCCATCAGTGCCGGTATCAGGGGCCAGCAGCTGATACTCAGCCCGGATGATTTAGTGAAGGCTGTGGATGCTGTCGTAGCGAATCTAATCAGATAATTTGTTTATGTAAAATATTTTATCAAAAATAATATTATTAATTTGCTAAATCTATTTAGGAGTGAAGAAATTATATGAATTACATCAGCACAAGAGGAAATAACCAGAAAATGACGTCTGCTCAGGCGATTATTGCAGGCCTTGCCGATGATGGCGGCCTGTTCGTGCCGGATGAGTTGCCCCAGGTGGATATGGAGTTTATCAAGGGGCTGACAAAGCTCTCTTATCAGGAACGGGCTGCCAAGGTGCTGGGCTGCTTCCTGACTGACTATACTGACGAGGAAATCAGTGGCTGCGTGGAGCGTGCCTATGGCGGCGGCAAGTTTGACGATGCAGCTGTTGCCCCGCTGAACATCATGGAGGATGTGTCCGTGCTGGAGCTGTGGCACGGCCCAACCAGTGCCTTCAAGGACATGGCATTACAGCTTCTGCCGCAGCTTCTCTCCACTGCACTTAAGAAGACCGGGGAAAAGAACCAGGTGCTGATTCTGGTGGCTACCTCCGGCGATACCGGCAAGGCTGCTCTGGAGGGCTTCCGGGATGTGGAGCAGACCAAGATTATCGTCTTCTATCCGGAGAACGGCGTCAGCCGCATCCAGAAGCTGCAGATGGTTACCCAGCAGGGCGAAAATGTGGCCGTTACTGCTGTCAAGGGCAATTTTGACGATGCCCAGAGCGGCGTAAAGGCTATTTTCAGCGACAAGGAGTTTAATGCCAAGCTGAATGAGGCCGGTGTGTCCCTGTCCTCTGCCAACTCCATCAACTGGGGGCGCCTGGTGCCGCAGATTGTCTACTATTTCAGTGCCTACGCTGACCTTTTGAAGGCAGGCGTCATCCGTGCCGGGGATGAAATCAGCTTTACGGTGCCGACGGGCAATTTCGGTGATATTCTTGCCGGTTATTATGCCCTTCGCATGGGCTTGCCTGTAAAGAAGCTGATTTGTGCCTCCAACACCAACAACGTGCTGACGGATTTCCTCACCACCGGCGTTTATGACAGGAACCGTGACTTCTTCAAGACCATTAGCCCGTCTATGGATATTCTGATTTCCAGCAACCTGGAGCGCCTTCTGTATCATGTGACCAATGATGCCGCCCAGGTGGCAGAGTGGATGAAGTCCCTGGCAGAAACCGGCAGGTACGATGTAGGTGCAGAGGTGCTGGAAAAGATTCAGGCCACCTTTGGCTGCGACTGGGCAGATGACAAGAAAACTATGGAAACGATAAATGCCGTTTATGACGAAAGGAAGTATATTGCGGACACCCATACTGCTGTGGCATGGGACAGCGCCCACAAATATATGCTGCAGGGCAATGCCGAGCCGATGGTGGTGGTATCCACTGCCAGCCCGTACAAGTTCAATGAGAGCGTGCTGACAGCCCTGGGGGAGACCATTGAGGGCATGGATGAGTTCCAGCTTTTGGACAAGCTGCAGTCCATGAACAGCTTTAAGATTCCGGCCGGCCTGGCCGCTCTGAAAAATGCCGAGGTGCGCCATAGCAATGTGGTGGAGAAGACCGCTATGCCGCAGGCTGTCGCAGCCTTTGCCGGGCAGAATTGAGTGCTTTCGCGTGAATACAATAATGCACTGTGAGAACAATAAGCAAAATTTATACAGAAATAAGTCTAAATAATTTTTGACAAAATTGCCAAAATACTATAACATATAAAGCGAGGGTGCGGTACGAAAGTACCAGCCTTGAAATAGTATTTTAAGCGGCGGCCCACCGTATGGGAAACATGCCTGTGAAGTTCAGCAGGCATAATTTGCCAGCAAAGCGTTGCCGCAGTATAAAGAGAAAGAGGTTGATAGCAAAATGGCAACTGTTGATTTGAGCAAGTATGGCATTACTGGTACTACTGAGATTGTTCACAATCCTTCTTATGAGCTTCTGTTCGAAGAGGAGACTAAGGCTGGTCTCGAGGGCTATGAGGTAGGCAAAGAGACTGAGCTGGGTGCTGTTAATGTAATGACCGGTATCTATACTGGCCGTTCTCCTAAGGATAAGTACATCGTTATGGACGAGAACTCCAAGGACACTGTATGGTGGACCTCCGATGAGTACAAGAACGATAACCATCCTATGAGCGAGGACGTATGGGCTACTGTCAAGGATTTGGCAAAGACTGAGCTGTCCAACAAGAAGCTGTTCGTTGTAGATGCTTTCTGCGGTGCCAACAAGGATACTCGCATGGCAGTTCGTTTTATCGTTGAGGTTGCTTGGCAGGCTCATTTCGTAACCAACATGTTCATCCAGCCTACTGCTGAGGAGCTGGAGAACTTCGAGCCTGATTTCGTTGTTTACAACGCTTCCAAGGCTAAGGTTACCAACTACAAGGAGCTCGGCCTGAACTCCGAGACCTGCGTAGCTTTCAATACCACTTCCCGTGAGCAGGTTATCATCAACACCTGGTATGGCGGCGAGATGAAGAAGGGCATGTTCTCCATGATGAACTACTTCCTCCCTCTGAAGGGCATCGCTTCCATGCACTGCTCCGCAAACTGCGACATGAACGGTGAGAACACTGCTATTTTCTTCGGCCTGTCCGGTACCGGCAAGACCACCCTGTCCACTGACCCTAAGCGTCGCCTGATCGGTGATGACGAGCATGGCTGGGATGACAATGGCGTGTTCAACTTTGAGGGCGGCTGCTATGCAAAGGTTATCAACCTGGACAAGGAGTCCGAGCCTGATATCTATGGTGCAATCAAGAGAAATGCACTGCTGGAGAACGTAACTGTTGCTGAGGATGGTAAGATTGACTTCGCTGATAAGTCCGTTACCGAGAACACTCGCGTATCTTATCCTATCCAGCACATCAACAACATCCAGCCAGGTTCCTCCGCACCGGCTGCCAAGAACGTAATCTTCCTGTCCGCAGACGCTTTCGGCGTACTGCCTCCAGTTTCCATCCTGACTCCGGAGCAGACTCAGTACTACTTCCTCTCCGGCTTCACTGCAAAGCTGGCAGGTACCGAGCGCGGCATCACTGAGCCGACTCCTACCTTCTCCGCTTGCTTTGGTCAGGCATTCCTGGAACTGCATCCTACCAAGTACGGCGAGGAGCTGGTAAAGAAGATGAACGCCAACGGCGCAAAGGCTTATCTCGTAAACACCGGCTGGAACGGTACCGGCAAGCGTATCACCATTAAGGATACTCGCGGTATCATCGATGCTATTTTGTCCGGTGCTATCAACGAGGCTCCTACCAAGAAGATTCCTATGTTTGACTTCGAGGTACCTACCGAGCTGCCAGGCGTTGACCCTAAGATTCTGGATCCTCGTGACACCTATGCTGACGCTTCCGAGTGGGAGACCAAGGCAAAGGATCTGGCTGGCCGCTTCATCAAGAACTTCGGCAAGTACACTGGTAACGAGGCTGGCAAGGCTTTGGTTGCTGCTGGTCCTAAGCTGTAATTTCAAGGCATTGCCTTTGAAAACTGAATACTGCTGTGATGGCATGTGCTGTCACGGTGAGAGCGCTGCTGCCCTTTTGGACGGCAGCGTTTTTTCTATCCTGTTTTTCTCGTGGGAGGGTTTATTTTTACTGAAATTTGTGCTACAATTATTTTCAGAGCTGAATATTTGGAACAGGTGTCGAAAGACTCAATAAGGAAGCCGGTCGAAGCCGGCGCGGTCCCGCCGCTGTAAGGGGAGCGAGTCTGCATAAGTTATGTCATTGGGGAAACCTGAGAAGGCGCAGACAAGCCATGAACCTAAGCCAGAAGAATTGCCTGTTTAGCAATCACCGAATGATATGACAGCCATGCTGCAGCAAGCTGGCTGTGTACAGTACCTGCGAGCGATGGGAAGGGGATTTGTGGCCTGTTGACAGGGCTGCAAGTTGATGGCTTTTCCCTCTGCCGGGGGAAAGGCTTTTTTGATGGGCGAAAAGGAGTGGTTTGCATTGATGTGCAGAAAGAATCCGGCAAGTTTAATGCTGCTGTTGTTTTTGCTGGTGCTGACAGCATTTTTTAGCGGCTGCGGCAGCCAGGATAGTGCCTCCGAAGGGGGCTACCAGGTCACAGATGACCAGGGAACCGTGGTGAGCTTTCAGGCAAAGCCACAGCGGATTGTCAGCCTCACCATGAGCACGGACAATATCCTCCTGGGGCTGGTAAAGCCTGAGAGGGTAGTATGTGCCAACGTGCTGGTGGATGACACTGTCAGCTCCAATGTGGTGGAGCTGGGCAAAAACATTCCCAACAAGGTGCGCCATCCCAAGGTGGAGGAAATCCTCGCCATGGAACCTGACCTGGTGATTGCCGCCAATTGGGGCGATATTGATTATGTGGAATCCCTGCGGAACATGGGGATTAATGTAGTGGTGGTCAAGGGAGCCAAGAATCTGCCGGATATCCGAGACAATATCAGGCTGATTGCCGCAGCTGTGGGGGAGCCCCAGCGAGGTGACAAGCTGGTGGGCATGATGGATGACAAGCTGGCAGAAATCAAGGCAAAGGTTGATAAAATCCCCCAGGAGGCAAGAAAGAGGGTACTCCTGATTTCTCTGATGAACAATTACGGCGGCAAGGACTGCATCTATGATGATGCATGTACCCTGGCCGGTGTGACCAACTGCCTGTCTGAGTACGGCCTGAAGAGGGGAGACAAGCTGACCAAGGAAATGATGGTGCAGATGAATCCTGATATGATTTTCCTGCCTACCTACAACGCCCATGGGACCTTTGACATTCAGGGCTTCCGGGACAAGTATCTGAAGGACCCTGCCCTGCAGCAGATGAAGGCGATTCAGTCCGGCAGCATCCGGGAGCCTAGGGATGCGTATATTTATACCGCTTCCCAGGATTTCTGCTTTGCTGTGCAGGAGATTGCCTATACTGTTTATGGTGACGAATTCAAGCTGGCTGACCAGCAGCATTTGTCTGCGGTGGAGTGAGGGATGCTTTATATATGAGTATGAGTGATGGGATGAGTAATGTGATTATTCAGGCTGAAAATATCACAGCCGGATATAACGGGCAAAATCCTATACTGGACAATATCAGCCTGAGCATCGGCAAGGGTGAGTTTGTAGGCATCATCGGCAAAAACGGTGCCGGAAAAAGTACCCTGCTAAAGGCCTTGCGGGGGTTCCTGCCGGTGTGGTCCGGCAGGGTGCTGCTGGCAGGCAGGGAGATAGGGGCTTATCAGGAAAGGGAGCTGGCGAAAAAGATTGCCTATCTCCAGCAGCAGGTGGAGCTGACCTTTGATTATACAGCCAGGGATATTGTCATGGCAGGACGTTACCCATATCGGAAATGGTGGCAGCAGCAGAGCGATGAGGACAAGGAAATCACGGCTGCCTGCATGGAATACACCGGGGTGCTGGAAATGGCGGACAAGCCTATCCGCGCTCTCTCCGGCGGCCAGCGGCAGAGGGTGCTGCTGGCGAAGGTGCTGGCCCAGCAGACGCCGGTGCTGTTTCTGGATGAACCGGCGGCCGGGCTGGATCTGTTCTATCAGGAGGAAATTTTCCGCTTCTGCCAGGAGCTGTGCCATCGGGGAAAAACCGTGGTGATGGTTGTCCACGAGCTGAACCTGGCTGCCAGGTACTGCAGCAGGCTGCTTTTGGCAAGGCAGGGCAGGATTATTGCCGATGATGTGCCTGAAAGGGTGCTGACTGATGAGCTTTTGACCAATGGCTACGGCGTACCTATCAGGTCGGGGCGCAACCCTGAGACGGGCCACGCGGATATTTACACAGTGCCGGAGCCTATGGATGCAGAAAAGCTGCGGCTTTTGGCAACGATTATCGGCAGTGATGATAGAGCTGCAGAAAATCCGGCAAAAGCTCCGGGCACATCTGCAATGGGAGGTGGGGAAGCATGACGTATCACCGCAAGCTGGTGGGTGCAGTGCTGGCTGCCATGCTGCTCCTGACCTTTGTTTTTTCCCTGTCAGCCGGTCAGTATGACCTGGGCTTTTTGCAGGTGGCAGCCTGGTGCTGCCACAAGCTGGGGCTGCCTGTGCTGCAGGATGTAAATGTCTCAGCCCAGCAGGAGGCTGTGCTGATGTTTATCCGCTCCCCCCGTACCCTGGTGGGCTTCATGGTGGGAGCGGGGCTGGCAGCCTCCGGCACTATATTGCAGGGGATTTTCAGCAATCCCCTGGCAGACCCGGGCATTATAGGCGTATCCAGCGGTGCCACAGTAGGCGCTGTGGTAGCTATCAGCCTGGGGGTAAATGCTGTGAACATGTTTGCCATGCCGGCCTTTGCCTTTGTAGGCGCCATCTGTGCCGTGTTCCTGACTATCGGCCTGGCCACCAGGAACGGCAGGATTCCGGTGCTGACACTGCTGCTGTCAGGCGTGGTGGTGGGCATGCTGCTAGGGGCCATTACGGCAGCCCTGCTGGTAGTCATGGATGAATACAAGCTGCAGCAGTATCTTTTCTGGACTATCGGCAGCCTGGACTATCGCCGCTGGGAGCATGTCCTGATGGGCATCGGGCCTATTGCAGCAGGTATTTCCATTATGCTGCTGATGGCACGGCACCTGAATATCCTGGCTCTTGGCGAGGCAGAGGCAAAGGCAGTGGGCATGCCGGTGGTAAAATACCGCCTGATACTGCTGTTGGTTTCTGCCATGACAACGGCGGCCAGTGTCTGCATCAGCGGCAGCATCGGCTTTGTAGGGCTGATTATCCCTCACATGATGCGCATGCTGGTGGGGCCAAACCACAAGCACCTGCTGCCAGCCAGCATTGTGGCAGGTGGCGTGTTCCTGCTGTTCTGCGACTCTCTGGGCAGGGTGCTGATAGAAAAGACAGAGGTCAATGTAGGCATTATGACTGCATTTTTGGGCACGCCCTACTTTTTGTACCTGCTGCGCAAAAACAGCAGCATAGAAAAGTGATATTGGGATAATTGCTTGGAAAATTTCTAATGATTATCCGCTTGATTGTCCAATAAGTATCAGATAATCAAGCAATTTAATCTTATTTTATATATTATTTTTACAGAGGCTGAAAGAAACAAGATATATTCAGCCCGCCAACATCAATGAATGTATGAGCTGCAAAAAATGTTGTCAGTTTTCCTGCTGTTAAGGCAGGAAGATATATAGTATTTTTTCTTTAGGAGGAATATTTTATGAAGAACTGGAAGAAATTTTTTGTAGCTGCTGTTGCCGTAGGCACAGTATTTACCGTGAGCCCTGCTGCTTCTGAGGCAGCCTATGAGCTGAACCCGGAGGTAAAGACTGCTACCCCTGCCCTTTTGGCAGCATCCCAGATGGGTGTGCAGGTCTATGAAAACCCGGATTTGCAGGGATTGGCTGACAAGGATGCCATCGTGGTAATGACCTTTGGCACCACCTTTACGGACACCCGTGCCAAGACTATTGATGCTACCATCGAGGGCATCAAGGCAGCTCACCCGGGTGTAAAGGTTGTGACTGCCTATACCTCCCACATCATTATTGACCGCGTGGCAGCCAATGAGGGCATCAAGTATCCTACCCCTGAGGAAGCGTTGGCACAGCTGAAGGCAGAGGGCTATACCAGGGTTGCCTTGACCACATTGGACATCATTCCGGGCATGGAGTACAACTACAAGCTGGGTGTGTTCAACAGCTACAAGCAGGATTTCAAGAAGATTACCATTGGCACGCCGCTGATGTACTGGCAGGGCCAGGAGGAGCAGGCTGACGATGTAACTGAGGTGCTGGAAGCCTTTGCTACCCAGTTCCCAAAGACGAAAAAGGGCGAGGGCATTGTCATGATGGCTCATGGCACACCGAATATTGCCAATGCCTACTATGCAGTTATTCAGGAAAAGCTGCAGGAGATGGGCTACGACAACGTATTTATTGAGACTGTAGAGGGCTGGCCAAGCTTGGAGACTATCCTGCCGAAGCTGAAGGAGAAGAAGATCAAGAAGGTTACCATTATGCCGTTTATGATGGTTGCCGGTGACCATGCCAACAACGATATGGCAGGTAGTGAGGAAGACTCCCACAAGAGCATTCTTGAGAAGGAAGGCATCAAGGTAGAGACATACATTCATGGCCTCGGCGAAAACGAAGCTGTCCGCAATGTATTCGTAGAACGTGCCAATGCGGCATGGGATGCGCTGGAAGCAGGAAAATAATTTTATAGCTTAAATCTAAAAAGCGGCTTTGTGTACACCATGAGTATCCGGAGCCGCTTTTCTGCGTTCATTATGCCAGCGCAGATAAATTTATTTACCAAAATTTGCTATTTTGCAATATTTGTTCTATAATATAAAGTATAGATTAACAGAGACAATCCGACGCTGATTGGAGGCGGTATGATGATACATGGTGAGCTGAATAATATCAAGAAAGGCGTGCTTGCCAGCCTGGAAGGGCTATATGAGCTGGCTGTGCCTGCCGGTCAGCTGATTACCCGTGAAATGGCAGAGCTGATGCTGGCAGTGACGGCAGAGCTGCAACGGGAAGTAGCTGTCTATATAAATCGTCAAGGCAAGGTGCTGCAGGTATCCGTAGGCGATGATGCCACGGTTGACCTGCCGGAAATCAGGCAGCGAAAATCGGAAAACCGCCTGTCAGGCGTGCGGTGCGTGCATACCCACCCCAGCAGTGACACCCGGCTAAGTGCGCCGGATTTGTCATCCCTGCGCAGCATGCGCTTTGATGTGATGGCTGCCATCGGCATGAAGGATGGCAAAATATATGGCAGCATGGCATTTTTGAGCGGCGAGCTGACGGAAAGCGGCGGCTATGTGGTGCATGGTACCAAGGAACTGCCTATAGGGGATTTGAACCGCTACAACCTGATGCAGCTGGTGACAGCTATCAACAAGGAGCTGGGGCGCAACCAGATGAAGGAGACTGAAAAGCGGCAGGAAAGGGCGATTTTGGCAGGAGTGGATTACAATGCTTCATCGGGGGGCTGGAGCATTGAAGATTCCCTGGCAGAGCTGAAGGGGCTGGCAGAGACTGCCGGAGCACAGGTGGCAGGCAAGGTAATTCAGCGCAAGGCGAAGCCTGATAATGCTTTTTTCCTGGGCAGGGGCAAGGTTGATGAGATTGGCATGCTGGCACAGAATGTGGAAGCGGATTTGCTGATTGTGGATGATGAAATCAGTCCTTCCCAGCAGCGCAATCTGGAAATGAGTACCGGCCTGAGGGTGGTGGACAGGACAGCCCTGATTCTGGATATTTTTGCCCAGCGGGCAAGGTCTGCTGCCGGGAAGCTGCAGGTGGAGCTGGCACAGCTCAGGTACAACCTGCCACGGCTGGGTGGTCAGGGACTAGTGCTTTCCCGGCAGGGAGGCGGCATCGGTACCCGGGGACCGGGTGAAACAAAGCTGGAAATGGACAGGCGGCGGATTCATGGCAGGATTCATGATTTGGAAGAACGGATTGCCAAGCTGAAAAACCAACGGCAGCTGCACAGGTCCCAGCGGAAAAACTCCCGTATTCCTACGGCAGCCTTGGTGGGGTACACCAATGCCGGAAAGTCCACCCTGCTGAATGCGCTGGCGGCAGGGGATGAGGTGCTGGCGGAGGACAAGCTCTTTGCCACCCTGGACCCTACTACCAGGCTGGTGGAGCTGGATGAAAAGCAGGAGCTTCTGCTGACGGATACGGTTGGCTTTATTCAGAAGCTGCCCCATACCCTCGTCAGTGCCTTTCAGGCAACGCTGGAGGAGACAGTGGAAGCGGATTTGCTGCTGCATGTGGTGGATGCCAGCGATGCAAATTATGAATTGCAGATCAAGGCGGTTATGGAAGTGCTGCGGGAGATTGGTGCCCAGGATAAGCCTTCTGTGTTTGTGTTCAACAAGGCGGACAAGCTGCCGGAGTCAGAACGGGAAAATGAGTACGTTGCCGCCCGGATGCTGCAAGGCAGGGACGGTGTGGTGATTTCTGCCAAGGATGAGCAGGGACTGAAGATGCTGCGTGAAAAAATAAAAAGTTTTTTCAATCAGGGGCAGGTAACGCTGACCTTGTGCATTCCTTATGACCAGGGGGCGCTGGTTACGGAGCTGCACAATCTCGGCAAAGTGGAGGCCATAGATTATGATGAGCAGGGAACGTTGCTGACTGTGAAGATGCCTGTATCCGATGCAGAGGCTTTTCAGAAATATGTGCGATAAAGTGCAGGGAGAAGTGCAACTATGTAATAGCATTTGATAGCATGAGATAGCATGAGATTACATGAGACTATATGTAGTTACATATAGTTATGATATGGTTATGATATGGTGAGGGGGATTCTTATGAGTAAATGCATGGAAGCAGGGGCTGTTTTATACAGCGAAGATGGCAATGTGGCAACTATTACCATGAACAGGCCGCAAAGCCTTAACTCCATGAGCCTGGAGCTGGTACATGGCGTTATTGCAGCTATAGAAAGGGCTGAAAACAATCCTGACGTCAGGGTGATGATTCTGACCGGTACTGGCAGGGCTTTTTCGGCAGGCGGTGATTTGCCGTCATTGGACACCCTCAATAGCCTGGCGGACAGGAAAGCCTTTATCAGCCAGGTGGGCGGCATGGTCAAGGCGATTAGTGCCGCTACCAAGCCGATAATTGCCATGGTAAACGGTGTAGCCGCAGGTGCGGGCTTCAATCTGGCCATAGCCTGTGACCTGGTGTATGCAGCAGAGGGTGTGAAATTCATTCAGAGCTTTGTCAACGTGGGATTGTCCCCGGACTGCGGCGGTTTCTTTTATCTGGCGCGATGCATCGGGCAGGCAAGGGCGAAGGAGCTGATGCTGACTGCAAAGCCGCTGTCTGCTGAGATCGCCAGGGAATGGGGGCTGGTGAACGCTGTTGTACCGGCTGAGCAGCTGCCGGAAAAGGTGCGGCAGGTGGCTGAACTGATTGCCTCCAAGGCGCCTCTGGCTGTGATGAAGGCCAAGGAAGGCATCGGCATGTATGGTGCCTCTTTGGAGGAAACCTTGAATTTTGAGGCAGAAACTTCAGCCGTACTGCTGGATACGGATGATTTCCGTGATGGTGTTGCTGCTTTCAAGGAAAAACGCCAGCCTGTTTTTCAGGGCAGATAAATGAGACCGGGATGTAGCGGTTATAAATACAGAAGATCATCAACGTACAGAAAGTTATATTATGGGCTATGTACGCAGATGTATGAGCGAGTGCCATAAATACAGAGTATTATTAGCGCACAGAAAGAGCAAATATATTGCAGCAAGAAGGTGTAATATATTTGCTCTTTTTTATGCAAAAATGCTTATATATTAATAAAATATTCAAAATATAGGACTTAAGTAGTTGTAAAAATACCTTGTTTTTTGGTATACTAAAAAGTGGAAGCAAGGTATTTTAGTCGGGTATAAAGAAAATCCAAAAGAAACATCTGGCTGAGAAAGAAGATATATGCCGGATAACCTGTGGGGGGATAAGATTTAATGTCACAGATGTCAAAAGGGAGAATTTTCACGATTGAAGAAAAATGTACTGGCTGTAATAAGTGCATAGCAGTTTGTCCTGTTGATTGCGCTAATCATGCCTATCATGCAGCGGACGGCAGCCGCAAGGTAAAGCTTGACGATGAGTATTGTATTCATTGCGGTGCCTGCATGGAAGCCTGTGACCATGGAGCGAGGGATTATCAGGATGATACGGTGCGATTTTTTGAAGACCTGAAGCGCGGCGAGTCTATTACGGTAGTTGCTGCACCAGCGGTGCTTACAAATATCAGGGAGCCAAAGCGGCTGTTTGGCTGGCTGAAGTCATGCGGCGTTAAGCATATTTATGATGTGTCTATGGGAGCTGATATTACCACATGGGGCTATTTGCGTGCGATAAAGGAACGGAATTTGAAATCCGTCATTGCCCAGCCTTGCCCTGCTATCGTGAATTATTGTGAGCGATACCTGCCGGATTTGCTGGCATCATTGTCTCCGGTGCAGAGCCCTCTCATGTGCCTGGCAGTATATCTGCGCAAATACCTGAACGTGACCGACAAGCTGGCTTTTCTTTCACCGTGCGTGGCAAAGTCTGATGAGATTGAGGACAGGAATAATGACGGACTGGTGCATTATAATGTGACGCTGGCGAAGCTGCAGCAGTATATCCAGCAGGAAGGGATTACATTATCACGTTATGCCGAAACTGATTTTGAGGGGATTCCTTCCGGACTGGGGCATACATTCAGCCGTCCGGGAGGTTTGAAGGAGAATATCCGCATAACTGAGCCTGACATCTGGATTCGCCAGATTGAGTCTACGCAGCTGGCCTATCCGTATCTGCGGGAGTACCTGCAGCGCAGGAAGGCCGGCAAGGCATTGCCAGGAGTCGTGGACGTTCTTAATTGCGAATTTGGCTGTAATCTGGGTACAGGTACCTGTCATGATTGTGCCCTGGATGACATTGATGCTCAGACCAATGAGCGCAAGCAGGCGAAGGCCGCCCAGCAGATTCATAATACCGGCAGCGGGGTAAAATACGATCCTTATGAGCGGTTTGACAAGGAATTGAAATTGTCGGATTTTATGCGCAAATATGACAATAAGGATGTGCATGGCTTATTTGAAAAGGGCGAAGATCTGGAGGAAACCTATGAGGCTCTGGAAAAGCACACCAGGGAATCCCGGGAGATAAATTGCCATGCTTGCGGCTATGGCAGCTGCGAGCGTTTTGCTAATGCCTTGAAGCGAGGTATCAATGTCCCGGATAATTGTGTGGACTATGAGCGCCATTGCCTGATCAAGGAGCAGTCTCACATAAGGGAGCAGAATGAGGTCATCCATCAGAATATGCTGGAGCGTGAGGAGAAAAATCGTCTCCTGCACAAGCAGGTTGAGGATATTGTGGATGCCATGCAGGAGGTATCCCAGTCAAGCATGGTAAACTCCGAGCATATTGATAAGATTTCCCATCAGATAAATGATTTGCTGAACGTTGCCAGCCGCCTGCGCTCGGGTACGGATGTGGTTGGTGAAAAAATGGATGAGTTTGCCAATGTAATGCAGGAAATTGTTTGGATTGCCAGCCAGACGAACCTGCTGGCGCTGAATGCTGCTATTGAAGCGGCCCATGCCGGAGAAGCAGGACGCGGCTTTGCTGTAGTGGCAGCCGAGGTGCGCAAGCTGGCAGGGGAATCTGAAACGGTTGCACATACATCTCAGGAAAGCCAGCGGCAGACTGCCCAGGAGATTAAGACTATGGAAAAGATTTCCAATGCCGTTGAAAAGAAAGCACAGGAAATCAATAACTTTATTGCGGAAATTTCCGCCAATGTAGAAGCGGTGACTGCGCGCAGTGAGGAGATTACATCTATTGCGACCTCTATGATAGAGGAGACCAGATAAGCCGTAACAAAAAACAAAATAAGCAATATAATAAACAATATAATGAAAAAGCTATCATGCTGATGTTTTGCAAGGGAGCAAACGCAGATGATAGCTTTTTTATCTATAATAGGGTAAAATACCCTCAATAATTACATTCGATAATTTATACCCGACTTCAAAACCGTGCCATATAAGGGTTTCTTGCCAGTTT